>PHEL01000009.1 GCA_002842925.1 Alphaproteobacteria bacterium HGW-Alphaproteobacteria-14
CGGCTGGCCGCGCATCAGGCAGGCCTCGATCCCTCGGCAGTGATCCTCGACATGCAGCCAGTCACGCACGTTCATCCCGTCGCCATAGATCGGCAGCGGACGCCCGTGCAGCGCGTTGAGCAAAAACAGCGGGATCAGCTTTTCGGGATATTGATACGGCCCGTAATTGTTCGAACAATTGCTGGTGGTCACCTCCAGCCCATAGGTGTGGTGATAGGCGCGCACCAGATGATCCGACGCCGCCTTGCTGGCCGAATAGGGCGAGTTGGGCGCATAAGCCGTAGTCTCGCTGAAGGCCGGATCATGAGGGCCTGGTTTGGCCCATGTCTCACGATTTGAGCAGCGCAGCAGCGCAGCAGCGCCGCTTGAGCCGGGTTTGTCGCGGCGACCCAGCCATCTTCAGTCAGCGGCATCGGCGATCTCGTGCGACATCCTAAAATGGAACGAGCGGGACGCAACATGCGATGGCGGCTATCACTTGATCAGCATGAAGCAAGAAGACGCACCCGGTATCACCTAGAGCCGATCGTGACTTGGCGCGGGCTCGGGTCCCTTTACAGGGGGGGCTTGCCAGCCTAGATGACCCGACCAGCTAGGCGATGAGCTGGGGCGTTCGGTATTGAAAGCATTGGCATCATTGCGATGCTGCAACAGGAAAAGACCACTTGCATGGTCAGCCGTGAGCACACATCAGCGGACCAGCACAGGCCCGAAATAAACGTGCAACTCCGGTCGCCCGGTGGTCGGCCCCGTCACTGCCCACGGCAGGCGACAGAACGTGACGTGAGTGCAGCGATACCGAAATGCTAAACCATCTCCTCGCTCTTGTCCCGACATTGACCGGCGTTGTACTGATCGATGGTTTCGCCACGCCGCGCCGCTCGGATCTTGCAGGTCGTGCCCGCGCATTTTGGTTGTTGATATGCGTCTCGATCACTGCATTTGGCGTGTTGCTTGGGCTAAGCGGCAATCCCACTCTCGCCGCAGCGCTGACGCTGGCCATGCATCTGCTGCTCGTGTTTGCATCGAACGCCAAAAGCCGGGTTCTGGGTGAGCCGCTCGTCTTTACGGATCTGGCGCTGGTCGGAGCGGTGTTCCGGCATCCGCAGTTCTATTTCTCGGTTCTCGCGGTGTGGCAGAAAATTGCCGGATTTATCGCCGCCCTGGCTCTTGCGGCAGTGCTTGCGTGGCTGGCGCGGCCCGGCCTTGCCATGGCCATGCTCGGCGCGGCAGTGGCTGCGGCGGGACTGGGGGCTACCTGGCTGAGCTTTCGCATCGGACTGTTCGACAAGCTTGCATGTCGTCCCGATATCGCCGCCGATGCGGCCGCGCTTGGCCTGGTGCCATCGCTGATCCTGTACTGGCTGCGCTGGCGCGCGGGCAAAGCCGGCCCCGCGCTGGCCCAACATGGCACGGCATTGGTGAAGGATGGCCCGAATAACCCGGACGCAGCCCAGCTTATCGTGGTTGTCCAGTGCGAATCCTTTGCCGACCCGGTCGAACTGTTTGGCGACCTCGGTCATGCGCTGCCAGCGCTCGATGCGTCGCGCGCGGACGCGGTACAGTGGGGCAGCCTGCTGGTCAGCAGCTTCGGCGCTTACACCATGCGCACGGAGTATGGCGTGCTGTTCGGGCGTGACGAGACGGAACTGGGGTTCCGCCGCTACGATCCTTATCTTACGGCAATCGAGGATGCCCGGCATGCCTTGCCGAACAGGCTGAACCCCAACCGCTGGCAGAGCCTGTTCGTCCATCCGCACGACATGTGTTTTTACGGCCGCGACCGGATTCTTCCCGCTGCCGGCTTCGCCAAACTCGTGAACGAGGAAGCATTTGCGCGTCCCGCAAGCGGCGATGGACGTTACGTTACCGATGCGGCGGTCGCCGACAAGATCCTCGAACTGGCCAACGGCACGCGCGACCCTGCCTTTATCTATGCCGTCACGATCGAAAACCACGGTCCGTGGGCGACCCATGGCAAGGCCGATCGCGACATGATGATCGCCAACTACAACCGCCTCGTACGCGCCGGGGATGCCATGCTCGGCCGGTTGCGAGAAGAGATTGCAGCGCTGGGGCGGCCCGCGATCCTGGTGTTTTTTGGCGATCACCGGCCCAGCATTCCGCGCGCATGCAGTCCCGGCGGCGCGCGCCATACCCCCTATGTGATGATTCAATTCGATGGCGCAGGGCAGATTGTCGCCGAACCGAACCGGCGCAAAGATCTAACACCGGCGCAGCTGCACCACGCGATCCTGGAGCTGAACCTGGGGCGTTTGCAGGTTTGACGACACATTGGATCAGGGTTTAAGCCTGCGCAACATGCTGTCGCGCAAGGCTGCCGGCAACATCCGGTCCACCGCCTCCAGCACCGCGAACGGCCACGGTGTCACAATGCGGCGCGCTCCGAGTTCGGCCGCGCGGGCGATACGGCTTGCTGCTTCGGCGACAGGTAGTTCGAACGGTCGGTTGCCGGTATGGGTACGGGCGGCAGGCGTATCGATAAATCCTGGCGCCGCCAGCGTCACACTGACACCGTGAGGGGCCACCGCAAGGCGGAGCCCATCGGCGAAGCGCGCAAGCCCGGCTTTGGAACCGGCATAACCGGCGGCAAAAGGCAGCGAATGATGCGCGGCCGCCGACCCGATCAGCACGATCCGCCCATGGCCCCGTTCCGCCATCCGCGCCGCCAGCGCAGCCGCCATCGCGGCGGGGCCAGCAAAATTGACCTGAACCAAGCGCAGCACCATTTCCGCCGGTTCGACAAGCGCGCCTTCCGGGCGGATATCGCCGATCCCGGCGACAAAATAGGCCAAATCAAACGGAGCGGCGCGATCCTGTTCGAGCAGCCTCGCAACCGCTCCGGTCGCGTCGGTCAGATCATGGCAGGTCGGCTGCGCCGCGGCCCCACAGGCCGCAACCGCCTTGCACGTATCGTCCAGCCGTTCTGCGGAACGGCCCCAGAGGCTGAATCCAACCCCGGCGCGGGCGTGATATAGCGCCAGCGCCCGGCCAAGTCCGCCCGAAGCCCCGGTCACGCAAATCCGCTGATCGGAATGTATCGACATCGCTTTGTCGCGCATAAGGCACACTACAGTGGTTCCGGAGGGCGTTTGCCTGATTCCAATTCATTGGCCGCTTGACATTGAAAAGGGTTTTATGTCGAGACGATTATCATGAAAAGTTCGCGATCCGAAGACAATCGCCTCGTGCTGTTCGATAATCCATGGCTTGAGAAACTTACAGTCGTTTCCCTGAAATGGTTTCTGGCAACCTGGGCGATGATCGTTCCACTGGTCGTTTGGGCCGGAGGGGCAGAGTTCGCTATGCCCGCAGCGATCGGCCTGGTGGTCACAGGATGGTTCATCTGGAGCCTGCTGGAATACTGCGCCCATCGTACGCTGTTCCACTGGGATCCCGAATGGCTGTGGCTCAAACGGTTCGTTTTCGTGATCCACGGCAACCACCATGCGCAGCCGCGCGACGAATTGCGCAACCTGATGCCGCCGATCGTCAGCATTCCGGTAACCGGATTGGTGTGGGCGCTGTTGTCGGCCGCTGCAGGGTCAGCGGGGACATGGATCTTCGTGGGCTTCCTGATCGGCTACATTGCCTATGACCTGACCCATTATGCGTGCCACCACTGGCCGATGTGCGGGCCTGTCGGGATGTTGGTGAAACGCCATCACATGCAGCACCATTATATCACCGACGACAGGAATTTCGGGGTCTCGGCGATCTTCTGGGATTATGTTTTCGGCACCCGGTTGGCCAATCCGGGCCAGAGCAAGCGCTTCAGGAATTCCGGCAGGGACGCGCTGCACCCGGCGGAATAGTCGTGGGGGCGCAGCAGCTTTTGCGGTTCAGGCTGCTGTGGATCGGATCACGCTGGCAGCAATGTCGATGTGCCCGGACCAATCGGGCTGGTGCCACTGACTGATCCGTTGAAGTTGGGCGCCGCGCACGCCCGAGTTGTTGGCATAATCGAGAATCGTACGCTTCCACCCCGGCCCGTCGAGCGGATCGAGATAGTCGGGGGCCGCCCCGCCCGCCTCGCGATGCGCAGGCAGATCGCTGGCGATGACCGGCGTACCGACCGCCAGCGCCTCTGCAATCGGCATGCCGTAACCTTCGGCAAAGGACGGCATCAACAAGGCGCGCGCGCCCCGCAACTTGGCGGCAAGGTCTGCATCGCCGCAACTGCTCACCTCATCGACGAAGGGCGACAGCGCGGGGCACCGG
The DNA here is from genome assembly GCA_002842925.1 of Alphaproteobacteria bacterium HGW-Alphaproteobacteria-14. GTDB lineage: Bacteria > Pseudomonadota > Alphaproteobacteria > Sphingomonadales > Sphingomonadaceae > Erythrobacter. The sequence goes on from PHEL01000009.1 coordinate 4,243, forward strand.
TCGAGCAGGTCGACAATCTGCTCGTTCTCCCATCCGCGCCGGCCGATCACGATCAGCCGCGGCACCGTATCGGCAGGCATCGCCTCGGCCATGCTGCGCCACAGGTGGAGCAGCATGAGGTGGTTCTTGCGCGGTTCGATGGTGCCAAGGCAGACAAAGAACGGCTTACCGTCTCGGTGGGTGCAGGGCGTGGCGTCCGGAAGACGCTGGGTGCCGAGCAGGGCGACATGAACCGGGGGTAGCCTATGGCCGCGCTGCTTGGCCCAAAGAGCGAGCGAAGAACCCGTTGCTGCCGAATTGACGATCACTGCATCGGCCAGTTCGGCAACGCTTATCATCCGCGCCTCGTGCAGCGCGTGCCCGCCGGGCCGGGCATATTCGGGATATTCGATCGGGATCAAGTCATGCACCAGACAGACGAACCGCGCCTGCTCACGGGTGAGGATGGCGCGTGTCTTCGCGGTCTGGTGGAGATGGTGGGGCGACACCTGCACCAGCACATCGCTGCTCCCGATCCCGGCGCGAACGGGCATTAGCCGGGCCATCCACGGCAGCACCGCAGCCAGAGGTTTCTGCCCCGACGGCCCTTCCGGATCAGCCCAGCGTCTCTCCAGATCATCAAGATAAGCGAGCGCTCGGTCCCGACCGAGCCGTCCATACAGGCCCGCCGGATGCAGCGCGGCAAAGGCGAGATCATCGCCGAACCGTTCGATCAGCCCGCGCGCATAGGCCATTTCGACCCGATCCACGCCCGAAGGCCGGACGTGCCGCACCCGCGAAATCAACCGCGACAGATCGAGCACAACCCGCGTCATCGCCTCCCCTTTCGGCGCAACAGCGCCATCATCCGCCCCTGCGCGCGCCGGACCGGCCCCACCCAGCCAAGCCGGTTGGGCATTTCGCCAGCGGCCATGCGCTGCACCAGCACTTCGGGCGGGCAGGACAGGGCGGTTACCGGATCGAGATAGCGCGGATAGAGCAACAGCACACCTGCCACCAGCTGATCCAGCGTCAAGGGCCGACCGCGCCGCGCGGGCACCGCGCCGAGATCGCGGGTCAGGCCCCACCCGGCATAGAACGGCGTCCCGTGGCAGGTCACATCGCGGCCGCGCAGCAGCGCCTCGAATCCGGCAAGCGACGTCAGCACGTGGACGCCGTCGACCGCATCGAGCAGGTCAGCCATCGATCCCCGGCGCACGATCCGGTCGGCATGTTCCAGCGCGGCCGCATCGGCGATAGCTCCGTTGCGGTGCCCGGCATCGACATCAGGGTGCGGCCGCCACCAGATCTCGGCCTCGGGCTCGATCGCACGCGTGCGGCGCAGCAATTCAAGGTTTGAGGCAATCCCCCCGCCGCCTGCGATTACCGACATGTCATCCTCGACCTGCCCTGGCACAAGCACCATGCGCCGCGCGCCTGCGCTGCGGTTGCGACGTGCACCATGCGGCGGAGCGCTGGCATATTTGCTGATCCCTGCAGCAATGATCGCTGTGCGCAGGCGTGCGGCACGGTCCAGCAGCGCGGGCGGAAAATTACCATGTCCAAGGATATGCTCAAGATCGCTCGGCTGCTGCGGATCGAAATGGATTCCCCTGCGGTCGACAATCACCGAAAGCGGTGGGACCAGATTGCTCCCGAGCCCGACCGAGCGGACAAATCCATCCTCGACCCGGACCAGCGCAACCCCCGCCCGTTTGGCCTTGGTAATCAGGTTCGGCGAAATACGCGACGGCCAGACCGCCAGAGCGCCGCCCTCGGCCCGGGCTGCGGCCAGCGCGCGCCGGATGCTAGCGAAAATCCGCACCGGCTTGCCCGGCGACCACAGGAACTGACGGATTTCAGCGCGTTTCCACCAGCTGATCCCGCAGGCCGCGACAATTCGCTCGCCCGGACTGCCGCGATTGGCATCAATCACCCGGCGCCACTCGGCCAGCACCGCAATGGCTTCCCATGGGCCGATCCAACGTCTCGAAAACGGATCGTGCATCGGTTGAGACAGCGCGTAAGCGGCCCGCTCTGCCAGCACCTTGGCGCTGTCACCCGGCTCGCCAAACCTCCCTGGCGAAAGCACTTCAACCGGCAGCCCGATCACGCAGGCGAGCGCAATCCACTCGTCCGCTCCATGGGCGATCAGCCGCCGCGCCTTGGTCAGGACGCTCCACGGATCAATGCCGTCGTCCCCGGCACCCAGCGCCAGCACCGCTTCATTACCGCACCGGGTCTGCAAGGCGGCCAGTTCCGCATCCGATTGTCCGCGCAGCACAGTGGGTGCCAAAGCGTGGATAGCCAGAGCGTGCCGATCGATCGGTTCCGCCCAGAACGCCCCGCCAACCCGCGCTTCGCGCATGGCGGCGAACAGTGCCGCCCGCTCGCCGAGTGCCAGTGCGCCCTGATCGGGCATTTCCGGGGGCGCGGCGACATCGTGCAAACCGGGAAAGGGCGGCGCGCGCAGCAAACCCTTCTCGCCGCTCATGGCCGTTCGCCCCAACAGGCCAGGTGAAGGGCACTATCCGCACGGCGAGCGATCACACCGTAGCCGCCAGTCGGCAGTTTGAGCGTAGCGTGCAGCGCCGCCTGTTCGCGCAGCCCCAGATCGGCGAGCAGCGCAAATCGCGCCGCGCCGTTACTGGTGACCAGCAGGATCGGGCCTTTCGCCGGCGGCGCGGCAAACAGCGCTCGCCACGCTGCGATCCGGGCCTCAGGATCAACAATCCAGTCCGCCGGGGGCTGTCCACAGGTATCCCATGCCAGCAATGCTTCGGCACCCAGCCGCTTGCGTACCGCATCCTCGGTCTGGTTCTCGTCAGGGCCATGATCGATTTCGCGCAGGAATTGTGCATCCGTGGGGTCGGGCGGCAATGCCTGCTGCGCGAGGATTTCGGCTGCCGTCTGCCGGGTGCGCAATAACGGTGAGACGAGGGCCTGCGCAAACACCATACCGCGATGCGCAAAATGCGTCCCCAACGCGCGCGCCTGGCCTATTCCCGCTGCGGTCAGCGGCAGATCTGTGCGTGCACCGATTCGGCGGGGGGAGGTGCCGGCTTCAAAAGTATTGCCGTGGCGGACAAGGACGAACATTGCACAGGCTTGTAACGGTTGCCCCCCCGACCGCAAGCGCACGCCGCAAGCACAGGTTCAGGCGGGGAACGGATCGCCGAGCCTGGCGATCGCCGCTTCGGCAACGACAAGGTCTTCCGGAGTGTCGATCCCTGATACCAGATGTTCGGGCGGCGCCACCGGCACCGTGGCAATGGGCCATCCGTGTTCGAGGAAACGCAATTGCTCAAGTCCCTCAAGCGTCTCGTACTCGCCTTCAGGGGTGGCAACGAACCATTCGAGCGCCGCGCGAGAATAGCCGTAGAGGCCCAGATGCTGCCACACGGGCGAAAACGGCTGGCAGCGAAGGCTCGCCTCGCCGCGGATGGCGGGAATGATCGTTTTCGAAAACCACAATGCGCGACCATTCGCGTCGCGCACGCAAGTGGTCCCGGAAAAGGGAGCGGCCTGTTTGTGCGCGCGCAGCCGGTCCAGCCGTTCCCAGTCGAGCCGGTAGACCGGCGTGGCAACTGCGGCGCGGCTTTCGCGCAGGGCGGTAATCAGCGCAGCGATGATGGTGGGCGGAATGAACGGCGCGTCGCCTTGCAGGTTGATGATACGTTCGGACGCAAGGCCCTCCGCAGCCAGTACAAGCGCGGCGGCATGCGCCCGGGCGCTGCCCGATGTCAGGGCAGGATCGGTCAAAATCGCGCGCACGCCCAGCGCGCCGGCATGATCGGCAATCCGTTCATCATCGGTGGCCACAACCAGCGCGCACGCCTGCGCCAGATCGGCAGCGCGCGCGGCATTGGCGACGACTCGGGAAAGCAAGGTGCGCCCCGCCAGCGTCAGCAACGGCTTACCCGCCAGCCGCGTAGAGCCATAGCGCGCGGGTATGACGATCAGATCCGGGCTGCACCGGTCTGCCTGCCAATCACAGGCTGGCGGATTCATCGCATGCCCGGCCCGGCGCGAAACCGGAACAGGTCCGCCCGCAGCACGATCACGCGATCCCGAGGCGGACGAGGTCGTGCATATGGACGATGCCGACCAGCCTGTCGTCATCGGTGACGAACAGCACCGACACCGCGTTTTCGTTCATCAGTACAAGCGCGTCGACCGCCATCATCGAGGTCGGCGCCGTCACCGGACGCGGTGACATGTGTTCGGCAATGCATTCGTCGAGATCGTGGAGGGTGATGCAGCGGCGCAGATCGCCATCGGTGAAAGCGCCCACCAGCTTGTCATTCCCATCGACGATTGCAGTGCAGCCGTAACGCTTTCGGCTCATTTCGATGGTCGCGGTGCGCAATGTCGCGTGCAACGGGACGCGGGGCACGGCATCCCCGACACCCATCAACTTATCGAGCCGGGTCAGGCGCGCGCCGAGCAGGCCGCCGGGGTGCAGAATGCTGAAATTCTTGGGAGAAAAGCCACGCGCCTCGATCAGCGCCACCGCCAGCGCATCGCCCAGCACCATCTGCATTGTCGTGGATGAAGTGGGCGCGAGCTCATTGGGGCAGGCCTCGCGCACGCACGGCAAAGCCAGGCAGATATCGGCGGCCTGCCCGATCCAGTGTTGCGGATTCGCGGTGGCGACCACCAATTGCTTGCGCGTCAGCGCGCAGAAATTGATGATGTCACGCAGTTCGCTGGTGGTGCCCGACCAGGTTATTGCAAACACCACATCCTCCGCCGAGATCATGCCGAGATCGCCATGGCTGGCTTCCCCGGGATGCAGGTACTGAGCCTGAGTGCCGGTCGACGTGAAGGTCGCCGCGATCTTGCGCGCGACATGCCCGCTTTTCCCGATTCCGGTAACGATGATCCGCCCCTTGGTCGATGCGAACGCATCCACCGCCTGGGCAAAGCAATCGCCCAACTTGGCTTCGAGAAATGCCTGTTCAAGCACCTTGAGCCCGTCCACCTCGATTTTCAGAGTCTTCAGGGCAGAAGACACATGACGGGAAACAAGCGTTTGATTTGTGTTCACAAGAATGACGACCAATTCTGGCTGGAGCGTTTCCCACACCGCTTGCCATGCCCTATGTCAAGTCGGTATTGGCCACGTTGCGACCAGTGGTTGCCTGTTTGACATGAATTGTGACAGACCTTTGCGGGATGGCGCAATGATGTGGTTCTTGCGCAACGGATGACACAACATGAAGCTCTGTTCCCGGACGATTGATGCGCAAAGCCCGCTGTTTGTGATCGCCGGGCCCTGCGTGATCGAAAGCGAAGCGCACGTGCTCGGCGTGGCGCAGGTGCTGGCCGAGATCGCAGAGCGGCTGGACTTGCTGCTGGTGTTCAAGAGCTCGTTCGACAAGGCGAACCGTACCAGTGGCACATCATTCCGCGGGCCGGGGCTGGAGGAAGGCTTGCGGATTCTGGAGAAAGTGCGCGCCGAAACCGGGCTGCCGGTGCTGACCGATGTCCACGAAGCGGCGCAGGCCGTCCCGGTGGCAGAAGTCGTCGACGTGCTGCAGACCCCCGCCTTCCTTGCCCGCCAGACCGATTTCATCTGCGCTGTCGCCGCTACCGGCAAGCCGGTGAATATCAAGAAGGCGCAGTTCATGGCTCCCACAGATATGGGCAATGTGGTCGCCAAGGCGCGCCAGGCAGCGGCCGACGCAGGCCACGGGACCGACAATTTCCTGCTGTGCGAGCGTGGCACATCTTTCGGCTACAACTCGCTGGTGTCGGACATGCGGGGCCTTGCAATCATGGCCGATACCGGCTGCCCGGTGGTATTCGACGCCACGCATTCGGTGCAGCAGCCCGGCGGGCTGGGCTCGCGCTCCGGGGGGCAGAGCGAATATGTCCCGCTGCTCGCTCGCGCGGCGGTGGCGGCAGGGGTTTCAGGCGTGTTCATGGAAACCCACCCCGACCCGGCAAACGCCCTGTCTGACGGGCCGAACGCGCTCCCGCTCGACCGGTTCGAAGCGCTGGTGCGACAACTCCAGGCAATCGACATGGTCACCAAGTCGGTGCTCACCAGCGAGACGTAGAGCCAGCCGCGATCATGAACCTTGCCCATCGCCTCAAGGCAGTGCTGTTCACGCCGGTCTGGACTCTTCAGCTTGCGACCACCGCCAAGAGCTTTCTCGACAATCCGCTGATCGGCGCGCCCGCGCTCAACCGCATGGGGCTGCACCGCAAACGGGTGCAGATCGCCGACAGCCTGTGCCGCTGGCGCCGCCGCAGACTGGCGCGCCACGTGCCGCGCGAATGGCGCGAGGCGTTTGATCGCGATGGGTTCGTGGTGATCGAAAACGTGGTCCCGCCACAGGATTTTCCGGCGCTGCGTGATGCCATCCTTTTGGCGAGCTGGCCCGCGCGCGAAATGCGCCAGGGCGATGCGATCACCCGCCGAATCGCGATCGACCCGGCAATGCTGGCGGCGATTCCTGCATTGGCGCACCTGCTCGCGCGCAGGGACATCAACGCGCTGTTCCACTACGTCGCCAGCTTTCGCACCACCCCGCTGCATTATGTGCAGACCATCGTCAGCAAATGCGGCGGTGACGAACCCGACCCCCAGGAGGCCGTTCACGCCGACAGTTTCCATGCCTCGATGAAGGCGTGGCTGTTCCTGAGGCCGGTGACGCAGGAAGATGGCCCCTTCACCTATGTCCGCGGTTCGCACCGGTTCACGCGCGAACGGATGGAATGGGAATATCGCCGTAGCCTTGCCGACCCGAAAGTGATCGACCGGCTTTCGGCGCGTGGTTCACCGCGAGTCGATCAGGCCGGGCTGGCGGCCATGAAGCTGGGCCCGGCAGAAGCCCTGCCGGTGGCGGAAAACACGCTGGTCGTCGCCGACACCGGCGGCTTTCATGCGCGCGGTCCGGCGCTGCGCACGGGCGAACGGGTGGAACTTTGGTCCTATGCCCGGCGCAACCCGTTCCTGCCGTGGCTGGGCGGCGATATCCTCAGCTTGCCGGGAATTGCCGAGCGGCGAATTGGCTGGCTGTGGGCGCTGCGCGACCGGTTCGAACGGCACATCGGGCAACCCTGGCAGCAGGTGGGCACGCGCCGGCCCGTCGATGACTAGAACCGTTTCCGCTCCAGCGGCATCGGATCAACCGTTCGAGATTTCTGATTTCCCGCTTGCTCCAGCCCGCGGGACGATCCCACCCGACCCGAACAGGCTGTAGCGCGAATTGCAAGGCGCAGCAGCGCGGCGCGATAAGGTCAACATAGTGGTCTGAGCTGGCCCACACCTGGCCACCTGCATCAATTGCCCGAGCCGGTATCGAGATTGTTGGCCAGTGTTGTCGCCGTGACGATTGGCGCAAATAGCTGGCTGATGGTCTGGATCAGCTTGCGCGGCTGGTTGGAGGCTGAATTGCCGAAATACAGGATATCGCCGTCGCGCAGCGCGAATTGCTGGGCGAGGAAGAAGGTTGGCGTCTGCATCATGTTGAAATGATAGACGGTCGGCTCAGTCTCGCCCGGCCCCGCATAGCGGAACAGGAACACCGATTCGGGATCGCCGGCATCGTCGCTGGGGCCGCCTGCCATCGCGATCGCCTCGACCACGCTCATCCGTTCACGCCGGAATGGCATCTGCTGAACCCGCCCAGTGGCGCCGAGCACCGAGAACATCAGCGGGTGTGCCAGCACGGTAAGCCGGTCGCCGGGATAGGCCCGCAAGGCGCGATAGGGGCCGGTCATCACATCGCCAAGCCGCAGCCGCGCCACATTCTCCCCGCGTTCGACCTGCAACACAAGTTCGCGGGCCTCACCGCGATAACCGCCGGAAAGCGCGATGATATCGGCCAGGCTTTCGCGGTTGGTCTGCAGCACCAGCCGCCCGGGGCGGGCCACTTCGCCGCCGATGATGATCGAATTGCCGATCACTTCCTGGCGGTTAATCAGGATCTGAGGATCCTGCGAAAGATTGCGCATCCCCCGGCGGATCTGTTCCTGGACCTGAGCCATTGTCCGGCCGGCCACCGGCACCGTCCCGACATAAGGCACATCGATGAGGCCATTATCATCAACCCGGCGGGGAGGCAGGGTTTGTGCCTTGACCGAAGGATCAAAGCCACCGGCCCCTGCCACCGGCGAGGGCGCGTCGCCGCTGAACAGCGACACGCCCGCCTCGAAAATGGTGATCGTCAGCACATCCCCCGGACCGATCAGGTCGGTGGGCGGGGTTGCAAGATCGGGCAATTGCCATTCGACCGGCGGCGCGACAGGAGGAACGTCGGCTACCGAAGCGACGGGAACCACGGCAATATCCAGCCCAGTTGCCTCAGCCTCGATAGCGGAGCGTTCGATCTGACTCCCGGTCGGGCCGCTGGAAGGCAAGGTGGAACAGGCGCCGAGCGCCACCAGCACGAACGGGAAAGGCAGGAGTTTCAGATTCATCGTGAATTTTTGCCGGATTTGCGTATGAACCGCTCCTTTAACGACAAAGCTGGTGCAGGCATAGCCCATTGCAGGACAATTCAGGCCAACCCGCGGTTCACCACACGTTGAGCCGCATTTCGCAGCAGCGCCCGCTTGATTTGCTGCTGCTGGCTGGGCTGAGACCGCACCAGCTGGTGGCCAATCTGTGGTGGCGCGTCCTTGGCAAGAAGCTGCGCGCCCGCGCGCGGATCGATGCCGCTATCAAGGGCTTGCCGTTCGCCCATGCGCGCTGGGCCCACGCCGTCGGAATCGCGGACCAGGACATGGTCTCCGCCGCAACGGCAGCAGGCACCGCCCCGGCATTTTGCCTCCATTGCCATGTATCGCGCGGGGACGAGCCGGCGGCGGTCCACCAGACACTGCGTTCGATGCGAGAGCACGGCGCGGAGGCGCGGGCCATCCTTGTCACTTACGAGGCGGGAGCAGTGGTTCCGGAAGCAGCCGGCGCTGCCATGATCGTGTTGCCAGCCGCCTGCAGTTCGCGCTTCGAAGGTGTGCGCGCAGCGCTTTGCAAGTCGCGCGCAATCGGCGCGGACTGGCTGGTGCCGTTCAATCCCGCCACGCGCCTGCCGCGCCATGCGCTGGCGGCCTATGGCGCGCATCTGCTGCGCCAACCGCAACCGGCCGGCGCACCGGCACCGGCGTTATTGTATGGCGATGAAGGCGAGACTGGCCGGTTTCGGCCGAAACCGAAATTGTGGCTCAAGCCGCAATGGGATCCGCGCATGATCCTGTCGCAGGACTATGTCAGCTGCGCCTGCGCGTTGGCGGTCGGTCCGGCACTGGATGTGCTGGCACGCGGCGGCGAGGATGGGCCACAAAGTCTTTACGAACTCATCCTGAGGATCGGCGAAGACAAGTCGGCTGCCCATGTCTTGCGCATCACAGCACTCACCCCTGAAGGCGGCTGGTGCCGCGATGGTGCGCTGAAACTCACGGCCGTGCGTCGCGTAATCGGCGAGCGCGCCGATGAAATCTCCCCCGGCCCGTTCGGCACCATTGCGCTCAGCTTCCCGCTTCCAGATCCGCCGCCAACGGTCAGCGTGATTGTCGCCACGCGCGACCGTGTCGAACTGCTGCGCAATTGCGTCGAAGGGATGCTCCGCGCGACCGATTACCCGGCGTTTGACCTGATCATAGCCGACAATGGTAGCGTTGAGCCCGAGACCCTTCGTTACATGGAGGAGGTATCCGCTGATCCGCGCGTCACGATCGTGCGTTGGCCGCATCCGTTCAATTATTCGGCGATCAACAATTTCGCAGCCAGCCATGCGCGCGGCGAATTTCTGTGCCTACTCAACAACGATATCGAGGTGATCGAACCGCACTGGCTCGGCGCGCTGGTACGCGAGGCGATGCAGCCAGGGATCGGCGCGGTCGGCGCCAGGCTGCTTTATCCCGACCGCTCGATCCAGCATGCGGGCGTTGCGATCGGTCTCGGCAATGCCGCCGGCCACGCGCACCGCGCCTTGCCCGAAGGCCAGCCGGGATATTATGCACAGGCTCTGATTGCGCGCGGCGCTAGCGCGGTGACAGGAGCGTGCCTGCTGGTCGCGCGGCGACATTTCGAAGCTGTCGGCGGGCTGGATGAGGTAGGTCTTGCAGTGGCTTACAACGATGTTGACCTTTGCCTGAAGCTGCGCGAGCAGGGGTTGACCAACATTTACACCCCTGCCGCGACCCTCATTCATCATGAAAGCAAATCGCGCGGTCTTGATTTCGATCCCGAAAATCTGGAGCGATACATGAGCGAGCTCAAGGTGTTGCAGGAGCGGTGGGATACAACTAGGGTCGTAGATCCGTGGCACCATCCGGGGCTTGACCGGGGAAAAGAATCTTGTCATTGCCAATAAGAATTGCCCGCACAAAAACATATAAATATTAGGATTTAATGGCCCAGATGGCAGAGACTTCATACTATCGGTTTGATGACATTGAAGATGAGCTGGCGACTGCCCAAGAAGGGCGGCGGGCGCTGTTCAAGGCGCCAGATTTCACAGACAAGTTGAAGCAACGGCTTGATGAATTGCTAGACGGTGGCAGAGTCTTGTCGCTTGATGTGTTCGATACTCTCATTTTAAGAGACAATTCTTCGGAAATTACCCGTTTCTTTGAAGTGGGCGGTCGCATGGCCGATGTTGTTGAGGCCGAAACGGGTCGGCAAGTTTCGCAAGTGGACGCTTTTATAGCCCGGCAACTAGGGACGGAGGCCACCTATAGGGCATCGCGGCCGATTCAGGGGTGTCGCGAGGGTTCGATTGTCGAATTACATCGAACAGCAAGTCAGCTGCTTGTAGGTTCAAATGATCTAGCCGAAGCATTCATTGCTGCTGAACTGGAAAACGAAGCCACCAGAATAGGATTGAATACGTTTATCGTCGACTATGTTGCAAGCTATCGCGCCTCGGGTGGGGCGGTCGTGCTGGTCACAGACATGTATTTGCATGCGGAACAAGTCGTGAAACTCTTGGAGCAGCTAGGTATCGCAAGGGAAAGCTATGATGCCCTTTTCTCCAGCGCCGATACCAAGGTTTCCAAATCGTCTGGCGGTATCTTCCCGTTTGTTGAAAGGAATTTGGTTAGGAGCCCAGGTGATTTTGTCCACTTGGGCGACAGCTTCCGCGGTGACGTGGCGCAGCCACTGCGTCGTGGTTGGAAGGCCATGCATTTACCGCTTTCGGAATTCGATGTGCGGGAGCGGCAGCGTGACCATCGGATGACGCAAGCCATGCTGGCAAAAAATCATGGTTTCGAAGTCGGCATCTCGATGCCTCGCTGAAATTCTATCGCGGAACTATTTTGATATGAATGACCTCCAAAATGCCAATGCAGAAAACCCAGTCCGATATATAGGGGGAGACCTGATCGGTCCGGTTGTCCATCGCTGGCTGCTTGGTCTGGAGCAGTATCTATCTTACTTCAACGATGGAGACACCCGGTTCCTTTTTTGCGCGAGGGCAGGCGTGCGCATAGAGGAACTATATGCGATCTATGCGAAAGGGCGCGGCATATCGCAGCCCGATCAATCGCGACTCCTTTGGGTATCGCGCATTGCTCTATGCAAAGGGCTTTATCAGCGCGTACCGGAACAAGCAGCTGCCGTGATCGCTTCCGAATACGGAGATCAGACTATCCGGAGTGTGGTCCAGGGTTTGCTCAGACATCATACCGAGAGCCTCGGCTCAATTGACCTCGGCAGCCATGAGATGGACGCACCGGCCGCGGAGTTTCCCCGGTGGCTCAACTCCGGATCCCGATTGGCTCTCACGGTTCTCGACTACCTCGAAAAATCAAGCGAGGCATTCGATACGTATTTGGACAGTGTGATAGGCGGAGCGTCGCGCGCGGTCTTGATCGACAGCGGCTGGCAGGGCACCGGACAAAGCCTGCTGTCCCGCGCACGGAAAGATATCGATTGGCATGGGCTTTATATCGGACGGATTCTCACGCCCTTGCACGACAGGTCAATTGTCGATCGTGTGATCGGCGTGCTGTTTCAGGCCGAAAGCTATGATCCGGAAAAGCCGGAAACGGCCATTACCTTGCACCGCCACCTGTTCGAAACCCTGCTGGAGCCTAATGGACCATCCATCGAGGAGATCGTGGGCGGTCCGTGCGACACGATTGCGCAATCTCAGATCACAGCGAACAAGACAGCTGACGTTTCTGCGGAATACGACCCCATATTCCTCTTGGTTTGCAAATATCTGCGTGAAAATGGCGAGCTCGGGCCGGCAGAGATTCTCAGTAGGTACCAAAAGGCGATACCGAAGCTCGCACGCATGCTTATAAATCCGACCCGGGAAGAAGCTCTAGCGCTGTTTTCCAAAGATCGCTCGGCGGATTTCGGCAAGGAGTTGCTCGTCCCAATCCTCATTACCGACCCCGAGGCGGAGGATTTGCCGGAACATCTTCGCTCCCGCGACGGCCGGATTCAGAATTCGCTGTGGCCACAAGGCCAGATCGCGCTCGAATTCGACGGCAAGCTACGCGAAGAGCTGCAATTGCGCGTGTCGGGCCTCGCCGATGACATTGGCTATTTTGATCACGTAGCCCAGAAAAACAGCAAACCAGGGCCACGCCTCAGCCCGCTTTCTGAAGCGAAGCCCGTTGTCGCGATCGTAACGCGCACGAAAAACCGGCCGTTGCTGCTGAATAGAGCGGCGGAGAGTGTCGCACAGCAAACCTATGACAACTATCTCTGGGTAATCGTCAACGATGGCGGGGAAGAGAGTGTGGTGCGCGAGACGATCGACAATTGCAGTGTCGATCGTCGCCGCATCAGATTGGTTTCAAACTCGCAAAGTGTCGGCATGGAAGCCGCGTCGAATCTCGGCATTCGGCATGTCGAAAGCGACTATGTGTTGATCCATGATGATGACGATGCCCTGCATCCCGATTTTCTCAAGGAGACTGTCACTTACCTCGAAAGCGCTGCGGGAAAACGCTATGGCGGGGCGGTAACTAAGTCCGAATATATTTCCGAAGAGATCTGCAATGATCAAGTGATCATCCACGCTCGCGCCCCCTACATGGACTGGGTGCGTAACATCCAGCTATCCGAATTGATGGCTCAGAACCTTTTCGCGCCTATCGCCTTTATCTATCGCCGCAACCTTTATGATGAAATTGGTGGCTATAATCCAGAACTGCCGGTGCTGGGAGACTGGTTCTTCAATCTCGAATTCGTTCTCCGGGCCGATATCAAAGTCCTGCCAAAACAACTGGCGTATTACCATCACCGCGATCGTGGTGACAGCTCGCGGTCGGGTGTCTATTCTAACTCGGTGATTGGCGGCCAGAGCAAGCACGAGGAATTCAGCTCGGTCTGCCGAAACATGTTCTTGCGTAAATATGCGCAGAACACCAGCGTCGCGACCGGGCTAATTATGGCCTATTTCACGCAGGACATGCGCAATCGGATTGCGCGAATTAGCCAGAGCAACACTCCCTCTGCGGCCTCTTCGGCCCAAGCTGCCTGGGCTTCCTGGACTGAAAGCGACAGACTCTGGGTTATAACTCAAGTTCTCGAACAGAAGGCCCGCCGCTCCGGCTGGCTTCGCAAGCGCTTGCCTCAGGTGAACACAGAGTCATCGCTGGTCGAAATCACGGATTTTGCCAAGCGTAACGGGATCAGGATAAAGGCACCGACAAGTTTTGACGATGTCGGCTATCTCGCCCAGAACGCCGATGTCGCAAAAGCCGTAAGCGCGGGCACCTTTGCGTCAGGCTTCGAGCATTACGCGCTGAACGGACATCTCGAAGGGCGTGGCAGACCAGTCAGGGGGTAAACACAGATTACGGCAACCGCGTTGGCTGTGATTTCCTATTCATGAATTAGGGCACATCCAGCGTCGGCTAAAATCTTTCTAACGTTATCGCTATTTTTGACTCTGACATGATCAAAACGCTCCGCCGAAAAACGCGCTAGTCGTACAATATCACCCAGAGTCGTGTCATCCATGATTTCTTCATGTGTCACGTAAGGGTATCCCATTGTATAGGCTAGTTCTTCAGTGCGGCTGTCAAAGGCGACACAAACGCCTAGACGACCGGCTTGAATTGCGGCAACTGCGCCATGAATACGCATTCCTACAACAAGATCCGTGCTGCGCATCTGGTCAATCCAAGTTCGAGCATCTGAATAAAACAATGCCTGGTCCGCCAAGTAGGACATGAACTCATGGACTGACAGGTCTGGGCGTAAGAAGCTTCCAACCCACCTGAAGAACCCGACCGCTTCCTCATCTGCATGGCCATCATGGAGGAACCGCATGAAATGCGGCCCGGTCTGTATAATAATCTTATGAGGGAGGGCAGAAACCATCTTTGAAAGTCGCTGCTCTGTGGGTCGGGCATACTCCTCAAGCGTACCGAGTGTGTAGCCGATGCGGGGTCTTTCAATCAAGTCAAAGCCATCAATCAGAGCCTTGATATCTCTGCCTTTAAGGCGCGAATTAATTGTTTGAGACGGGCATCCTGTCACTATGGTGTTGGTAATGCCAAGGTGCTCAAGAACTTGTTGAGTGAATGCCCCTCGCACTCCAATTGTCTGTGCGCGTTCCGCTACGATTTTGAGATATCGCACCGTGCCTACCTTAAGCTGCAATCGTGGATCGCCTCCAAGCTGCGCTTGTGCACCAAGGCCAATGCAGGCTATCGGAAGGTCGCATTTCTCTACAAAATCCGCCCAACCGCCAAGGTCCCAAGAAGGATTTATCTGATTCGCAGCGGGAATACACAAAATGTCAGCAAGCTCGTGAACGGATTCAGGGATCGATTCACGACTGATAACATATTTTGGATTGCGTATTTGGCGCCACATAGCAAATTGAAACAAAGCATTGCCAGTATTTTCACCGATTTCTGCGAGTGCTCTATTAAAACCCGTAGCAGAGAAGCTTACTCCGCCATTTGTACCTGAAAAGGCAACTGTTTTCATAAATTCATCTCCTTTTGCCGTGGCCTCCGTCTCTCAAAGACATTAGTTAAAAATTGATGTCTTCTACAGCAAATAGCCAAATACACATATTGGTTTTCTGAAAGACGCTCGTCAATTGCGCAGGGCCTTCAGGATATTTAAAAATAATCCAGAATTCGAATCTTTGCTCAAACCTTTTGGTCTGGCGTTCTTCGAATAATGGCCGGCCTCAATCCCCTCTCCCAGATAACGGTTCGGTCTCGCCTCGCCATCGTGAATTGCCACTATATCGCGCAGAGCCAGTTTTCCGATGCACTCGTCCGAGAACGCGGGCGTGTAGTAAATGCAATCGTCGAAAAAGTAATGCGTCACCTGAGACCAGCGGGTCAGGGTTGGATCAGTCTGCGGGCTGCCGCCGTGGAGCAGGTTGGCAGTCCAGATCAAGGCTTGGCCCTTGCGCGCGAGGAAGGGTTCTTGTGCGGCTCCATTCGCGCGGCATAGCGCTTTCCATGCCTCCGCAAATGGGTCCTGCGCAGAATTTAGTTCCTCCCCGAACCCGCGCCGGCCGATCATCGCATTGGTCACGATCGGCCAACGATGCGATCCACGCACGTAGAACAGCGGTCCGGCCCCGGCCGCCACATCCTCCATTGCCAGCCAGATGCCGCACATGAACCGTTCGGGCAGCGAGGAAAAATGCACCGAATCCGAATGCACAGCCTGCTGCGTGCCGACCGGGAAATTGAGCGTCTGGAACGGAAAGGCCGCGCGGCCATACAGTTTGCCCAGCAGGTTGAGCATTTGCGGGTTGGACGCAATGGCGCGCACGTCATCGTCGAATTTCCATCCATCCTGAACGCGCCGCTCGCCGCGGGTCTTGTCGGCCGCCCGATCGCCAAACGGGATGTCGAAACGCGGGCCAAGATTGGCCTTTATCCGTTCGATCCGCGCTTCGATATCAGGATCGGGAAAGTCGAGCACGGCGAACCCGTGCGTGTTGAGATCACGCGCGATCACCTGCTCCGTAGCGGTCAGATCGGCGAGGCTGTCCTGCGCGAAGAGCGGCGATTCGATCCTCGGCACGCCCGGAAAGACAGGATTAGTCATGCAGCCGGGTTCCTCGCCATCGTCACGCGATCCTAAAGTTTTTCATAAATCGCCACCGCTTGCGCAACGTCTTCGTACAGGGTCGCCTTGCCATCATGCAGCACGATTGCCCTGTTGCAATATTGCTTGACCATTTCAAGGCTATGCGATGCCAGCAACAATGCGCGATCAGTCCGCTTTTCGAAAAATTCCGCCTTGCACTTGTTCTGAAAATTCTTGTCACCGACCATGATCACCTCGTCAATCAGGTAACATTCGAACTCGATCGCCAAGGACAGCGCAAAGGCCAGCCGCGCGCGCATGCCGGAGGAATAGATCTTGACCGGCATCTTGAGGTTGCTGCCCAATTCGGTGAAGTCCTCGATGAAATCGCGCATTTCGGCGTAGGACTTGTCGTAGATGCGGGCGATGAAGCGGGCATTATCGTACCCCGTCAGGCTGCCCTGAAAACCACCGGTGAAGCCGAGCGGCCAGGAACAGGTCATGCGGCGCACCACCTTGCCCGAAGTCGGCATCTCGACCCCGCCGATCAGCCGGATCAGGGTCGACTTGCCGGCCCCGTTCCGCCCGAGTAGGCCGATCCGGTCGCGCGGATTGATCGCGAAACTGACGCCCTTGAGCACATGCTTGGTCACATGCCCGCTGCGATAATCCATATGAAGATCGCGGCAGGCAATCATGTGACGGTCATCGTCCTGCGAACCCGGCGGCACAGAATCAGCCCGACCAGCAGGCAGACGAGCGACAGGCCAAGCGCCTTCGGAATATCGTAATAGGGGGTAACCGCGCTGCCAAACGCACCATAGCGCATCAATTCCATCCCGCTGACCAGGGGGGACCACATCAATGCATCGCGAACATTTGGCGGCAACCACGCCGCGAGGTTGAAGACACCGGAAAACGGGATGGAGATATAGATGCTGATAGGAACCAGTTTTTCGACCACTTCCGAAACTTCCGAAAGCGGGGCGAGGATCGTGCACAGCGCGAATACGAAAAACACATAGATCGCCCAGCCCAGTACCAGCGACCCGATATCAGCGGGAAACGGGAAAAGCCCCAGAAAAGCAAGAATGATGCCGGCAAATATATAGGCCATCATCGCTCCGACCAATTCTATCAGCACCCGCACGATGATGAAGTCGAGCACCTTCACCTGCCGGTGATAAAGCAACGAAGAATTCGCCACGAAGATATTCGCCGAACGCCCGAACGAATGGCGCAGAAAGGTAAGCGGAACATAACCGGTCATGACAAACGCGAAAATATTGATCCCGCTACTGTCGGGTGCCTTGATGAACGACCAGACAAGGCCGACCAGCCCTGCAAACAGCAGTGGTTCGACCATGATCCACAGAAAGCCGATGTTTTCGCGCCCGAACCGGGTCATCAGTTCGCGGCTGGTCAGGGCCTGAATGACCTTGATCTGGACACGCAAACCGGCGTTGAACCCTGTCATCGCAATCAATCTTCCGACGCGTGTTCGCGGACCCCCACCGACAGCATCCAGCCGACCAGATACAGGCACAAAGTGCCAAACAGGACCGCAAGAATGCCGCGCAGCCGGGCGGGCTTGATCGCCAAGTCGGGCTGGTTGGGTTCGACCACGCGTTCGAGATAATATTGCTGTTGTTGCGCCTCGACCCGCGCCTGTTCCAGCGCGGCATTTGCGGCGGTGAGAGTTTGCTCGGCGAATTCCTGTTCGACCAGCAGGTTTTCGTATTCGGTGATCTTGGCGGCGATCCCATCAGGCGTGCCGACAGCACGCCCGGTCTGTTCGGCCACCTGCTGTCCAAGGCCTGCAATTCGGTCCTGCAGGGCGGGTATTGATGGGTGATTGGGCGCGTTGCGCCGAATTTCGGAAAGTTGCGCACGCAGCGCGGCTTCCTGCGCGATCAGCGCGTTCGAGACTTCGAGCACGCCAATGCCCTGCTGCTGCGGATCGAGAATCTGCGAGGAATTGCGATAGGCGCCAAGCCTGATCCGCGCATCGCGCACCCGTTCCTGCGCCACGTCGACACGGGCCTGGGCCTCGTCGATAGCCTGCGAATTGACCCGTTTGTTGAGCCGGTTGACCAGTTCCTCGCTGAGATCGAGCAGGCCGGCGTTGAGCGCCTCTGCCTCCTGGGGCGTAAAGGCGCTGACGCTGAGCACGGACAGTCCGGTTTCACTGTCGGGCTGGGTCGTCACCATGGCACCGTAATATTGGTACAGGTCTTCAAAGGTGTCGCTTTGGTAAAGCAGGGGAAAACGGCTCAGGAAATCCGCCTCGCTCGAGCCGAACGCAGCGCGTACGTCGATTGTCTTTGACAGGTCGGATAGCGCATTGCGCGAACGCAGGTAGCCGATGATCTCACTCGCCTGTTCGGTGCCGCTGCCCAGCCCCGTGCTTTGCAGCAACCCGTCGAGCGCGGAACCACTGCTTTGCGAGCGCTCGGGTGCCTTGATCACGAACCGCGATTCCGAAACATAGATATCCGCCGCGATGACGCCATAATACAGCGTCGCAAGCAGCGTGGGCAGCAGCACGAACAGGCCGAACCAGCGCCACCGGCTCAGCATGGCGGCAAGCTTGTTGCGCTTCTTGGTCGCCGCGATCCGGCGCTGCAATTCAAGGGCGTGTTCCATGTCTCGGTCGTCATCTCGGTGTTATGAAAGGGGCAGCGCGCGTGCTTCCCTAAGGATCGGGACGAGTTTTTCGCGCAGCCATTAGCAGCAAATTCCAGTTTCGCCCAAATATTCATGCATCAAGGTGTTCGTGCTTTTGCTGCGTCAGGGTCTAGACCGGGCGCTCGCGGCCTTCTTCCATGCCGTGGAGGATATAGTGGCGCAGCGGGTCCATACCTGCCGCCGCGACGTCGGGATAGAGCTCAAGATATTTCTCTGCGTTGAATAATCCGGCGCTGCGCAGGAGCTTGAGCCGGCGTTGTTCGCGATGGCGAGGCGGGAGCAATGCGATCCAGAATTTCATCTCCGCCAAGTGGGTGTAGACACGGGCCAACCATGCGCGGTTCTCCGTTTCCGCGCGGATGCGCGATCTCGAGTGCAGTATCATGCATGGCTGGCGCGCCCCTTGCTAGTGCTGTGGCTTCAGTGCGACCCAGGCCCGCAGGCCTCTGCGGGGCTTGGTCATGAACGTCCTAGCGTTAAGTCCTTGAGGTAGACAGCTGTCAACACCAGTCCGCGCCAAACACCGTTCCTTCCCTTGATGATCCTGCGCAGCAGATCGCCAAAATCATGCCGCAAGGTCGCACGGTCGTCGAGCCTGCGATACAGGCTCCAGAACCGTTCGGAACCCAGCACTGTGGGCATCCGAAATACACCATGATAGCCGAAGGCCGTGGCCGGATCACCGGCCCGCTCGGCCGAAAAGCGGTCAGCCAAGTCAACCGGTGCGAAACGCAGGCCAAGCTGTTCAAGCATCACGCGGTTGGTGCGGCCGATCGCAACATCTTCCGGATGGTGGCCGATGAAATCGGGGTGGCGGCAAGCGTCCATCAACCGCCGACTGCGCAGCGAAAACCCGCCATTGCCTACTGCATGGCCATCATCAAACTGCGGCCATGAAGCACCGATGTAGTCGTATTCAAGAAATTCATCGCGCCAGCGCGTCCCATCGGCCACATGGCCATCCCATTGCGCGATCAGGCAGTGACTGGTGGCGACATGGTCGACCAACTTTTCCAGAATGAAGCGCGAATAGGCTGCCGAGGACCCGATGCGTTCGATCGGCACAATCCGGATCGTGTCGGGCACGGCGATCCCCAGCGCGGCGGGATCGACATCGGTGAACAGCAAGGTCTCGGCCACCGCAACTTCGGCAAGGCTGGCTTCGAGCGCGAGAATCGTGGCGGCGACATTTGATGAGCTGACAGCGCACAGGGTCACCTCGCGCAAATGCGGACGTGGCGCGCGGACAGGCATCGCGGTCTGGTCACAGGTCGAGGACAAAATGCTCACTCAGTCGGCTCAATGCCGGGTGGTGGAAAGGGTCGGGATTGCTGCTTTCACCCGCCGGGCCGAATGATGCAAGTCTTGTCCCCCAGCGTTCTTGCAAGGCCATGACTTCGCGGGCTTGCCTCGCCGCCCCGCGCGGGTCGCGATCCAGCCCCCGCGAAACCGATTCATGATGCACCGCTCGCGCGCGCGGTTCGTAAAGACTGCGCCAACCGCGCGCAGCGAGCCTGAGGCACAGGTCCACATCATTGAACGAGACCGCGAACTGCTCGGCATCGAAGCCTCCTACCGCGTCGAACTTTGCGCGCTCCACCACCATGCAGGCCGCTGTTACCGCCGATGTGAATTGCGGCACGGCGTGGCGGTGAAAATACCCCGGTTCGTGCGGGTCGATCAGCCGGTGCGCATGCGCGGCCGCTCCGCCGATGCCGATCACCACCCCGGCATGCTGGATCCGGCCATCGGGATAAAGCAGCTGCGCGCCAACCGCACCAACATCGCCGCGCACCGCTTGGCGCGCCATCGCAATCAGCCAGTGTGGGTCGGTCAGCTCGATGTCATTGTTGAGAAAACAAAGCAGCTCACCTTGTGCCTCGCGCGCGGCGCGGTTGTTGATCGCGGCAAAGTTGAACGGGCCATCGTCGCGCACCACGCGCGCAAAGGCAGGGGCGATCGCGTCCAGAAAATCGCGCGTCGCGGGATCGTCGCTGCGATTGTCGATCACGATGATTTCAGGCCGGTGCGGATAGTCGGTAAGCGATAGCCCTTCGAGGCAGATGCCGAGCAAATCATGCCGGTTATGCGTGGGGATCAGCACGCTGACACGCGGCAGGCTATGATCTGCGGTCATCGGCTGGGCCGGCTCCAGCGGAATGCGCGGGGCAGGCCGGGTGCGGCGGTGGTGAAGGATTGCGGGGATATGCAGCGCAGCTTCGCCCGGCTGATCGGCGACTTGCAGGGCATCGGCCATCAGGCCTGCGGCCCAATCCTGTTCAGCAAAATCAAGGTCGATCGCACTTCCCGCCCGCACGATCGCCGCGCCGGTCAGGTAATCGAAGTGACGGAAAAGCTCGCTGTTCCAGTCGGGCTTGAGGTGCGGAAGGCATCGCTCCCGCCTGGGTCCGATCAGGTCGTCGTCGGCATAGATAACCTGCGTGTCGGCCTGGGCCGCAGCAGCGGCGGCGCGATATCGGGCGCCCGCACCGCGCGCCAGCACATCTCCGCCCGCCAGCGGCATCAGCCAGGCACAGCGCAAGTTCCCGACCGAACCAATGTCGAACCCTTCGGCCACCACCTGCGCCTCGACCCCTTCGTCAGCAAGGCTTGCCAGCGTTGCCGCAATGCCGGTGCCGTCTTCCACCAGGGCGATGATCCGCGGCGGGTCTGCGGGTTCGGGGCGGGCTGCCGACGGTTCGTAGCGCACCTGCCACAACGCATAGGCGTGCGCGGCTCGGCCCAGAAGCGGCGCCAGAACCAGCCGCGCGCGCAGCCGCTTGCCTGTTATCCGCCACCACAGGCAACCGAGGTAGCGCGCCGGGTCAAGCAGCAACGCCTCGCCATGCACCGCAAATCGCAGCAACGCCGCGCGCCATGCGGATGATCGCGGCTTATCCGGAATGTGCGACATGGCGATGGGGTAAATGAGCGTGCCAGCGAAACAAGCCCCTATCGATCAGGATCGCGGCTTTGACCGTGGCAAGATGCAAAGAATTTTCCGCCGTTTGATGCCTTCGGGCCCGGCTGCCCTGCGCGCATCGGGTTCAGCTTGCCGCTGGCCTGGCTCTGTTGGTGCCCAAATGGCTTGAAGATCACCGGTCATCGGTGAAAAGATACGGGAATTAAAAACAAAATTCCGCCCAGCCGTCGACAGTTCGGGGTTCTGAGCGCACAGAGCGACATTCTCTTCGTGATTTGCGATGCTTCCATGACCCCCAATGTTCCTCTTTCCGGCCGCATAACGCCAGCTTCGCGCGATCCTGCCCAAGGGCATCAGCCGCGCCGAGTGATGCTGCTTCAGGGCTTGATGGGCCCGTTTTTCCAGCAACTCGGCCGCGGCTTGCGCGCCGCCGGGCACGCGGTGTTCAAGGTCAATTTCAACGGCGGTGATCGGGCCTATTGGCGGCTGCCGAACGGGATCGACTATCGCGGAACCCTGTCCGAATGGCCTGATGCATTCGCCGATCTGCTGCAACACCACCAGATCACCGATGTCATGCTGTTTGGCGACTGCCGCGATCACCATATCTCCGCGCTCAAGGTCTGCCGGGAACGCGGTGTGTCAGCCTGGGTGTTCGAGGAAGGCTATATCCGCCCTGACTGGGTGACGATGGAACTCGGCGGCGTCAACGGCCACAGTGACTTGCCGCGTGACCCGCAATTTTATCGTGACCGCGCCGCCGCACTGCCACCTGCGCCTGAGCACCGGAAGGTCCCGTCTTCTTTTCGCAGGCGCGCCAGTGAGGGCTTTTTTTACAACGCCGCCGATGTGCTGACCCGCTGGCGCTATCCGGGCTGGCACACGCACCGTCCGTGGCATCCGCTGGTCGAAGGCATGGGCTGGGCGCGCAAGCTTAGCCAGAGCAAAAAGCGGCGCGAACAGGCCGCAGCCTTGATTGCGCGCCTGCTGGATCGGGATGAGGCCTATTTTCTGTTTCCGCTGCAACTCGATTCGGACGCACAGATCCGCCTCCATTCCCCGTTTGCCGGGGTCAAGGAGGCGCTGAAAGTCGTGCTTGAATCCTTTGCCAAACACGCGCCAGCCCATTCCCGGCTGCTGGTGAAAGAGCACCCACTCGATAATGGGGTCCGCAACTGGGAGCTTGAAACCAGCGATCTTGCCGCGCGATTCGGGATTGCCGAGCGGGTGGATTACTTGGCGTGGGGGGATATCGAAACGATTTCCGAACGCGCGCTCGGGATGGTCACAATCAACAGCACCAGCGGAACATTGGCACTTGCCATGGGCGTTCCGGTGGTGGCGCTGGGCACAGCGATTTACGACCTGCCTGATCTCACCTGCCAGACCGGGCTCGACCGTTTCTGGAACGAAGCCCCCCCGCCCGATGGCGAAACCTTCGCCGCTTTCAGGCGTGTTTTGATTGATTGCTGCCTGATCCCAGGTGGCTTTTTTTCGGATGAAGCGTTGAACAAGGTGGTCGCGCACGCCATCGCGCGCTTCGATGGGCGCCAGCTGCAATCCGAATAATCGCACGAGGAAACCGCCGGAGGCGCTGAGATGATAGACGTCAGCTTGATTGAGCACGCGCTTTACGCGGCAGCGTTCCAGGCAATAATCGGGCTGGTGACAGGCAAATGGTGGGCGGGCGCCGCGCTTGCCTCAAGTTATTTTGTGGGCCGCGAGGTCGCACAGGCGGAGTATCGCTGGATCGAACAATTCGGCGATGGGTTGCGGGCCAACATGCCTTGGCACGCATTATTCGATCCGCGAATATGGCAGAACTCTGATCAGATTGCCGACTGGCTGGGGCCGATTGTGACAACGGTTTTGATCGGTCTGCTGGCTGGTAATGACAGGGCGCGCGCACTGCTCGGGCTGGCCCATGATTCCCCGGACGAGGCGGCACCACCTCGCTCTTGACGGCCCCCAGCTTCGCTCATAGCCGCAAGGCTCGTTTAAAGGAAAGGTCCGGCATGCGCACCATACTCGTCACCGGATCAGCCGGGTTCATCGGTTTTCACCTGTCGCAGCTGCTGCTCGACGAAGGTTTCCGCGTGGTCGGCTTTGACGGGATGACCGATTATTACGATGTGCGGATC
>PHEL01000144.1 GCA_002842925.1 Alphaproteobacteria bacterium HGW-Alphaproteobacteria-14
TCCCTCCATGACGGCACATCTCGGCAATGCAAGAAACCAACCGGCAGACAATCCACTTATCCGTTGCCGATCTCTGTGCAGACAAACCGGGCCACCTCTTCCTTGTTTCCAATACAGTCCCGAGCGGCAGCGTCGTTTTCGAATGCGGGCAATCCAACGTAATCAAGATATCGGTTGCGAGTTTACGGTGGCCAGAAAGTCAGACGCGAACCGTGCACCTTGCTGTGCACTTGACTGTGCTCACATTATGATTCACAAACCCACGAGTTTAAAAAACCCTTGGAATTCTGCGGATTTTCTGAGTTTCTGAGAAAGGTTGATGATCCGGTCGGGAATCCTCTCGTCCCGACCAGTGGTTTTCAAACAAAACCAACACCCTAAGCGGGCGGCAATGACTGCCCACTTGCTTATCCCTGCGTAATGCAAGGTTGCGTGGCTGAATCATCGCCCGTGCAAGCTGCACGGCGCGCGGATGGATTGCGCCGTGCTGTCACCCGATGCGGGCGGATCCCAGGCTCAACAACACAGCGGTCTTGTTCTTCGGCGGTGTGCTACGTAAGCGTGCCGCAAGGAGAGGATTGTCCCATGGCCCACACCGCACCCCACCCCGCGCTGCCCAAGATGCGATCATGGCTGTTCGCGCCCGGCGACAGCGAGAAGAAGATGGCCAAGGCAGCAGCGAGCAACGCCGATATCGCGCTGCTTGATCTTGAAGATTCGGTGTCGCCCGAAAACAAGCCCGCCGCGCGGGCAATGGTGGCGGAACAGATCGCCGAGTCGGATAATCGCGCGCGATTGTGGGTGCGGATCAATCCTGTTTCAACCGAGGATTGCATCGCTGACCTCGCCGCGATTATCCCCGCGCAACCAGGCGGAGTGTTCCTGCCCAAGGCCGAAGGCGCGGCCGATATTACGCAGTTGCACCACTATCTCACCGCATTGGAAGCCGCGCACGGCATTCCGCAGGGCCGGACGCTGATTGCCGCACTGGTGACCGAAACGGCAGCGGCGATGTTCCGCACCGGGGATTATGCGGGCGATTATCCGGGCAAGGCACGGCTGGCGGCGATGAGTTGGGGTGCGGAGGATCTTTCGGCGGCACTCGGTGCGCGCGAGCAGCGGGGGCCGGATGGCGAATATGCTCACACCTATGAACTGGCGCGCAGCCTGTGCCTGATCGGCGCATCGGCAGCGGGCGTGGCAGCGATCGAGACGGTGCAGCCCGAATTCCGCGACCTTGCAGCGCTGGAGCGGCGCGCGCGCGGCGTGCGCGCGGCTGGCTTTCGCGGGATGCTGGCGATCCACCCGGCGCAGGTCGATCCGATCAATGCCGCTTTCACACCGAGCGAAGGCGAACTCGCCCACGCCCGCGCGGTGGTGCAGGCCTTTGCCGATCATCCCGGCGCGGGCGTGGTGGCAATGGATGGGGCAATGCTTGATCGCCCGCATCTGGCGCTGGCGCAGCGGCTGCTGGCCGAGGGGCAGTAAGTTATCGGTTAATTATCTTTCCTACTTTAACCGATTTGGCCATTTTTATGCGACTCGACCCATTGGAGCGCACATAATGGCCCTACTCGACGTGCTGATCGGCCCGATTTCCTCGATCATCGACAAAATCATTCCCGACAAGGAAGCGCAAGCCAAGGCCAAGCTCGAACTGATCGCGCTTGAAGGCACGCAGGAAATGCGCATGATCGAGGCGCAATTGCAGGCCATCGTCGCTGAGGCCAACTCCCCCGACCCCTGGACCAGCCGCGCCCGCCCCAGCTTTCTCTATGTGATGTACATCCTGCTGCTGACCGCGCTGCCGATGGGGGTGCTGAGCGCCTTCCACCCGATGGCCGCGAGCGATATTGCCGCGGGAATGAACGCCTATCTCAATGGGTTGCCCGAACCGCTCTATGCGTTGTTTGGAACTGGGTATCTGGGTTATACCGCCGCGCGGCAGTGGGGGAAAGTCAAGGGCGTGGATCGGTAGGGGAAGAATATTCGAAAACTGGATGGAAGCCTGTTCCAGCGCTCAGTCGGCAATTACCAACCGGTATCCCGCATCATATTCAAGCTGGCTGCGCAGATAGCCGTATTTGCGATCCCATTCGCCGGTTGCAAGCTCATTTGACAGCCGCGCCATGCCTTCATCAATATCGTTGATCGACCAAAATGAAGAACTTCCTGACCTGATGCGCTTGTCGAGATAGGCTTCCGGACGACGCCAATAGGCATACAGAAATCCATCTGAGCAATCATGCGGCACCATAACGGGCTCAATACTTACTGGCCCAAGCCAGCCATCATATTCAGAAACTTGCGGCATCTGGCGCTCATCAAGAGCCACAAGTTCTGGAAGGTAATCCGTCAACCATGGGCGACTTGCAGGATCGAAGGTCAGCAACACAATCGGCCCGCGCGACACCCGCCTCATCTCAGCCAAACCTTCGGCCTTGTCAGGCCAATGATGGACTGTCAGAATTGCCATCGCAGCATCGAAAGATTTATCGTCAAAAGGCAGACTGTCAGCGCTTGCTTGAATGACGGGCGCAGCCAATGCGTTGCGCTTGCGGATCATCTCGATTGACGGCTCCACCGCTGTGACTTGCTTGTCGGTGGGCTCATAGGAACCGGTGCCTGCACCTACGTTTAATACTGTTCTGGCTGTCCCTAACGCTTGGCTGATTATTGCACCAATCCGCTGATCAGGCTTTCGCAGTTCAGCATAATTTATTCCGATGGTGTCGTAGCGCGCAGTCATGCCACGGAGTGTAACCCATCCCTACAAACGCCCGCAATAGTGCTGGCCGATACCCCACGCATAACTCCTGCAACTTGCTCATTATGACGCATGCCCTTCCCCACCCGCACCCCGCCCGCTAAACCCGCCCAATGACCAACCTCGTTTACGTCCTCAACGGCCCCAATCTCAATCTGCTCGGCACGCGTGAGCCGGAGATTTATGGCACCACCACGCTCGACGATATCGCGGGGATGCTCGAAGACCGCGCCCGCGAACTGGGGCTCGAAATCGAGATGCGCCAGACCAATCACGAAGGGATGCTGGTCGACTGGCTGCACGAAGCCCAAGCCGAGGGCGCGCGCGCGGTGCTGCTCAATGCGGCGGCCTACACCCACACGTCGATCGCGCTGCTCGACGCCATAAAGGCGATCAAAACGCCGGTGATCGAAGTCCACCTGTCCGATCCCAAAACCCGCGAGGCGTTTCGCCACCTGTCCTATGTCGGCATGGGCGCGGCGATGACGGTTGAAGGCCACGGGGCCGATTCGTACCGCATTGCGCTCGAAGCTGTGGCGGCTGGCACCGTCTGACCAGTCATCAGACTTTCACAAAATATCCCCTTGCCACTTGCCAGCCGCAATTCGCGGCAATAGTCCCCTGCGCTTCACACATACATGGCAAACGACGGGGGCCAAGGCGGCAAGTCGAACGGGCGTAAAGTGGGCATGAACATCGATACCGCGCTGGTGCGCGAACTCGCTGAACTGCTCAACGAAACCGGCCTCACCGAGATCGAGGTTGAGGATGATGACCGCAAGATCCGCGTGTCGCGTGGAAGCGTCGCGGCACCGGTTCACGCGGCTGCGCCTGCACCTCTGGCTGCTGCGCCGGTGGCCGCTGCGCCGACTGCGCCAGAACCTGCGTCCGGGCCAGACATGACCAATGCGGTCAAATCACCGATGGTCGGCACCTGCTATCTCACACCCGAACCGGGCGCAGCGCCCTATGTGGCGGTGGGCAAGGCGGTAAAGCAAGGCGACACGCTGTTGATCGTCGAGGCGATGAAGGTGATGAACCCGATCATCGCGCCCAGATCCGGCACTGTCACCGCAGTTCTTGTCGAAAACGCCCAGCCGGTCGAATTTGACCAGCCGCTTGTCGTGATCGCGTAAGATCATGGCAATCAAGCGTATCCTGATCGCCAATCGCGGCGAAATCGCGCTGCGCATCCACCGCGCGGCGCATGAAATGGGGATCGAAACGGTGGCGGTGCACTCCACCGCCGATGCTGATGCGATGCACGTCCGGCTGGCCGATCATGCGGTATGCATCGGCCCGCCCGCTGCGACCGACAGCTATCTCAACATCGCCAACATCATCTCGGCGGCTCCGGGCTACGGCTTCCTGTCGGAAAACGCGAAGTTTGCTGAAATCGTCGAAGCGCACGACATCATCTGGATCGGCCCCAAACCCGAACATATCCGCACCATGGGCGACAAGGTCGAAGCCAAGCGCACAGCGGGCGCATTGGGCCTGCCGCTGGTGCCGGGTTCGGACGGCGCGGTGTCGGACTTCGATGAAGCGCGGCGGATTGCCAAGGATGTGGGCTATCCCGTGATCATCAAGGCCGCCAGCGGCGGCGGCGGTCGCGGGATGAAGGTGTGTGAGAGCGAGGAAAAGCTCGAAACCCTGATGCAGCAGGCTGGTAGCGAGGCGAAGGCCGCGTTCGGCGATGCCACGGTCTATATCGAAAAATACCTCGGCAACCCGCGCCATATCGAATTTCAGGTATTCGGCGATGGCAATGGCAACGCGATCCATCTGGGGGAGCGCGATTGCTCGCTCCAGCGTCGCCACCAGAAGGTGCTTGAAGAAGCGCCCTCCCCCGTGATCTCCGCCGAAGAACGCGCACGGATCGGCGAAGTCTGCTCAAAGGCAATGCGCGACATGGCCTATCGCGGCGCGGGCACGATCGAATTCCTGTGGGAAGGCGGCGAGTTCTACTTCATCGAAATGAACACCCGTTTGCAGGTCGAACACCCGGTCACCGAGGCGATCACCGGGGTCGATCTGGTGCGCGAACAGATCCGTGTGGCTGAGGGGCGCCCTCTGTCGGTGACGCAGGATGAGCTGGAGTTCAATGGCCATGCGATTGAATGCCGGATCAATGCCGAAGACCCGTTCAACTTCGCGCCGTCACCCGGCCTTGTCAGCCATTATCACGCCGCTGGCGGGATGCATGTGCGCGTGGATTCAGGGCTTTACGCCGGATACAGGATCCCGCCCTATTACGACAGCATGATCGCCAAGCTGATCGTCTATGGCCGCACCCGCGAAGGCTGCATCATGCGCCTGCGCCGCGCGCTTGAGGAAATGGTGGTCGAAGGGGTGAAAACCAACATCCCGCTGCATCAGGAATTGCTGCGGCAGGATGATGTGCTGAACGGCGACTATTCGATCAAGTGGCTGGAAGAATGGCTGGCGCAGCGGGCTGACTGATCCCGTTTGGTGGTCAGAACACTTTCGGCCTTGTCCGGATCATCGCGCTTGCATCCGCCAAAGGTTCGGCGGCGGCATCGGATTCATGATCGCACGCCCAGCCACTCACAGCGGTACGCCCGGCTCCTGCTTGGCAGTGCGGATCGTCAGCGATGTTTTCACGCTTTCCACATTGGGCGCGGGCGTCAGCTTGCCGGTCAGGAATTCCTGAAAGCTCTGCAAATCCTTGCTCACGATCTTGAGGACAAAGTCAATTTCGCCGTTGAGCATGTGGCATTCGCGCACTTCTGGCAGTTCGCGCATATGCTCTTCGAATTCGCGCAGCGCGCTCTCGGCCTGACTTTTCAGGCTGACCATCGCGAACACCGTGATCGCAAAGCCCAGCTTCGATGGATCAAGATCGGCGTGATAGCCGCGGATTACGCCATCTTCTTCAAGCCCGCGCACGCGCCGCAGACACGGCGGGGCGGTTAGCCCGACACGCTGCGCCAGTTCAACATTGGTTACCCGGCCTTCCGCCTGCAATTCTGACAGCAGGCGGCGGTCGATTTCATCCAGATTGGCCACTCGGCTTAAGCTCCTCCAGCACCGCGCCATTCACCAGGCGGCAACGCCACGTGCGATATGATCCAAAAGAAATATCAAGCGCACCGGACGGCTCGCTTGGCTAATATTATTAGGTCTGCCAGCAATTGTCCCGCTTTGCAACGCGCCTCGCACGGCGGAGTGTTACAATTGTGCCATCCTGATAGAACGATATGGACAAACCTGCTTATGAGCGTCCTGTGCAGGGCGTCGATGCCCGCGATTCGGGCGGATGGGCTGGTAGGGAGTGCCGTTTGTTTTTTGATGATCGCCTTGCCACTGTGCTGCGCCAACGCGCCTCTGGCGAGGCGGGTCTGCGCACGCAGTTCCGACAATTGCTTGATCTTCTGGGCAAAGATCGGGCGCGTCGGGGCAGTCAGCCCGATCATAGTCTGATCGCGGCCGCGTGGCTGAGGATGGACGCGCTCGCGCAGGCGATCCCTGCACCCGAACGCGCAGCCATGATCCGCGAACCCGGCTGGCGGTTCCGCAGCCCCGATCTGGCCGCGCATCTCGCCGATCATGAACCAGAAGTCACCTCCGCCGCGTTGAACCGCGCCGAACTTTTACCCGCAGAATGGATCGCGTTGATCCCGCGTCTGCCAGTGCGTGCACGCGGTTTCCTGCGCAACCGGCACGATCTGCCGGTTGACGTCGAAGCGGTGCTCGCCCGGCTGGGTGTGCATGATCGCGGGCTGCCCGCACCGATCAACGCTGATGAGGATGCGGCAATTGCCGCCGCGCCCCCCACTGTCGCGGTGCCGCTGCGGGTTGCCACATCAAGGTTGAACCCCGCACCCCGCAATAGCGCAGACAGCGGGCGCACCGAAATTTCCGCGTTGGTCGAACGGATCGCGCAATTCCGGCGCGAGCGCGGGGAGAGCCGTCAGGATGCAGAGCGCTCGCCGCGCCTGCCTCTGGGTGAACTGCCCGAGCGGGCCGAGCGCCTGGCTTCCAGCATCGGCTTTGCTGCGGATGCGACCGGGCGGATCGAATGGGCGAACAGCGATGTCGCACCGATGGTGATCGGAATGCGGCTGTTCGCACCGCAACGGCGGGGCGATGATGACACTGGTGACGTCGGGCTGGAGCGTGCGTTTGCCCGCCGCCAGCCAATCTCGCGGGGCGAGATCAGACTGGCTGGCGCGCCCGCAATTGCCGGGGACTGGATTATCGACGCTCAGCCGCGCTTCAGCGATGAAGGCCATTTTACCGGCTATTTCGGCCGCCTGCGCCGCATTCCTGCGGAAACCGACGCCCTGCACAGTCCCGGATCGCATGAGGCTGACCGCATCCGCCAATTGCTGCATGAACTGCGCACCCCCGTCACCGCCGTGCAAGGCTATGCCGAGGTGATCCAGCAGCAGTTATTTGGCCCTGCCCCGCACGAATATCGGGCACTGGCCGCCGCGATTGCCGCTGATGCGGCGCGGATTCTGGCTGGTTTCGAGGAGCTTGACCGGCTGGCCCGGCTGGAAACCGGCGCGATCGCCATGACGACTGGCGAAACCGATCTGGCCGCGTTGATCCGCCGCACAGCAGCGCAGCTTGAACCGGTGCTGGAACAACGCCGCGCAGGGCTGGAGATCGAGTTTCAGGCGACCACGACATTGCTGATCGCGCTTGATCCGGATGACGCCGAAGCATTGGTGTGGCGGCTGCTGGCCAGCCTTGCGGCAGCCTGCGGAGCGGACGAGCGGATCACGCTACGGCTAGCCCCGCTGATCGGCGCAAACGGGGCAATGGCGCAGCTTGGCTGCACCCTGCCCGCGCGGCTGGCGGCAGAGGATGATCTGTTCGCCGCTACCGCCCGCAGCAATGACAGCGCCATCAATCCCGGACTGTTCGGCGCAGGGTTCGCATTACGGCTCGCCCGGGCCGAAGCGCGCATGGCCGGCGGCAGTATGGTTCGCGATGGCGATACTGTGGTGATGACCGTGCCGCTTTTGACCGATAGCCAAGGCCGAACCCACCCCTCCGATCGCGATGCATTTGCAGCAGGCTTATAATGCTCACGAAGTCCGCGAGAACGAGACAATGGTGACAGGATCAATGCTCGACGCGCCCGCTGCTGGAAGCGCGGCGGCCTTCACGACCGGCTTCGGGCAGCGGGTGCTGCTGACTGTCGACACCGAAGAGGAATTCGACTGGGATGGCCCGTTTCGGCGCGACGGCCACGGGCTTGGCCACGTTGCTGCGATCCCGCGGTTTCAGAGCTTTTGCGAAGGGCTTGGCGCGCATCCGGTCTATCTCGTCGATTGGCCAATCGTGAATGATCCGGCTGCGGTCGAAATTATCGGGGACGCGGTGCGGCGCGGTGCGGCGGAGGTCGGCGTGCAATTGCACCCTTGGGTCAATCCACCTTTCGACGAAGTTGTGTGCGCGCGCAATTCCTTTGCCGGCAACCTCCCGCGCGATCTGGAGGCCGCCAAGTTCATGGCTCTGCGCGACGCGATCGAGGCCGCGTTCGGCAGCGTGCCGCTGATTTACCGCGCCGGGCGCTACGGGCTGGGAGCGCATACGGCCGATCTGCTCAAGACCGCCGGGATCCGTATCGACACTTCTGTGCGCACCCTGTTTGATTATTCCGCGCAGGGCGGGCCCGATTATTCACACCACCCGCTCGCGCCATATTGGGTCGATGATGCGCACCAATTGCTCGAACTGCCCGTAACCAGCGTTCATTGGGGCGTGCTGCGCGAACTGGGGCGGCCGCTTCAGCAACTGGGTGAGCGAATCCCCCGCGCAATGGGTATGTTATCGCGACTCAACCTGCTTGAACGGATTGCATTGACGCCTGAAGGCGTTTCAGCCGAAGAAGCGATCCGCGGCATTGACATTGCGTTGGACAGCGGCCTGCCGGTGCTGGTGTTATCGTTCCACAGCCCCACGCTTGCTCCGGGCCACACTCCCTATGCCAAGACCGAAGCTGAGGTCGAGGCGCTGTATCACTGGTTTGCCACCGTCTATGCCGATCTTGCCCGGCGCGGCGTGCATTCAACCACCGTCAGCGAAATCATCGCTGCAAGCGCCATGTAATACCAAGTCCCATTGATCCTGACTCATTAAGGGGATTCCCATGGGGCTGATTTTCTGATTCAGAGTCGCGAGCCGAAGGAGGTTTGTGATGGCTG
>PHEL01000145.1 GCA_002842925.1 Alphaproteobacteria bacterium HGW-Alphaproteobacteria-14
CAGGTTGGAATCCTCAAGATCGATCGCGCGCGAATCTTCGTTGGGCACGGCGAGGTTGCGGATATTGGGGGTGGCGACGAATTGCAGGCGCGGTTTGAACACCTGCGTTCCGCCAAACGCCTGACCCACAAACGGCCATTCGATATCGAGCGCGGCGGTGGCAACGCCGCGCGCGGTCCAGCCTTCGTTGCCGCGATAGCTGATCGTGGTGGTCGCATCCGTGTTGTTGGTGTGGAAGGCATCGCCGCGCACCAAACCGGTCAGCGTGACCACCTGACCCATGCCGGTCAACCGCCGCAGGTTCCACTGCGCCCCGGCAAAGGCGCGCTGCGTATCCTGCCCGTCATCGCGCAGCAAGGCGACGCTGTTGGCCTGAAATTGCAGGTCGCCGCCCAACACCGGATGGGCAAGTTTCTGGCGGTAATCAATCGCGGGCAGCGCCACCGGGATCTGGCCCTGATCGGCATTGATGCGCAGCGTCTGCGTCGCCCAGCCGGCAATCGACAGATAGGACAGATCGGTAATCCGTTCGAGATCGATGGTCGAACGCAGCCGGTCATCGCGACTGATATCATAGCGCCTTAAAAAGGTGCGATCACTCGCCAGCCGGAACGAACCGGACAGTGTCCAGTCGGGCGAGAGCTGGAAGCGGCCATTGCCTTCGACATAGCCGCGCAGATCGCGTTCCACGCTTGGCGCGCCGGTCAGATCGGTCAACCGGTCGCTGGACGTAGCGTAGCCGGTAACCTGATAAGCACCCTTTTCGGTCAGTTGCCGCCATTTGGCACTGACCATCGGCGCGACTTTGGTGAATGCAAAGGCCCCCAATGTCAGATCGGCATTGTCAGCCACGCGCAAGTAATATTCACTGCTCAGTTCCAGACCATTGACCCGCGAGATGCGCACGTCGGGAACCAGAAAGCCTGACGTGGACTTGCCGTCGGTGCGCAGCGAGAGCCCCGGCATCGGCAGGATGCGGGCACCGAACAGTTCGAGCACCGCGCCCTTGAAGCGCACGGTATTCTGGGTCTGGTCGTAGATCACCCGGTCGGCGGTGACGCGCCAGCTGGGGTCTTGCGCGCAGCTTTGCGGGTCGATGACAGGGCAGGCTGTGTAGGCAGCGTCGGTGAAAATCGCCACCCCGTTATCGCCGCGATCGGCTGACCGCGCAGCCAGCCTGCCGCCCGCACGCAGCGCGATCAGCAATTCGGACATCGCGCCGGCATCAAAGGTTTCGGTCAGTTCGACCTGATCGGTGAACAGCTGATTGCCCATTTCGTCCACCAACCGGATATTGCCGGTGGCAATGATCTGGCCGGTGCGACGATCCCACGTCACTTCATCGGCGCGCACGGAACGGTCTTCGGAACGCAGGATCACATTGCCGCGCGCGATGATGGTTTCGGCCTCTTTGTCGTAGGCAATCTGGGTCGCTTCGAAATCGATTGCGCGCGGTGCTGTTTCAGCGGCCTCGGCGGGCGGCGGTTCCTGCGCGGCCAGCGGCGCGGCCATTGCGATCAGCGCGAAGCCCTGCATCGCACGCGACACCGCGCCCCGCGCCGGGAGGCGCAGGCCAAAGCGCGCGGCGCTGCGCGATCCATTCAACGAGCCTCCCGACATGGCCTTGCCTATTGCACTGCTC
This sequence comes from Alphaproteobacteria bacterium HGW-Alphaproteobacteria-14, assembly GCA_002842925.1. Lineage (GTDB taxonomy): Bacteria > Pseudomonadota > Alphaproteobacteria > Sphingomonadales > Sphingomonadaceae > Erythrobacter. Next base: position 1,643 of record PHEL01000145.1, read on the forward strand.
GCGCCTAATCGCAATCGCGTTTGCGGCCCGTCGTTCGCGCTTGTTGGTAAGTGCCCGATGGGTTGCTTTTGCGCCGCGCGAAAGCATATGCCGATCCGGCGCGTCGACCACAAAATTGCGGAGAACCCATGCAGATTATTTTCACCTCGACCCCGCCTTCCTCCGTCCGCCTGCACGCCCGCGTGGTCAATCAGGGGGCGGCGTTGACGGGGCTGGACGCGGCGCTGGTCGAAGGGGCGGCTGCATCGCGCTTTTCGGGGCGCGCGGGGCAGGTGTTTGAAGGTTTCAGCACCGTGGAAGGCGCGGTGAAACGGATTGCGCTGGTGGGCGCGGGTGAGGCTGACGGGGCTGACCGGCGGCTCGATTGCGAGCGCGCAGGCGCGGCGCTGATCGCTAAATATCTGGTCTCAACCGAGCGTGCGATGGTGCTCGATCTGGAGCAGGCGGGATTGTCGGCCGACACCGCGGCGGCGGTTTTGCTCGGCCTCAGGCTGCGCGGCTGGCGGCATGACCGGTATCGCACCAGGCTGGCCGCCGACAAGCGCCCCAGCCTTGAAACAGTGCACGTCATCAATGCCCCCGCCGGCACCGAAGCCGCATGGGAACGCGAAGCCGCGCTGGCCAAGGGCGTCGAATTCACCCGCGATCTGGTGACCGAAGCGCCCAATGTGATCTACCCCGAAACCTTTGTCGCTGCCTGCCAGAAAGCCTTCGCAGGGACCGGCGCGGACATCACCGTGCTGAGCGAGGCCGAAATGGAAGCGCTCGGCATGGGCGCGCTGGTCGCGGTGGGGCGCGGATCGGAACGCGAATCGAAACTGATCGCGATCCGCTGGAACGGCGGCGCGGCGGACGAAAAGCCGACCGTGTTCGTCGGCAAGGGCGTGACCTTCGATACCGGCGGCATCTCGCTCAAGCCGGGGCCGGGCATGGAAGACATGAAGTGGGACATGGGCGGGGCAGGCGCGGTGGCTGGCGCGATGCTGGCGATCGTCACCCGCAAGGCCAAGGCCAATGTCATCGGCGTGATGGGCCTGGTTGAAAACATGCCCGACGGCAAGGCGCAGCGCCCCGGCGATATCGTCACCACCATGAGCGGTCAGACGGTCGAAGTGCTCAACACCGATGCCGAAGGGCGGCTGGTATTGTGCGACGCGCTGCACTGGGCACAGGAACAATATGACGCGGCGCGGATTGTCGATCTCGCCACGCTGACCGGGGCGATGATCATTGCGCTGGGCAATGAACATGGCGGGATGTTCGCCAATGACGATACTCTGGCCGACCAATTGGCCGCAGCGGGCAAGGCCAGCGGTGACAAGCTGTGGCGGATGCCGCTGGGCGCGAATTACGACAAGCTGATCGATTCGCAGATCGCCGACATGAAGAATGTCGGCCCGCGCGAAGGCGGATCGATCACCGCCGCGCAGTTCCTGCAACGCTTCATCAAGGACGGCACGCCGTGGGCGCATCTCGACATTGCCGGGATGGTATGGGCGGCCAAGCCGGGCCATTCGTGGGAGAAAGGCGCAACCGGATACGGCGCGCGCCTGCTCGACCAGTTCGTGCGGGATGTGGTGGAGGGGTAGGGCGCGCGCCTCATGCCCAGGATGAGGCGCAAATCTGACCTGCCGGTCAAGACTTGCCTCGCCTGCGGGCTGCCCTTCACATGGCGCAAGAAGTGGGAGCGCGATTGGGACAATGTGAAGTATTGTTCCGATCGGTGCCGCAGGAGCAAACCCTCATCATGAAGCTCGATTTCTGGCAAGTTACCGACGATCCGGTTGAGAAGGTTGTCGCGCTGATCGCCAAGCGGGTGCTGGGCGAAGGCGCACGGTTGCTGGTAGTGTCGGATGATGCCGAGCAACGCGCCGCCATTTCCCGCGCGCTGTGGCAGGCGGGGCCAGACAGCTTCCTTGCGAATGGCGAGGCCGATGCGCCCGGCGGGGCGGATCAACCGATCCTGCTGTCCGCTGAACCTGCCGCCAGCAACGGGGCGAGCCACCTGATCCTTGCCGACGGGGTGTTTCGCGATGCACCCGGCTTTACCCGCACCTTCCTGCTGTTCCCGCCCGATGCCGCACCCGCCGCGCGGGCTGCATGGCGCGCGCAGGATGGCCGCGAGGATGTGGAACGCGCCTATTTCGCGCAGGAAGACGGGCGTTGGGTCAAAAAGGGCTGAGGGGGTCAAAAAGGGCTGAGGGGGTGAAGAAGGGCTGCGGGTCAAAAAGGGCTGGGGGCTTGCAGCAACAAGCCGGATGAAGGATATTGATGCGCGTGATGTGCGGGGGGATTGCAGATGCGTAAAGTGGCTTTGGTATTGGCAAGCATCGCGGCATTTTCACTCGCCGCCTGCGGTTCGGAAACCTCGGGCGAATTCACCACCGAACAAGGCGAAACCGCCGAATACACCATCGACAAGGGCACCGGCGAAACCAGCATGACAATCGAAGGGCCGGATGGCACCGCCACCTTGCGTTCGGGCGCCGATGTGCCGGTCAGCCTGCCCGCTGGCTTCAGCCTGTTCCCCGGATCAAAGGTGGTCACCAACACCGTCGTCAACCAGCCCGGCGGGCAGGGAACAATGGTGACGTTCGAGGCAGACGCCGCCGCCGACACAATCATCGCCCATTACCGCGATCAGGCCAAGGCCGCCGGATTCGCCATCCAGATCGAAATGAACACCAACGGCACGCGGATGATCGGCGGAGAGCGCGAGCGCGACGGTTCCACCCTGTCGATCACCGCGACCGACAATCAAGACGATGCGTCCACCGGACAGATCATCATCGGCAGCAAGACCAGCGGGTAATCGCCGCCAGCGTCAGCTGTCGCTCACCACGATGTCCCAGCGATAGCGGTCTGCTGCCTGCTGGGCCGCCATCGCGGTGATCGCGTCCTCGCCAAGCTGGTTATAGAGCGCGTCCTTGCTGTTGGTGACGTGGTCTTCGCTGAAATACATCTGCGTTATCAAGCGGTGCTGGCGACCACGCACGTCGAAGTGGATGTGCGGCGTGCGCCAGCAAGGCGTCGCCGTGATAGCGTGGAATCATTTTCCATGTGTTCCCCCCATTCCCCAAGCTGCATTGCATATCATGTTTGCGCGATTGAGAAAACGACAGGTGCCCAGAGCACCGCGCGCGGCGCTTGCCATTTTGCAGCGCAGCATCTACGGGCGCGGCCAACATCCCCCATAAAAATACGTCCACAGGAGCATAATCATGGCGGTTACCCGCACCTTTTCGATCATCAAGCCCGATGCAGGCCTGCGCGTCGTCGCGTCCAAGCGCATCCATATGACCCGCGAACAGGCCGAAGGCTTCTACGGTGTGCACCGTGAACGCCCGTTCTTTGGCGAACTCGTTGATTTCATGATGAGCGAGCCGGTGGTGGTGCAGGTGCTCGAAGGCGAAGATGCCGTCGCCCGCAACCGCGAAGTGATGGGCGCGACCAACCCGGCGGATGCTGCTCCCGGCACGATCCGCAAGGAACTCGCCCTGTCGATCGGTGAAAATACCGTCCACGGTTCGGATTCGGAAGAAAACGCCGCCATCGAAATCGCGTTCTTTTTTGCGCCAGAAGAAATCGTCGGCTGATTTTTCAGGCCGGATGAAATGCGACAGGGCCGCTCCGAAAGGGGCGGCCCTTTCGTTATATCCCACACCCGTTCGCCCTGAGCTTGTCGAAGGGCCGTTCTTGTTTTTCCTGTGGTCGCGCGAGGAGAAGTAAAAGCAGTCCTTCGACAAGCTCAGGACGAACGGGTTTTTCGGCTGGGATTTTCCGTGTCAGCCCGCCTCGGCGAACCGCGCCAATTGCGCCGAATGGGCGTGGTGCTGTCCGCTCTTGCTCGCCGTCATCAGCTTGCGCATTGCGGACAGTGCCTGAGGCGTAAACGCAAGCCCAAGATCGCTGTAGCAGCGCCGGATCGCCGCCTCCCAATCGGTATTCAATTCATCGAAGGTCGCCTGCGCGACCGGGCCATGCCACTTGTCCAGCGCCGTGGCCATCCGCGCCTCCCGCAGCGCAATCTTGCGGTGCCAGCGCGCCGTAATTGCATCAAGATCGCAGGTGTCGGACTGCATTGCCATCTGGTTCGCCGCCAGCGACACCGCGCTGTGCAGCACCGGGTCAGGATCGCGCTGCGCAATTACCAGCCGGGCGTCGGGGAATGCGGTGAGCAACGCGGGCAGATCCTCGGCAAAGGCTGGCACTTTCATCACGCGGGGCTTTGTCTCCACCCCGCGCGTGGCGGCGTCGGTGCGCAGGATGCGGGCCATTTCACAGTAGATCGGAGCGGGATCACGCCCCTCGCTCCATGCCGAATAGGTCGGGATATGCCACTGCGATTCGTAGATCGAATGGTGCAGCGCCGCTGAAATCCACGCCAGCTCCTCCTCCACCGCGCCCGCCGCCATCGGATGGATTGCCTGCATCCACGGATTGAGCGCGGCGAGCATGGCCAGTTCCACCGCCGCCTTGACCCGGTTCAGCCCGAACCGCGCGGGCACCGGGTGATAGGCATCGCAATAGCGCGTGTGCGAATGCGCCGGGTCAGCCGCCAGCAGCCTGTGGATGCGCGTAGTCCCGCTGCGCATATGGCCAATGACGATGATCGGCGGGGCGAGACGCGTTACAAGCAATTCGGGCCGCTTCTGCCACAGCGCACCGAAAGCGAGGCGGTTCTTGACCGCGCGCGACAATTGCCCCCACGCCATCGCGCGGCCCAGCGGGTTGAGATCGGCTTCAGCCTCAACCGCTGCGCACAGACGTTCCACCCGCTCGCGGAAATCGGCGACGTCGTCGGCGCTGCGACCGCTCTGTTCGACCACCTCGGCCCGCGCGCCATAGGGCCTGGCCGCCAGCGCCCACAACGCGTCAGGATCAAGGTTCGGTGGCGGCAGCCAGCCCTTGGCCCACGCCTTCCCCAGAAAATCATTCGCCCGCTGCGCCAGCGGCCCGCGCGCCAGTGGATGATCGCGGACGGGTGCCATCAGAATTCGTCCGCGATGTCCATGAAGCGGGTCATCCGTCCGGGCGTGTCGCTGCGCCGGCGCGTCACATATTCGGCCACCGCGCGCGGATAGAGCTGATGTTCGGCCAAGCGCACCCGCTCGGCAAGGGTTGCGGGGGTATCATCGGGGGCAATCGCGACGCGCGCCTGCGCCAGCACCTCGCCCGCGTCGAGCTCGGGCGTGACCAGATGCACGCTTGCCCCTGCGTGGCTATCGCCCGCTGCGATGGCGCGGGCGAAGGTGTCCAGCCCCTTGTATCTGGGCAGCAGCGAGGGGTGGATATTGATCATCCGGCCCGCCCACCGCTGCACAAATCCGTCCGACAGAATGCGCATGTAACCGGCCAGCACGATGGTGTCTGCGCCTGCCGCCAGCACGGCGGCTTCCATCGCGGCATCATGGGCATCGCGGGTCATGCCCTTATGCGAATGCGCAAAAGTGGGCACGCCTTCGATCGCGGCCAGCGCGAGGCCCGGCGCAGCGGGATCATTGCTGGCGACCAACACCACTTCGTAAGGGCAATCGCCGATGCGGCTGGCATAAAGCAGCGCCGCCATATTGGTGCCCGCGCCGGAAATCAGGATGGCGATGCGGGCCTTTTCAGCCAAGGTGCGTCGCTTCCCAATTGCTTGTGGCCGACCAGGTTTCCGCCGATCCGCGCACGGTGCAGCCCTTGTCGCCCGCGTCAATCCGGCCCACGGCAAACACGGTCTCGCCCGCCGCTTCAAGCCGCTGCGTGACCTCGGCCACCTTGTCCGCCGCCACGGCCAGCACCATGCCGACCCCGCAATTGAAGGTGCGCGCCATTTCCTGCGGTTCGATCTGCCCCTGCGCTTGCAGGAACGCCATCAGCCGCGGCTGCGGCCACAGATCGGCATCAACCACCGCGTGCGCGCCTTGGGGCAGGATGCGCGGGATGTTTTCGAGCAACCCGCCGCCGGTGATGTGGGCAAGGCCGTTGATCATCCCTGCGCGGATCAGTGGCAGCAGGCTGGCGACATAAATCCGCGTCGGCGCGATCAGCGCGTCGATCAGCAATTGATCGGAATCGAACAGCGCGGGGCGGTTCAGCTTCCAGCCCTTGTCCTCAGCCAGCCTTCGCACCAGCGAATAACCATTGGAATGCACGCCAGACGAGGCCAGCCCCAGCAAGACATCACCGGGTGCAACCCTGTCACCCGTCAATTGCTCGCCGCGTTCGACCGCGCCGACGCAAAATCCGGCAAGGTCATAATCGCCCGGTGCATACATCCCCGGCATCTCCGCCGTCTCGCCGCCGATCAGTGCGCATCCGGCCAGTTTGCACCCCGTCGCGATGCCCGCGATCACGCGGGTCGCCACGCCGTTCTCCAGCTTGCCCGTGGCGAAATAATCTAGGAAGAACAGCGGCTCTGCGCCCTGAACGATCAGGTCATTGACGCACATCGCGACCAGATCAATGCCGACCGTGTCGTGCCGGTCATGATCAATCGCCAGCTTCAGCTTGGTGCCCACGCCATCATTGGCGGCGACCAGCAGCGGATCATTATATCCGGCGGCCCTGGGATCGAAAAAGCCGCCAAAGCCTCCCAGTTCGCTGGTCGCACCCGGGCGCGCTGTGGCCTTGGCCAACGGGGCGATGGCTTTGACCAGCGCATTGCCCGCCGCAATCGACACGCCTGCATCGGCATAGGTGTAGGAGGAGCCGTCCGGCTCGCCGCTTGATGTTTTCCCGGCAGTCATGCACGCCGCTTTAGCCTTTCGCGCTTGGAATTCCACTCGCCTTTGGGCAAAAGGCGCTCGATTTCCCCGATGAGCATGACTCTCCCCCTTCCCGGCCGCGATGCCGCCCCACGGTGGTTCACCGGCCGCCCGCTGATTCGCGGCCTTGGCGCCGCTGTGCTGGCGTTTACCTTGCTCGGCGGGGCCTATGCGCTGGTGGCGCAGGTAGCGGGCGAACGCGGGATCGCGCCCACCGCTGCCAGCGCCGATATCGAAGTGCGCGGGATCAGCATCGATGTCAGCGGCAAAAGCGCCGAGGATGCGCGCGCCAAAGGCTGGCGCGAAGCGCAGCGGCTGGCATGGGCCAAGGTAGGCGGTCCGAAATTGTCCGACGGACAGCTTGACGGGCTGGTTTCCGCGATCGCGATCGAGCGCGAACGGCTTGGCCCCCGGCGCTACATCGCCACGCTGGGCGTGGTGTTCGACCGTCTGCGCGCGGGCAGTTACCTTGGCGGCCCGGCGCAGGTAGCCCATTCGGCTCCGCTGCTGCTGATCCCGGTGATGGAAAGCGGCGGGGCGATGATTGCCTTTGAACATCGCAATCCGTGGCAGCAGGCCTGGGCCGAGTTCAATCCCGGAACGAGCCAGATCAATTACGTGCGCCTGAGCGGGGCAGGGGGCGATTCGCTGCTGGTCAATTTCGGCCAGGCGAGCAGGCGCAGCCGGGCATGGTGGCGCAGCATGCTCGACCAATATGGCGCAACCGATGCGCTGATGGCGTTTGCCCGGCTCGACCATCAGTTTCCTGGCGGGCCGGTCAGCGGCACCTTCACCGCGCGATATGGCCCTGATAGCCGCCTGCTCGAAACTTTCACGCTGACGGCTGATGGGCCGGATCAGGTGCCGGATATGCTGAACCGCGCGGTTGAACGGATCGACAGTGTTTTTTCGGGCGCGCTGGCAGCGGGCAAGCTCAAGCCCGATCCGACATTGCGGCTGGGCGGCGCTGGCGAAGTTGATCCGGCAATCCAGCGCCTGATCGAGATCGGGCAGGCAATCAAGGCTCGCGAAGCGGCGGCAGCAGCGGCGGCTGCGGCAGGGATTATTCCGGGAACCAATGCCCTGCCGATCAGCGGCCCTGCGCCGGGCGAAGCAACCGTGCGCACCATCACAGTGCAGTTTACCACCCCTGATGCCGCCACTTTTGACGG
>PHEL01000146.1 GCA_002842925.1 Alphaproteobacteria bacterium HGW-Alphaproteobacteria-14
CAAAGACCGGCGCCATATGACCAGCCATACCATTGCGCCCTCAGCCCCGCTTACGGGCACCATCCGCGTTCCCGGCGACAAGTCGATCAGCCACCGCGCACTGATGTTTGCAGGGCTGGCCGTGGGTAAAAGCCGCATCACCGGCCTGCTTGAAGGCGAAGACGTGCTCGCCACCGCAGCGGCGATGCGGCAGTTCGGTGCTGCGGTAGAGCGCGGGGCTGACGGGGTGTGGACGGTCCATGGTGCGGGTGTGGGCAGCTTGCTTGAACCGAAACAGGCGCTCGACATGGGCAATTCGGGGACCTCCACCCGGCTGTTGATGGGGCTGGTTGCCAGCCACGCGATTACTGCGACCTTTGTCGGCGATGCCAGCCTGTCGGGCCGCCCGATGAAGCGGGTGATCGACCCGCTGGCGCAGATGGGCGCTTCGATTGAGGCGTCGGCGGGCGGCACGCTGCCGCTGATGCTGCGCGGCGCGGCTCCGGCAGTGCCGATCACCTACCGCCTGCCGGTGGCGAGCGCGCAGGTCAAAAGCGCGGTATTGCTGGCGGGCCTCAACACCCCCGGCATAACCCGCGTGATCGAACCGGTGCCAACGCGTGACCATACCGAAAGGATGCTGGCAGGCTTCGGCGTGCGGCTCGAAGTGGGCGAGGACAGCGGCGAGCGTGTTATTAGCGTTCACGGCGATGCTGATTTGATGCCGATGGACGTGACCGTGCCGGGCGATCCGTCGTCGGCTGCGTTCTTTATGGTCGCGGCGAGCATCGTGCCCGGCAGCGATCTGACGATCCTGAATGTCGGCATGAACCCGACCCGCGCCGGGCTGGTGCAGGTGCTGCGCCAGATGGGCGCGGATATTACCGAGGTGGACGCCCGCGAGGTCGGCGGCGAACCGGTGGCTGATCTGCGCGTGCGCCATGCGGCGTTGACCGGGATCGATGTCGACCCGGCGATCGCACCTTCGATGATCGACGAATTTCCGGTGCTGTTCGTCGCCGCCGCACTGGCGCGCGGCACCACCCGCACCACCGGGCTGGACGAACTGCGGGTCAAGGAAAGCGACCGGCTCGCCACCATGGCCGCCGCGCTCACGCTGGCTGGCGCGCGGGTCGAGGAACACGCAGACGGCCTGACCATCCACGGCACCGGCGGCGAGCCATTGCGCGGCACGCCCAGCGGTGCGAGCGTCGCCACCCGGCTCGACCATCGCATTGCCATGAGCATGGCCATCGCCGGTCTTTTCTCAAGGGATGGCATCGAATTGGACGACACCAGTCCTATCGCGACCAGCTTCCCGACATTCGAAGCAATGCTTGCCGAAAGGACCTCATGACTGATTTCATCACCCCCTTGGCCGCCGATCTGATCGGCTTTGCAGGCAGTTTCTGCATCGTCGCCGCCTATGCCTACAGCAATATGGTGAAGGCCATGAACATGGTGCTTTTCAACCTGGTCAATTTCATCGGCGCGGCGCTGCTGACTGTTTCGCTAATGGTCAATTTCAACCTGCCAACCTTGCGAGGCCGACGGAACAGCCCGGTATGATCATCGCGGTCGATGGCCCCACAGCCTCTGGCAAGGGCACGATTGCCAGAGCGCTGGCTGCGCATTTCGGCCTGCCACATCTCGATACCGGGCTGCTTTACCGCGCGGTCGGGCGGCAGGTGGCGGTGAACGGCGGCGATCCCGATGACCCCGCCGATGCCCTTGCCGCCTGCACTTTCCCCGATGGCCTGCTTGGCGACGACGTCCTGCGCTCGGAAGAAGTCGGCGGGCTCGCCAGCCGCGTGTCGGTGCATCCGGCTGTTCGCCAAGCGCTGTATGAACGCCAGCGCGCCTTCGCCACTCAGCCCGGCGGCGCGGTGCTCGACGGGCGCGATATCGGCACCGTGATCGCGCCTGACGCAAAGGTGAAGCTGTTCATCACTGCCAGTGTGCAGGAACGCGCCCGGCGGCGCTGGCTGGAAATGGCAGGGCGTGACATCGCGGTTGCGCTGGCTGAGATCGAACGCGACATCGCTGCTCGCGACGCGCGTGATATGGGCCGCGCCGATGCGCCGCTCAAACCCGCACCCGATGCGCTGGTGATCGACACCACGCATTTCAACCGTGAACAGGCGGTCGATGCCGTGCTGGAGGCGGTGCGAACCCGGCTTGGCTGATTGCATCAGGTTTCGCGGGGCAATTTCCTTGCATTTTGCACCGCTCTCGCCTAGGCGCGCGTCCGTTCTCGCAATCTCTTACGGTTGAAGAACCTTCGCGTTTTCGCATTCGGCGGCGCGGAGAACTCGGCCTCTTGCCCTGCCAGCCCCCGCAATGGTGCGTGGGAAGCAGTTTAAGACCCCGGAAAAACCGGTGGCCGGTAGCACAACGAATAGATTTCGAGGCGATGCTTAATGAACAACTCGGCGGTGCCGGCGAAGACGGTTTTGAAGGCCGCGTCGTCATGGGCACCGTTACCGCGATCGAAAACGGCTTTGCCGTGATCGACGTTGGCCTCAAGAGCGAAGGCCGCATTTCACTCAAGGAATTTTCGCGCGGCGATGACGACCACGGCCTGACCGTTGGCGGCGAAGTCGAAGTGTTTGTCGACCGCGTCGAGAACGCTGACGGCGAAGCGATGCTGAGCCGTGACCGCGCCCGCCGCGAAGCCGCGTGGGACAAGCTGGAAAGCGAATTCGGCGAAGGCAAGCGCGTCGAAGGCCGCATCTTTGGCCGGGTCAAGGGCGGTTTCACCGTCGATCTTGATGGCGCAGTGGCGTTCCTGCCCGGCAGCCAGGTCGATATCCGCCCGGTGCGCGACGTGCAGCCGCTGATGGACATGCCGCAGCCGTTCCAGATCCTCAAGATGGATCGCCGCCGGGGCAATATCGTCGTGTCGCGCCGCGCCGTGCTCGAAGAAACCCGCGCCGAACAGCGCAGCGAGTTGATCAACGACCTCGTCGAAGGCCAGATCATCGACGGCGTCGTCAAGAACATCACCGATTACGGTGCGTTCGTTGACCTGGGCGGCATCGACGGTCTGCTGCACGTCACCGACATGAGCTACAAGCGCGTCAACCACCCCAGCGAAGTCATCAATATCGGTGACACGGTGAAGGTGCAGATCGTGCGCATCAACGCCGATACCCAGCGCATCAGCCTTGGCATGAAGCAGCTCGAAAGCGATCCGTGGGATGGCGTGGCCGCCAAGTATCCGGTTGGCGCGAAGCTGACCGGTCAGGTGACCAACATCACCGAATACGGCGCCTTCGTCGAGATCGAAGCTGGCATCGAAGGTCTGGTCCACGTTTCGGAAATGAGCTGGACGAAAAAGAACGTTCACCCCGGGAAGATCGTTTCGACCTCGCAGGAAGTCGAAGTCATGGTGCTCGAAGTTGATAGCGACAAGCGTCGCATCAGCCTCGGTCTCAAGCAGGCCCAGCGCAATCCGTGGGACGAATTTGCCGAAAAGAACCCCGTTGGCGCGGTGGTCGAAGGCGAAGTCAAGAATGCGACCGAATTCGGCCTGTTCATCGGCCTCGATGGCGACGTCGACGGCATGGTGCACATGTCGGACATTGCGTGGGGCATTTCGGGCGAAGACGCGCTTGCGCTTCACCGCAAGGGCGAAATGGTCAAGGCCGTGGTGCTTGATGTGGATGTCGAAAAAGAACGCATCAGCCTCGGCATGAAGCAGCTTGAAAAGGGTGCCCCCACTGCCGAAGGCGCCTCCACTGCCGGCGCGCTGCGCAAGAACCAGACCGTTACCGTCACCGTGCTCGAAGTGCGCGACGGCGGCCTGGAAGTGCAGGTTGGCGAAGACGGTGCGACCGGCTTCATCAAGCGCGCCGATCTTGGCCGTGATCGCGACGAACAGCGCCCTGACCGCTTCCAGGTCGGCAGCAAGATCGATGCGATGGTGATCGGCTTCGACCGTTCCAAAAAGCCCAACTTCTCGATCAAGGCGCGTCAGATCGCCGAAGAAAAGGAAGCCGTGGCACAGTTCGGTTCTTCCGATTCGGGCGCATCGCTGGGCGATATTCTCGGCGCAGCGCTGAAGAAAAAGGAAGATTGAGGAATTGGCGAGCTCCCGCGCAAGCGGGAGTCTCCCCCGGCATCGCACAATGCCGTATGAGATCCCCGCCTGCGCGAGGACTCGCTGAAATGAAAGGCCCGCCCGCTCAATCGAGCAGGCGGGCCTTTTCCTTTGGCGGCTGCGCCTGTAAGGTCGGCGCCATGATCCATGTTCACCAATTCCCATGCCTTAGCGACAACTACGGCTACCTCGTCCACGATACCGACAGCCACGAAACCACGGCGATCGATACGCCGGATGCGAAGGCATATCTGCTTGAAGCAGAGATGAAAGGCTGGCGCATCACGCAGATCTGGAACACGCACTGGCACCCCGATCACGCGGGCGGCAATGAAGCGATCAAGGCCGCGACTGGCTGCACCATAACCGGCCCGGCAGAGCTTGACGGCAAATTCCCGATCGATCGTGTCATCGCCCACGGCGACACCGTAAAACTGGGCGCGGTCGAAGCGCAGGTGATCGACGTTTCCGGCCACACCAACGGTCACATCGCCTATCATCTGCCCTCTGCTGGAATTGCCTTTGTCGGTGACAGCGTGTTTGCATTGGGCTGCGGGCGGATGTTTGAAGGTGAGCCGAAGCAGTTCTGGGACAGCCTTTCGCGCATCAAGGCGCTGCCCCCCCAAACCGTGCTGTATTGCGCGCACGAATACACCGCATCGAACGCGAAATTCGCGCTGCACGCCGATCCGGACAACGCGGCGTTGCAGGCCTATGCCGAGGAAATCACCGCCAAGCGCGCGCGTGATGAATGGACTGTGCCAACCACGCTTGAACGCGAACTGGCGACCAATCCGTTCCTGCGCGCTGATGATCCGGCGATAATGGCCAAGTGGGGCGGCAGCGCTCCGCATGAAACCTTCGCGGCGCTGCGGGCGGCGAAGGATAATTTCTGATTTCAAGCTTCGTCATTTTAAACGAAAAAGGGCGGCCACGAAAGGCCGCCCTTTTCACATTGCAATTCCAGATGCGCTCAGAGCGAGGCAATCACCTCGTCAGTCAGCGTCCGATCCGCCGCGCTGTCGTGACGCGCGGCAATCAGCTGGCGTGATGCAGCGGCAGACGCGGTCACGGCACGCGCCTTGACCTCGGCAATCGCGGCACGTTCGGCGGCGGCGATCTTGTCTTCGGCCATGCGCTGACGGCGCACGACCATTGCCGCGCTATCGGTTTCAGCCCGCGCCAGGATCGCGTCAGCCTCGGCCCGAGCGGCATCAAGCAGCACTTCGGCATCCTTTTCGGCGCTGGCAATCTTGGCGGCGTATTCATCGCGCAGGGCCTCAGCCTCGGCGCGCAGCGACCTGGCTTCGTCCAGTTGCGTGCGGATTACGGCGATTTTGGCATCGAGCCCGCCCATGATCATGCCGGGAACTTTCTTCCACACCATGATCACAATCAGCACCAGCATCGCCAGTGCAACGATCTGGAACGGCGCAAGGCCGAACAGTTCGGGCTCAGCATGAGCCGCACCTTGCTGGGTGAACGCGTCTGCCGGTTCAGATTCAAACAGTTCTGGCGCACCATGTACCGGATTAGCCATGAGCCATTGCCTCCCTGACCGCCTTGGCAGCGACAGGCTTCGTTACTGAAACGCCTGCCAGCCGCTTGACGATGTCCCGCGCAGCCTCAACCGCGACATCCTCGATCTCGGCGAGCGCATTCTTGCGAGCTTCCGCGATCTCGGATTCGGCCTTGGCCAGCTTGGTGTCGAGCCGCTTTTGTGCGGCCGCGAGCTTCTTTTCGGCCTTGGCCGCGGCGTCGGACTTGGCCTTCGCGATCAGCGCCTGCGCCGCAGCCCGGTTGTCGTTTTCACGCTTGCGCCACGCCGCTTCCTCGTCGTCCGCCCTCGCGCGCGCAGCTTCGGCAACGGCGAGATCGGCAGCGATCTGACTGTCACGGTCGGCAACCGTGCTCATGACCTTGGGAACCATCCCGCGGCCAACAACGAAAAAGGTAAGGCCAAAGAACACCAGCAACCAGAATATCTGGCTGGCATAGGTTTCCGCTAGCTGGGCTATCTGGGGCATTGGGTTACGTCCCGGAACAAAAGCGCTAAATCAGGCGGGCCGATCCGGTCACGAACCGGCCCGAAGGATGTCGTATGATCAGGCGACGAAAATCAGGATCATCGCCACCACGAAGGCGAGCAGGCCGAGCAGTTCGGTCACCGCGAAGCCAACGAACAGGCGGCCCTGCTGGCCATCTGCTGCACCCGGATTGCGGAGCGCGCTCGACAGGAAGCTCCCCCAGATGTTGCCCACGCCGATAGCGGCGAGGCCGGTCCCGATAGCAGCGAGACCTGCACCGATGAGCTTTGCAGCTTCCATATCCATATTATTGATTCCTTTCGGTTCTTAATTCGTAAGCGTTGAGGGATTAATGCAGATTTTCTGCATCATTTATGTAGAAAACAGTGAGCAGCGCAAAGACATAGGCCTGGATGCCCGAAACCAGGATTTCCAGCGCGCAGATACCGATCATCAGCAGGAAGCTGGGCAAACCAACCACCCCGCCCCACAGCGCGCCAGCATTGGTGCCGTCAATCACGAAGCTGGACAGCACTTCGAGCAGCACATGGCCCGCCATCATCGCGACAAACAGTCGCAGCGCGAGGCTGAACGGGCGCAAGATGAACGAGAACAGTTCGATCACGAAGATCAGCGGCACCATCAGCAGCGGCGTGCCGTGCGGCACGAACAAGCCAAAAAAGTGCAGCCCGTGCTTCCAGAAACCAACCACCAGCACGATCGAAATCGTGATCAGAGCAAGCACCCCGGTGACGGTGAAATGGCTGGTGAAGGTAAACGGATGCAGCCCGACCACGCCCAGCGGCAACAGGCCGAGGATATTGGCAAACAGGATGAACATGAACAGCGAGAAGACATAGGGCACATATTTGCGCCCGGCATCGCCGATGTTGGCCTGAAGCATGTCGTCGATGAAGCTGGTGAAAAACTCCACCGCCATCTGCCAGCGCCCCGGCACCAACTGACGCTTCATCCCGCCAAGCACAAAGCCGAACAATACGATCGTGGTGACCAGC
>PHEL01000147.1 GCA_002842925.1 Alphaproteobacteria bacterium HGW-Alphaproteobacteria-14
GTCGCGCGCCAATGCGCCGCGTTTGGCGGGAGCGCGCCGCGATGAATGCACTGCACCCGATGCTGCGCCAATGGCCCGTTGCCGCGCGCGATGCCCTGCCAATGGCGCTGTGGAGCGCTGCCGAAATCGAAGCGGCGACGGGCGGCATCGCCAGCCACGAATTTCAGGCCGCGGGCATCGAGATGGATTCGCGCGATGTGAAGCCGGGTGATGTGTTTGTGGCGCTGCGCGGCGAAGCGATGGACGGTCACAAGTTTATCGCTCAGGCCTTTGAAAAGGGCGCGGTTGCCGCGATTGTCGATCGCCCGGTCGATTTCCCCCACGTGCTGGTCGCAGATACGACGCAAGCGCTGCACGCGCTCGCCCACGCCGCGCGCGAACGCGCGCAGGCGGTGCGGATTGCGATCACCGGATCTGTCGGCAAGACCGGGGTGAAGGAGGCGATTTTTGCCTGCCTTGACCGCGCCAGCCGGGGCGCGGCGCATCGTTCTGTGCGCAGTTATAACAACCATGTCGGTGTGCCGCTGAGCCTTGCGAGGATGCCTGCGCGGGCCAAGTTCGGCGTGTTCGAAATGGGGATGAACCACGCAGGCGAAATCGCGCCGCTGGCCGATCACGTGCGCCCGCATATCGCGCTGATCACTACCATCGCGCCCGCGCATATCGAAAACCTTGGCACCCTTGCAGCAATTGCGGATGAAAAAGCGCAGATATTTTCCGGCCTTGTGCCGGGCGGCACGGCGATTATTCCCGCCGATGCCGAACACGCCGACCGGCTGATCGCCCATGCCAAGGCGTGCGGGGCCAGGGTCATTACTTTCGGGCGCGCGGATGGCGCTGACGTGCGGCTGCTCGATGCGATTCCGTCGGCCAGCGGCGGGGCGCTGATCACGGCTGATCTGGGCGATATCCGGCTGTGCTACACGATTGCCGAACCGGGCGAACATTGGGTGCTCAATTCGCTGGGCGTGATGGCTGCGGTGCGCGCGGCCGGCGGCGATTTGGCGAGCGCCGGGCTGGCGCTGGCCGAAATGGGCGGCCTGAAGGGGCGCGGTGCCCGCCACACGCTGAGCGTGGCTGGCGGCAGCGCATTGCTGATTGATGAAAGCTACAACGCCAATCCTGCATCAATGCGCGCGACGCTCAAAGCACTCGCCGCAACCAATGCCATCCGCCGCATTGCGGTGCTGGGCAGCATGAAGGAACTGGGCGATTTTGCCCCCGCCTTCCACCGCCAGCTGGCCGAACCACTGGCCGAAGCCGGGGTGAGCCACGCAATTCTGGTGGGTGACGAGATGCGCGCGCTGGCGGAGGAACTGGGGAAACTGCCTGCCGCCGCGCTTGGCAAGCCCATCACCTTCGCGCATTGCGGGACACCTGTCGAAGCCATCGCGGCGCTCGGGCAATATGGTCTTGCTCCGGGGGACGCAGTGCTGGTCAAGGGTTCCAATTCGATCGGGCTGGGCCGGCTGGTGACACATTTTACCGATAACGCCCCTGCTGGAACCACAGCGGGAGGCTGAGGCCCGAAGCACCGGGCGCCGAGGAACGACTGAATGCTCTATCTGCTTGCCGAGTGGCTTGGCTTCGAAGGCATCTTCAATCTGGTGCGCTACCAGAGCTTTCGTGCGGGCGCGACGCTGATGACCGCACTGCTGATCGGCCTGATCATCGGCCCGCGGTTCATCAACCTTTTGCGCGTGCGGCAAGGCAAGGGCCAGCCGATCCGCGAAGACGGGCCGCAAACCCATTTCGCCAAGCGCGGCACGCCCACCATGGGCGGGTTGATGATCCTGACCGCGCTGACGCTGTCGTTGCTGTTGTGGATGGATCTGGAAAGCCCGTTTGTCTGGGCCTGTCTTGCGGTAACGATCGGGTTCGGTTTCATCGGGTTCCTTGATGATTACGACAAGGTGTCGAAAAACAGTCACGCGGGCGTTTCGGCGCGGGTGCGGCTGCTGGGCGAATTCGCGGTGGCTGGCGTGGCAAGCTACCTGATCGTCAGCCAGATCAACACCAACCTTTACCTGCCGTTCCTGTCGGGGGTGAGCATCCCGCTTGGCCCGGCCTATTACGTGTTTGCCGCCTTCGTGATCGTGGGCGCGGGCAATGCGGTCAACCTGACTGATGGCCTGGATGGCCTCGCGATCATGCCGGTGATTATCGCAGCCGGCACTTTTGCGATCATCGCCTATCTGGTCGGGCGCGCGGATTTCAGTGCCTATCTCGGCATTCCCTATGTGCCCGGCGCGGGCGAGCTGGCGATTTTCTGCGCGGCAATCATGGGTGCGGGGCTGGCTTTCCTGTGGTTCAACGCGCCGCCTGCTGCGGTGTTCATGGGCGATACCGGGTCGCTGGCCTTGGGCGGGGCGCTGGGCGCGATTGCGGTGGCTTCGCACCACGAAGTCGTGCTGGCGATTGTCGGCGGGCTGTTCGTGCTTGAGGCGGTATCGGTGATCGTGCAGGTGTTCTGGTTCAAGCGCACCGGCAAGCGAGTGTTCCGCATGGCCCCGATCCACCACCATTTCGAACAATTGGGCTGGAGCGAGAGCAAAGTCGTGATCCGGTTCTGGATCATCGCCATCGTGCTCGCGCTGATCGGTCTTTCCACGCTGAAGCTGCGGTAAGGGGCGTGCGCGCGTGATCACCTCCCCCGCCTTTGCCGGTCAGCGTTATGCGGTGCTGGGCCTTGCGCGTTCGGGCGCTGCGGCGGCTGAGGCGTTGATTGCCAGCGGGGCAGAGGTGATCGCGTGGGATCGGCAGGACGTGGCGCGCGCGCCGTTTGAAGGCCGGTGCCAGTTGGTCGACCCACTGGAACTTGACCTGACCGGATTTGCGGGCGTGATCGTGTCGCCCGGCGTGCCGCTGAATACCCACCCGATCGGGCCGCATGCGTGGCAATATGGCCTGCCGGTGATCGGCGATATCGAACTGTTTGCTGCCGCCCGCCCGTATCTGCCTGCGCACAAGGTCGTCGGCATTACCGGCACCAACGGCAAATCGACCACCACCGCGCTGGTGCATCATATTCTGAGCGAGGCTGGAGTGCCATCGGTGATGGGCGGCAATATTGGCGAAGCGATTCTGGCGCAGACGCCCTTGCCAGAGGGGGGTGTCTATGTGCTCGAATTGTCGAGTTTCCAGATTGATCTCACCTTCACGCTCGATTGCGATATCGCCGCGCTGACCAACATCACCCCCGATCACCTTGATCGCTATGCCGGGTTTGCAGCCTATGCCGCATCCAAGGAACGTCTGTTTGCGATGCAGGAAACCGGCACCGCGCTGATCTGCGATGAGGATGCCCCCACCAGCGCCATTGCCGATCGCATCGCCGCAGCGGGCAAGCCGATGGTGCGGATCAAGACCGATGATCTGGCGGCGGCGGGCTTTGCCGACGGGCGTTCGCCCTCGCTCGCCGGGCCGCACAACGCCCAGAATGCGGCGGTGGCGGTTGCCATCTGCCGTCAGCTTGGGTTGAGCGATGCGACCATCGCCCACGGTCTTGCCTCCTATCGCGGCCTGCCGCACCGGATGGAGCGGGTGTGCGATGCCAAGGGCGTGGTCTATATCAATGACAGCAAGGCGACCAACGCTGCCTCTGCCGCCCCGGCGCTGGCCGCGTTCCCGCCCGATCCTGCAATCAACAACGCAGGTCGGCGCATCCACTGGATCGTTGGCGGCCTGCCCAAGGAAGACGGGCTGGGCGCCTGCGCCGATCATCTGGGCAATGTTGCGGCTGCCTATACTGTCGGTGAAGCGGGGCCGGTATTTGCCGACCTGCTCGAAGGGCGCGTCCGCGTCGAACGCTGCGAACTTATCAGCGAAGCCGTACGCCGCGCCGCCGAGGCCGCACGCCCGGGCGAGGTGGTGCTGTTGTCACCTGCCTGTGCCAGCTATGATCAATTCCGCGATTACGAAAAGCGCGGGCACCATTTCCGTCAGATGGTCGGTGCGATCACGGGCTGCGATACCGGCACAGGCGGCGCTGCGAGCCGGAGCATCCTGTCTTGACCGCGCCAGCCTACACTACGGCGGCGCGCGGACGCAGCAATTCGCTCGCCCAGGTTTCGATCCAGCGGCGCTGGCGGGATGCCCTGCGCATCTGGTGGAGCGAAATCGACAAGGTGCTGCTGGCGCTGATCGTTACCCTGATGGCGGTCGGCGTCGTCGCGGTGGCCGCCGCGTCGCCCGCCAGCGCCGATCAATTGTCGACCGCCGCAGTCACGCTTGATGAATTCATGTTCTTCAAACGCCACATCGTGTTCCAGCTGATGGGCCTGACGCTGATGATCGGGCTGTCGTTCCTGTCGCGCGATCAGGCCCGCCGCGTCGGCATTCTGGTAGGCGCGGTGATGCTGGCGCTGATGTTCGTGGTGCCGATTATCGGTGAGGAAAAGAACGGCGCGCGGCGCTGGATCAATGTCGGCATGAGCTTGCAGCCATCGGAGTTCCTCAAGCCCGGCTTTGCAATCATCTGCGCCTGGATCCTGAGCTGGCGGCTGCGCGATCCCGGCCTGCCGGTGATCCTCTTTGTCAGCGCGCTGATGGCGCTCATCGCCGGATTGCTGATGGCGCAGCCCAATCTGGGCGATGCGATCCTGTTTGCGGGCATCTGGCTGGTGATGGTGCTGCTGGCGGGCATCCCCTGGCAACGGATCGGCGCGGTGATCGGGCTGGGCACGGGCGCTTTGACGCTGGCCTATTTCTTCTACGACAATGCCCGCCACCGGATTGACGGGTTTCTGGGCGGCGGCACCGCGTTCGATCAGGTCGATCTGGCGCAGCGCACGCTGACAGCGGGCGGGTGGACGGGCAGCGGCTTGTGGCTCGGCATCCGCAAGATG
>PHEL01000010.1 GCA_002842925.1 Alphaproteobacteria bacterium HGW-Alphaproteobacteria-14
GGTTCCGCGCAGCCCCCGCTGCATCAGGCAGTGACATCTCTATCTAGCGGAAATAGTGTCTTGTCTAAATTGCAGAGACAAGGATCGGGATGAGCGACAGCCCCAATCAGTCCGCCATTGCCCACTTGCTGGCAGTCATGGCGCGCCTACGCGACCCGCACTCTGGTTGCGAATGGGATATCGCGCAAGATTTCGCGAGCATTGCTCCCTATACCATCGAGGAAGCATACGAAGTCGCTGATGCCATAGTCCGGGGTGACATGGCTGATCTCAAGGATGAACTCGGTGACTTGCTCCTTCAGGTTGTATTTCACGCTCGCATGGCTGAGGAAGCCGGACATTTCGCCTTTGACGATGTCGCCGCTGCAATCAGCGCGAAAATGGAAGCCCGCCACCCGCACATTTTTGGCGACGCCAGCGGGACTATGAACGAAGCACGCTGGGAAGATCTCAAGGCCGAAGAACGAAACTCCAAAGGGATCACGAGCGCATTGGACGGCGTGGCACTGGCGCTTCCCGCCTTGATGCGCGCACAAAAGCTGCAAAAACGCGCCGCGCGCACCGGGTTTGACTGGCCTGATCCGTCGGGATCGGAAGCCAAAATTCACGAAGAAATCGAGGAGCTAAACACCGCCTCTTCAGAGCAGGACAAGCTTGAAGAAGCCGGCGACCTGCTGTTTGCTGTGGTCAATTTCATTCGTGCCCACGGTATCAGCGCCGAAGATGCGTTGCGCGCGGCCAATGCCAAATTCGAACGCCGATTCCGCGGGATGGAGGCGATTGCCGGTTCGGACTTCCCCAAACTGTCACTCGCCGCGCAAGAGGAATTATGGCAGAGAGTCAAAAATACTGAATAATTAGAATACTTTACTCAGACAGGCTGGCAAATTGCCCCAACTCCTTGGGATTAAGCCGGACAGTGAAGCGGCGCATCGGGCCATCCTCCCCTTCCCCCGCATCTTCTTCAGCCAGCACATCGCCATGCGCGTGGAGCCATGCGATCCGGCGGCCATCGTGCAGCGGAAGTATGAACGCAACTTCACGCGCGCCGCCTGTCAGCAAGCGGGCCAATTCAGCCTCAAGCGCCACCACCCCCTCGCCCGTCACAGCCGACAGGATCACTGCCCCTTGCCCCTCAACCGAGTTGCGCAATTCTGCAATCTGCTCAGCATCTAACAAGTCACACTTGTTCCAGACTTCAAGAATCGGAATGCCACTTGTGCCAGTGTCCTTATCGATCACCCCAAGATCGCCGAGCACGTTAATGACCTGCTTCTTTTGCGCCGCATGGCTGGGGTTGGCCATATCGCGCACGTGGCAGATCACGTCCGCGGCTGTCACCTCCTCCAACGTGGCACGGAAAGCCGCCACCAGCTGCGTCGGCAAGTCGGAAATAAAGCCCACCGTGTCAGACAGGATTGCCTTTTCCACGCCCGGAAGGCTGATCGCCCGCATGGTCGGGTCGAGCGTGGCGAAGAGAAGGTCTTCGGCCATTACCTCCGCGCCCGTCAACCGGTTGAACAGCGTCGATTTTCCTGCATTGGTATAGCCGACCAGCGCAATTACCGGCCACGGCGCCCGACCGCGGCGATCCCGGTGGAGGGTCCGTGTTTTGCGCACTTGTTCAAGTTCGCGTCGCAACCGGCTCATCCGCTGGCGAATCATCCTGCGGTCAGCCTCGATCTGTGTCTCACCCGGCCCACCGAGAAAGCCAAAGCCGCCACGTTGGCGTTCAAGGTGA
Source organism: Alphaproteobacteria bacterium HGW-Alphaproteobacteria-14 (assembly GCA_002842925.1). Lineage (GTDB taxonomy): Bacteria > Pseudomonadota > Alphaproteobacteria > Sphingomonadales > Sphingomonadaceae > Erythrobacter. The sequence goes on from PHEL01000010.1 coordinate 1,742, forward strand.
GTCCAACTGCGCACCAAGCGGCTCTGCTGGTAATCGAGATGGGCAAGCTCAACCTGCAAACGGCCTTCCGCCGTGGCGGCACGCTCCCCGAAAATCTCAAGGATCAGCCCCGTCCGGTCGATCACCTTGCGTTTCAACTTGTCTTCAAGGTTGCGCTGCTGGATCGGGGTAAGCGCACCGTCCACGATCACCAGGTCGGCTTCGTATTGCTCGCACCAAACCGCGATATTCTGAACCTGCCCGGAGCCGAACAAGGTGTTGGGCTGCATCTTGCGGATCGGCAGGATCGCCGCGTGGGCAATCACCACACCAATCGCGAGCGCCAGCCCCTCTGCCTCGGCCAGGCGTTCGGCTGCGTCCAGATCATAGCGCAGCGCGCGGATATCCGGGCACAGCACCAGCGCCCGCGCGCCGCGGGTCACCTCTTCCTGAAGATCACTATCGAAGCTCAGTCGTCTGTCCCGTCATCATCATCAACGTTGAGATCAACTGGTCCGGCGGGCTGAATAGTGGAAACCGCGTGTTTGTAGGCCAATTGCACCGCGCCGTCGCGTTCGAGCAGCATGCAGAACAGGTCATATGCAGCGATGCGGCCTTGCAACATCACGCCGTTGACCAGGAACATAGTGACCTCGACATGCGTTTCAGCCACGCGGCTGAGGAACACATCTTGCAGCATTTTCTGCTTTTTACCGCCAGATTGACTCGCGAACTGCGCAGGATCGAGCATCTGGCCGGGCATGATCGTGGAAATGGAGTGCTTGTATACCAGTTGCGATTGCCCGTCGCGGCGCAGTAGGATCGAAAAATTGTCGAACCAGGTGACAATTCCCTGTAATTTCACGCCTTTCACCAGAAACATGGTGACAGGTATCTTGTTCTTGCGCAGCAAATTGAGAAAGGCGTCCTGAAGGCTGCCTGTACGGCCCGCCGATCCGCCGCCTTCATGGGCGTGCACTTCACTTGGCGCGGCGGGGCGTGAAATTGTTCGAGGAGTGAGCGTTCGCCCGCTGGTCATGGTCTTGGCTCCTGTTTTTGGCGGACGCCCTTGCGTTCCGCGATATTGGGCGGTCGGTCGCATAAAAAAGAACGACCTGTTGCTATGCAGCATAATGGCAACTGCACAGCAATGCGGCAAGGCTTGATTTCGCAGGAGGTTCCGCTGGCTCGCGGTCGTTCAATCGTCTTCGTCGCGCCGGTCAACCATGCCGAGCAGCTTCAGCTTGCGGTGCAAGGCCGAACGTTCCATCCCGATAAAGCTCGCCGTTCGTGAGATATTGCCCGAAAACCGTCGGATCTGGATGGTGAGGTATTCACGTTCAAAGCTTTCGCGCGCCTCGCGCAGTGGAACGCCCATGATCGCGGTCAGGCTTTCGCCGGCCAATCCGATCTGCCCACCGACAATCTCTGGCGGCAGCATATCGGGCTCCACCACACCAAGCTTGTCACGCGGGGTCATGATAATCGTTCGTTCGACCACATTGCGCAGTTGGCGAACATTGCCGGGCCAGTCATAGGCCTGAAGCGCCGCCATCGCTTCGCTTGAGATATCGGGCGGGGCAAGCCCTTGATCGTTCGAATAGCGGGTAAAGAAGTGTTCGGCCAATGCCGGGATGTCTTCACGCCGCTGCGCCAGCGAAGGCAGCGCTACCGGCACCACGTTGAGTCGGTAGAAAAGGTCTTCGCGGAACCGCTTTTCAGCCATTTCCACGGTCAGATCGCGCGTGGTCGAAGACACGACCCGCACATCCACCCCGATCTGACGCGCGCCGCCAACCCGCACAAAGCTCTGATCGGTCAAGACCCGCAATATCCGCGCCTGGGTGGATAGCGGCATGTCGGCAATTTCATCGAGATAAAGCGTGCCGCCATCGGCTAGTTCGAGCAGACCGGGGCGCACCTGCTTGCCGCCCGATTCCTCACCGAACAACTCCTGCTCGAACCGTTCCGGGGTTATACGCGCCGAATTGACCAGCACGAACGCCCCATCAGCACGCGTGCTCCAGGCGTGGAGCAGGCGTGCTGCGACTTCCTTGCCTGCGCCGGGAGGGCCGGAGATCAACACCCGGCTGCCAGTGCTCGCCACCCGCTTCAAAGTTGCGCGCACCGCGTTGATGGCTGGCGAATTGCCGGTAAATTCGGCGCTGCCCCAACTGCCTTCGCGCAAGCGCGAATTTTCACGCCGCAGCCGATCAGTCTCAGTCGCGCGTTCGACCAGCAGCAGCAGACGTTCGGCCTCAAACGGCTTTTCGATAAAGTCCATTGCCCCGCGACTGACAGCTGCCACCGCAGTGTCGATATTGCCGTGGCCGGAAAAGATAATCACAGGCAGGTTCGGTTCGCGCACCTTGATCGCATCGAGCAGTTCCAGTCCGTCCATCGCGCTGCCGTGCAGCCACACATCCAGTAGCACTAGGCTGGGGCGGCGTTCGTCGATTGCGGCAAGCGCGGCAGTGCTATCGGCAGCGGTGCGGCAGGCATAACCCTCGTCTCCGAGCACGCCAGCCACCAATTCGCGGATATCACGTTCGTCGTCGACGATCAGGATTTCGTCCTTTGCCTTGAAATTCGGGTTTCAGTCGGGCCAGCATCATACCGCCCCGCCATCGAGAGGTTGCGGATTGCGGGCAAAACTCAAGGTGACACGGGTGCCACCCGCTGGTGTGCTGGCAAAACTCATGTCGCCTTCATGTTCGTCGACGATCTTGTTGACGATGGCGAGTCCCAGTCCGGTGCCTTTTTCGCGGGTCGTCATATAGGGTTCAGTGATGCGTTCGCGGTCGTTAGGCAGGCCTATGCCATTGTCTTCGATAGTGATGGCGATCGCATCACCGGCATCGCGCATGGTTACCGCGATTTTGCCAGCATAAAGGCCAAGCGCTTCAGCCGCGCGCGCCTCGACCGCCTCGACCGCGTTCTTGAGCACATTGGTCATTGCCTGGCCGAACTGGTGCCGGTCGCACCGCACTTCGCGATCGCCTAGTTCTGTGGATGTGACGCTGAAGGCGATGCCCGAATGCGCGACTTCCTGCAGGAACACCGCCTGGCGCACCAGATCAAGCGCATCTTCGTCGCGGAACACCGGCTTGGGAAGGCGAGCGAAGGACGAGAATTCATCCACCATCTTGCGCAAATCGCCAACCTGACGGATAATCGTGTTGGTTAGCTCATCGAACAGGTCGCGGTCTTCATCACCCACCTGCGTGCGGTACCGCCGTTTGAGCCGTTCGGTGGCGAGTTGAATGGGTGTTAGCGGGTTCTTGATCTCATGTGCGATCCGGCGGGCAACATCCGACCACGCCGCCTGCCGTTGATCGAGCAACTGCCGGGTAATATCCTCGAACGTGATAACATGCCCGCTGGTGCCGGGTGCAACCGTGACTGCTAGCGTCAACAATTCGGTGCCCTTGGCATGGGTGATGATCGCCCGTTCCTTGCCATCCGCAATCATGCGGCCCAATTCGGGCGCCAGCGCATCGAGCGATTGCCCGATCATGCTGGTGCCATCGCCGCCTGGAATGCTTCCTTGCGGTGACAGTAGCGTCTGCGCCGACGAATTCATCAATGTCACGTGCGTCTTGTCATCGACCGATATGACGCCTGCGGTGACCGATTCCAGCACGGCTTCGGTAAAGGCGCGGCGATCATCGATCTGGCGGTTGGCGCTGACCAGCGCCTGCGTCTGTTTATCAAGCTGGGCGGTCATGCGGTTGAATGCGCGGTTCAACAGCCCGATCTCGTCCGCTCCGGTGCGTCCTTCAAGACGCAGCGCAAAATTACCCTGACCAACCTTGCGCGCGGCAGCCACAAGGTCAGTGAGCGGTTCCACCTGACGATCGGCAAAGCGCAGCGCGAACCAGATCGCAACCCCCACCAACAGCAGGCTGACCGTCACCAAAGCGATGTTGAAGCGCAGCTGCAAGGTTCGTGCACTGCTCGTTAGCCTGCCATAGGCCTTCACGATCGACTGCGCACGAGCCCAGGAATTGAACATCTTTTCTTCGGTTGTGCGGGCATTGTAGAGGAAAACCCCGCTATCGGTATCAATCGCTACCAAGGCCTCGATCCGTTCAGGGCTGCCAGCGACGACGGAAAATTCGCCTTGGTCAAGCCGGGGCAAGGCTGCGCGGCTGAATTCAAGCGGGCTGTTGTCCTCGGTCAGGTTGAGAATGGCAGCCGTGCGCAAGCTGCCATCTGGCATCCGCTGGAGAACCGCGCTTTCGGAAATTTCGCGCGCTTGCGCCTGATAGGCGTAAAAATCAGGAAAGTCCGGATCGGTAATCGGCACCCGCACCAGAATGTCGCGCATGTCGGTCGCCATCGTGATGGTGTTCTGTTCGACGTCGCGCTGATTGGCATCGTAGTAATTCTGCGCAAGCGCGTTGGCATTTTCCATCAGCCCGCGCGAATCGTCGGAGAACCAGAAATCGACCCCGGTCTGAAACAGGAACGCGGCAAATCCCGCCACCAGCAGCGTTGGAAGCGCGGCTACCATCGAGAAGAAAAATACGAGCCGGACGTGCAGGCGTGCAGTGCTCCCCGCAGCACGGCGCAGTGCCAATCGGCGGCCGATCAGCACCAGCAGCGCCATCGCGGGCACAAGTGTCGCCATCAGCAAGACCGACACCTGCATGGTTGGCAGAAAACCATCCGACGCAGCGGTGCGATTGAACGCAAAATAGGTCGCGATCACTGACCCTGCCAAGGCCGCGACAGACACAACTTCAAGCCACAGAAACACGTTGGCTCGGCGCGCAGCGATCACAAACCGACGCCACCAGCGTGGCGGCTGCCAGTGCGTCAGGCCTAATGTGCTGGGTGAGGGATCATCCATCGTTGCTCACTTACAACAATGGTGTGGCAAATATGCAAGATCATTCTGACAAACCGCTATTCAGGCGCGATTTCAGTGCGTCGAAAAGCGATCCGGCTCCAGCCCCAACTCGCCAATCCGCTTGCGCAAGGTGTTGCGGTTGATGCCGAGCAGTTGGGCGGCGCGCAGCTGATTGCCGCCCGTGCGGCCCAGCGCATATTCGATCAGCGGCTTTTCGAACGCTGCCAACGCACGGTGATAAAGCGTGCCTGACGGAGGAGATTCGTCGGACAGCCACACCGCCAGAGCGGCGGCAAACCCGCCCTGCCCGCCGTTTGCTGCCAGATTCGGAGCTGAAATTTCCTGACCTATAATATCGCTGACGCTGCTCGCATCAATCCGGTCCTCGCGCGCCATCAGGGCGAGGCGGTACACCACATTGCGCAGTTCGCGCACATTGCCGCGCCAGTTCCGCACTTCGAGCTGCGCGATTGCCTCGGGTGTCAGTTGGCGTCGCGGCAGGCCATCTTCGGCTGCCAGCGTCAGGAAATGCTGCGCCAGCGCTGCAATATCCTCGCGCCGTTCGCGCAGTGGCGGCAGTTCGATTGGCACGACGTTGAGACGGTAGAACAAATCCTCGCGGAACGTCCCCGCAGTAATCATCGGGGCCAAATCGCGGTTGGTGGCGGCGATGATGCGGACGTTGACCGCAATTTCCTGTCGACCGCCGACACGCCGGATGCGCCCTGATTGCAGCGCACGCAGCAGCCGAGTTTGCGCCTCGGCAGGCATATCGCCAATTTCGTCCAGGAACAGCGTGCCGCCATTGGCTTGTTCAAACTTGCCAATCGCCTGCGCTATGGCGCCGGTAAATGCTCCCTTTTCGTGGCCGAACAGCTCGCTTTCAACCAGATCAGCAGGGATTGCGGCGGTATTGACCGCAACAAACGGCCCGGTGCGGCGATTGCCGAGCTGGTGGATCGCTTCTGCCACCAGTTCTTTGCCGGTGCCGCTTTCGCCGGTTATCAGCACGGTGAGATCATTGCGCAGCACGCGGGTGATCATGCGATAGACACCCTGCATCGCCGGGCTGCGGCCTACCAGCGGCATCCGATCACCGTCGCCGCCGGACAGTGTATCTTCACTCATATCAGCAGCAGGCGCACGCGCACCGGCCGCCTGCCGCACCGCATGAACCAGTTCATCAAGATCAAACGGCTTGGGAAAATATTCGAACGCGTCGCTTTCACTCGCACGCACCGCCGTATCCAGCGTGTTCTGCGCCGACAACACGATGATCGGCATATCTGGCGCAGTTCGGCGCACGGCAGAAAGGGTCGCAAGCCCGTCTCCGTCTTCGAGGATGACATCGGTCAACATGACAGCAAACTTGTGCCCGTCCAGCAACCGGTCACGCGCGGCGATGCTGCTGCATTGCGCGATGGCAAAGCCTTCGTCCTCCAGGGCGGCGGTTATGACTGTCGCGATGGCGACGTCATCCTCCACCAGCAGGATAGTATCTGACGGGAAATGGGCCATGGTCTATGCTGTTTCCTGCGCCTGCGGCAAATGCAGCCGGAAATGGGTGAGGTCTGCGCGGGCATCGCGTTCGTGACTGACATTGCCACCCATGTCGCGCATCAGCTTACGCACCAGCGCAAGGCCAAGCCCCTGACCCGAAGGTTTAGACGAAACGAATGGTTCAAACACGTGATCGCGCAAAGCGGGATCAATGCCGGGGCCATTATCGCTGATGGTGATTTCAATCGGCAAAGTCACGGCGCGGCCGTTCCGAACCGCGCTGAACGCAAACCCGCTGACGAACCGCGTCTGAACCGTGATAACCGCAGCATCGCCCGTGCCGAGTGCGGCATCGCGGGCATTGGAAATGAGGTTGATCAGCACCTGCTCAAGCGCATCACGGTTGACCAGCACTGGCGGCAGCGAGGGGTCAAATGCCTCATGGATTTCAAACGCGGCATGATTTCCACTGGCCGCCCGCACAGTCGCCACCGCTGCGCGGATCGCCTCGTGCGGGTTGCAGGCATCGACCGGGCCGGTGCGGGTGCTGCCAAGCTGTTGCATCCGGTCGATCAGGCGGGCGATCCGGTCAACCTCTCCGATGATCATCCGCGCAAGTTTCTTGTCAGCATCGGGCAGCTTGCGTTCAACCAATTGCCCTGCCCCCCGGATCGCGGCGAGCGGGTTCTTGATTTCATGCGCCAACACAGCAGGAGCGCCCAGAATTGCCTCGGCATCGGATGAATGGTTCGCGTCATCATGCCCAATTTGCGACAGGGTCACCACCCGCCAACCGGGAAACCCGCCAAGCGGCGATGCGGTAAGATTGATCCTGGTTTCGCCTTGGCCCACCTGGATGAGCAGATCACGCGCAACCAAAGCATCCTCGCTCGACGCAAGGCGTGCTTCGACGCGGGAATCAAGCGGGCCAATCCGGTCAATCAGCCGGGTGCCGATCAGGCGGTTGGCGCTGGTGCCAAGCAGGGCTTCGGCGGCATGATTGGCCTCGGCAATGCGGCCCTGACCGTCAATCAGCAGCAGCGCAAAAATCAATCCGGAAAGCTGCGCGCGGGCATCGGGCGGAGTATCGGCTCCCTGCGCCCTGCTGCTTGTCGCCACCACTCAGGCCGCCTGCTGCATCAGAAACGGCGTATAAAAGCGTTCAAGCTCGCCCAGCACCTGATCCGCGTCGTCGATGAAGTTGGCCTTGTTGCGGAAATCGGCCGAGCCATGCAGGCCTTTGGTGTACCAGCCCAGATGCTTGCGCGCCATCTTGACCCCGGTGACCAACCCATAGTGATCGAGCATCCGGCGGTAATGTTCCACCACCAGCGCATATTGTTCGTCAATCCCCGGTGTCGGCCGCGCTTCGCCGGTGCGCCACCAGTGCATCACCTGACCCAGCAGCCACGGCCTGCCATAGGCCCCGCGACCGATCATCACCCCATCCGCGCCCGACTGACCCAGCGCATTGGCCGCATCCTCGATCGAGCAGATATCGCCGTTGACGATCACCGGAATGCTCACCGCGTCCTTGACCTTGCGCACGAACCCCCAATCGGCGCTGCCCTTGTACATCTGATTGCGGGTGCGGCCGTGGACGGTGACCATCTGCACGCCGATATCCTCGGCCATGCGGGCAAGATCAGGCGCGTTGAGGCTATCGTGACACCAGCCCATCCGCATCTTGACCGTGACCGGCACCCTCACCGCTTTCACCGTCGCTTCCATCAACCGCACCGCCAGCGGCACCTCGCGCATCAACGCGCTGCCCGCCAACTGGCCGACAACCTTGCGCACCGGGCAGCCGAAATTGATGTCGATAATCGCCGCGCCATTGCCTTCCTGAAGCTTGGCCGCCTCGGCCATGCTCGCCGGATCGCAGCCGACCAGCTGCATCGACACCGGTTCTTCAATCCGGTCCCACGCAGTTTTCTGCACGGATTGGCGGGTTTCACGGATCGCCGCCTCGCTTGCGACCATTTCGGTGACGTTGAGGCCCGACCCGTAACGCCGCACCAGCGTGCGAAACGGCATGTCGGTCACCCCGGTCATTGGTGCGAGTACCACCGGATCGGCAACCGTAACCGGCCCGATGGCAAGCGGCTTGATCGCCGGAGGGGTGGGAAGCGTGGTCATGATAGGTGTGTGCCTAATAATTGGGCAGGCGCATAGTGGATTGCCGAAAGCCCGTCCAGACCTTAAGCGACTGCGGCGATGGCACGCTTGCCCCCCCTTCCCCCCTTTGCCGCAATCGTAGTCGCCGCGGGCAAAGGTCTGCGCGTGGGCGGCGAAACTCCGAAACAGTTCAGGATGTGGCGCGGAAAACCGCTGCTGCGGCACTCGGTCGAGATATTACGCTCAGCCGGGGCCGATCCGCTGGTGGTGGTGATTGCTGCTGAAGCGCTGGCCGATGCGGCTGAGGTGCTTGACGGTGTCGATGGTGTGCAGTTCGCCATCGGCGGCGCAAGTCGGCAAGACTCGGTGCGTAACGGGCTTGAGATACTGGCGGACGCAGCACCGCAGCGGGTGCTGATTCACGATGCTGCCCGGCCCGATTTGCCGCTGGACGTGATTGCTCGATTGCTCGCCGCACTCGACGGGCAAACCGGAGCAATTCCGGTGCTGCCAGTGGTCGATAGTCTCGCGGTGGCGGGCGATAGCGGGCTGATGGCTGGCAAGGCACAGCGCGAAAGCCTGCGCCGCGTCCAGACCCCGCAGGCGTTCCGGTTCGCCGATATTCTCGCCGCGCACCGCACCTGGACGGGCGCAACAAATGCTGGCGATGATGCGCAGGTGCTGACAGACAGCAGCGGTTCAGTTGCGTTGGTCGATGGAGACGAGCGCCTCAGGAAAATTACCTTCGCGGAGGATTTCGTGGATACCGACGCCGCGCCCGCATTTCGCATTGGTCAGGGCTATGACGTTCACCGGCTGGTGGTGGGCGAGGATTTGTGGCTGTGCGGAGTGCAGATCCCGCATGATAAAGGGTTGTCCGGCCATTCCGATGCCGATGTTGCGCTCCACGCCATTACGGATGCCGTGCTCGGCGCGATTGGCGCGGGCGATATCGGCACACATTTCCCCCCGAGCGACCCGCAATGGCGCGGTGTTCGCTCTGCGCGCTTTCTCGAACACGCTGTCAAACTGGCGCACGACGCTGGTTATAAAATAGGCAATGTCGATCTGACGCTGATCTGTGAAGCGCCCAAAATCGGCCTGCATCGCACCGCCATGCGCAGCACCGTTGCCCAAATAATGGGCGCTCCGGAAAGCGCCATCAGCATCAAGGCAACGACCACTGAAAGGCTCGGCTTCACCGGCCGCGGCGAAGGAATCGCTGCGCAAGCCATTGTTCTAATGAACCTTGCTTAAGAAGGAATTGTTCCATGCCCCGTCACATTCTTGCCCCTGCCCTTGCCTTCGCTGCGCTCGCCTCTGCACAGACCGCCCACGCCCAGCAGCAAGCCTGCGTCGCTCCGGCTGACCTTGGCGATGCAGTGGTTTACGCCATGCCGATCGCCTTTGACGCGGCCCGCAATGCCTGCGCCAACCGCCTGTCGCGCGATGGCTTCATGGCCAAAGGCGGAGAGGCGTTCATCGCCAATTTCCGCGCGCAGCAGAACCAGGCGTGGCCGGGTGCATTTCGATTGCTCAAGACGTTCATGGCTGACCAAAGCAGGGAAGGCAGCGATGTAGACATCAACGCCTTGGTCGCGGCCTTACCTGAAGAATCGCTGCGCCCGTTTGTCGATGGCATGGTTGGCCAGATGATCGCACAGGAGATCACAGGCGATAGCTGCGGCAAGATTGAACGCGGGCTTGAACTTATCAGCCCGCTGCCGACGGAGAATGTTGGCGGACTATTTGCGTTTATTGCCGAAATGGCCGATTTGAAAAAGCCGTCGATCTGCGCGGTCACTCCTTCACAGGCAAAGAAATAAGCCAATGCCCTTAACGCTATTGCCCGAAGATATCACCGCGCTTGCCGCACGGGTTGTGGCTGAAAACGCCGCCGCCGGGCGAACGGTGGCGCTCGCGGAAAGCTGCACGGGCGGATTGGTAGCCGGAGCCTTGACCGAAATTGCCGGCTCCTCCGGTGTGCTGGATCGCGGCTTTGTGACCTATTCCAACGAAGCCAAGATGGAGATGCTCGGCGTTGCCAGCGACATCATCGAAACCTTTGGCGCGGTGTCAGTGGCGTGCGTCTGGGCGATGGCCAAAGGCGTGCTTGAACGATCGAATGCAGATGTTGCAGTCGCGGTCAGCGGCGTCGCCGGGCCGGGCGGCGGAACCTTGCACAAGCCGGTCGGCACTGTCGTATTCGCCCGCATGATCCGCGATGCTAATGGCGAACCCGATGGTGAGTTGAAGTTCTTCGAAGGTGGTGACGGCCCCGATGGCCGCGCCACCATTCGCCATCAGGCGACGCTTTGCGCGCTTGAACTGCTGTTGCCGTAAAGCTGTGCGGCGCGGGCCTCGAACGCCTCCACCATCTTGCGAAACGCGCGGTCGAAATACTGCCCGGCAATTTTTTCGAACAGGCGGTTTTTGAAGGTGAATTCGACCAGAAAATCGACTTCGCAGGTGTGATCGTCCACCTCGCGGAACGTCCAGACATTGTCGAGATCGCTTAACGGGCCATCGACATAATGCACCGCAATCTTGTGGGGACGATCCTTGGCCACGCGTGACGTGAAGGTTTCGCGAAGCGATTTGAACCCGACCACCATATCCGCAATCAGTTCGGTTTCGGTATTCGATCGCACCCGTGTTGCAATGACCCACGGCAGAAATTCGCCATAGCGGCCAACATCTGCGACCAGATCGAACATCTGCTGCGCGCTATACGGCAGCCGCCGGGTTTCACGAATGCCCGGCATCAAGCCCCGACTTTCGCAGCCGCCCGCGCCAGCTTTTCTTCTCGTGCGGCGCGCATGACCGCGAAATCATCGCCCGCATGATAGCTTGAACGGGTGAGCGGGCTGGATGCGACTTGCAGGAATCCCTTGGCCCTCGCAATCGCGCCATAAGCGGCAAAGGCCTTGGGTGTGACGAACTCTTCGACATTGGCGTGCTTGGGCGTAGGCTGGAGATATTGACCCATGGTAATGAAATCGACATCGGCCGACCGCATATCGTCCATCACCTGATGCACTTCGAGCCGTTGTTCACCCAGCCCCAACATAATCCCCGATTTGGTGAAGATCAGCGGGTTGTGCGCCTTTACCTCCTCCAGCAGCCGGAGCGATGCATAATAACGCGCACCTGGCCGGATGGTCGGATAAAGACGTGGCACCGTTTCGAGGTTATGGTTGTAAACATCTGGCCCAGCTTCACAAATAGCCTCAACCGCACTTCGCATTTTACCACGGAAGTCCGGCGTAAGGATTTCAATGGTGGTGTTGGGCGTATTGCGGCGCAGAGCCTCGATAACTTTGACGAACTGTGACGCGCCGCCGTCCGGCAGGTCATCGCGGTCCACCGAGGTGATAACGATATGTTCCAGCCCCATCTTCGCGGCGGCAATGGCGGTGTTTTCCGGTTCCATCGGATCGACCGCCCGCGGCATCCCGGTCTTGACGTTGCAGAACGCACAAGCGCGTGTGCAAACATCGCCAAGGATCATCACGGTGGCGTGTTTTTTCGTCCAGCACTCACCGATATTGGGACAGGCGGCTTCTTCACACACGGTATTGAGGTTTAGATCGCGCATCAGACGCCGGGTTTCGTGATACCCTTCGCTCACTGGCGCGCGAACGCGAATCCAGTCAGGCTTTCGCTGACGTGCAGGGCGCCCGGCGGCCGGGTCTTCAGGCGTTTCGGGCTGCGGCTGGCTGGATAGATCGTTCATGCCCTGCCATTTAGGAGCGCGAACCGAGTCCCGCAAGCGGGCGCGGGTTCATCGGGTAAATACACCGCTTGTCGATGCGCATTGGCCGTTGCATATCGGGACAATGGCCCATTCAACGCTCCAGAACATCGCCCTGCTCATCGATGCGGACAATACAACACCCGAAGGGATCGACCCGGTGCTCACCGTGATGGCCGAATTGGGGCAGGTCAATATCCGCCGCGCCTATGGCAATTTTGCCAAGGACAACCTGTCCCGCTGGGGCGAAATCAGCAATAAATACGGCATCCGGCCACAACAGCAGTTTGACGTGTCCAAGGGCAAAAATGCGACCGATATGGCAATGACGATCGATGCGATCGACCTGCTGTATCAGGGCAAGGTTGACGGGTTCGGGCTCATGACCTCTGACAGCGACTTCACCCCGCTTGTCACAAGGCTGCGGCAGGACGGCATCATCGTTTATGGTTTTGGTGAGGAAAAGACACCGCAGGCCTTCAAATCGGTTTGCACCCGCTTCATCGAGATCAAGCAGTTGATCGCCAGCTACGCCGCGGACAAGCCAGGGGCAAAGGCCGACACCGCAGCCCGCGCTGCCGCGGACAGCAGCAGCGCTGTCGATGATGAATTGCTTGAGCTTATCACCGCTGCCTATTCCGAAGCCAAACGCGATGACGAAGGCTTTGCCCTGCTGCAACAGGTGGGGCAGATCGCTGGAAACCGCTCCAGCTTTGATGTGCGCAATTACGGGTTCAAACGTTTGTCCGACCTGTTCGCCTCGCTCGGCAATTTCAAGCTTGAACGGCGGGCCGACGGGCAGGTTTACGTCAAACGGCTGCGCTGATCGCCTGTCACTGCACACGAAAAGAGCGCCGGATTTGTTATCCGGCGCTCAGTTCAAGGTCAGGGACTGCTTGCGGCGCGGTCAGCCTCCGGTAACAGGGCTTTCGGTTGCCACGCTGGCTTCAGTCGAAACGTTATCGGGCGTGTCAGAACCCTTCATCAACTGCGCCGCATAGGAGCCCCAAAGTCTGGCAACAGGAATGCGCACGCCTTCCACCTTGGCAAGGTTTTGGCTGGCCGCAGCCGCATCGCCCATCGCGATCTGGGCAATGCCGAGCCGGGTCAGTGCGAGATTGCGGTCAACGCCGGGAAACGTAAGGCTCTTTTCATAAAACCGTACTGCCTTGGCGTTTTCCCCATAGTTCAGGAACGCATCTCCCGCTGCAAGCACTGTCCGCATCTGCGCCGACGCAGCACCGGCGTCACGTTCAAGTGCCGGCAGGTCAGCCCGGTCAGCGGCAATGCGTCCGGTTGCGATCCGGTATTGTTCATCAACAAACGTATCCGAACCCTTGGGGATGATTCCGCTTGAATATGCGCTATCAATCAGTTCCTTGACCTCCAGCGGCAGGCGCCTGGGGTCAGCGGCTTCGATGTAGTAGATATAATCGTTCTTTTCCGTAAGCGTGCCGACCTTCCTGCCCAGCCGCAGCAGGTCAAGCAGCACTTGCGGATCGAAATCGTTGAGATTGCGTGTGAGGTTCACCCCGTCGCGCCAGTTTTCCGCAGTCGGGTAATCGCCCACCCAGTCGGAAACGAAATCATAGACCTGCGGCACGACTTCGTTGGTGTAAGCGATCGCTACCCCGCGCTTATACCACCGCTCATCGACGGGCAGCGCCTGTTCCTTGCGCTGGGCAATCGCCGAGCTGAGATAGGCCAGGCCTTCAGTATGACGGTCTTCGCTGAAATAGGTTTCAGCCATGTTCATCTGCAAATCAGCCATGCTGACGTTTGTGCTGGTGTAGTTGAGATCAATAGCGCGCTGCAGATAGGTACGCGCTTTTTGGTGCTGGTTCAGATTGGAGGCAATCTGAAACGCGACCAGATTAAAGCGGCCCTGTTCAGCGGGCTGGATATTGTCGCTGGCAAGCATCATTTCCACGCCCTGCAACTGCATCGGCAGATCCTTGCCGAGAATCGCAGCGTTGAAGATCATTCCGCCCAGCGCCTGCTTTTCATCGGGCGAGACCGCCAATGGAATCATCGCGAGCATCTGCGGCTTGAGACCATCGAAATTTGCGTCAGGCGCCTTGAGCGCATCATCAAGTGGCTTATAGGATGCGACAAATTCCTTGGAATAGGCCGATTTCGGTGCTTCCTTCTTTTTTTCGGCTTTCTTGGCCTGTTGCGCATGGGCCGCGTCGGTGAAGCCCGGCACAGCCAACAGCGCGGTGCCGCTGGCAAGTGCGAGTGCGAGCGCGAACTGCCGGGCAAGGCCGGTTGAACGACCGTTGGGCGAAGACAAAGTGGTCACAGCATCCTCCAATTGTAGGGCGGCATTGCACCGATTTGGCCAAGGTGCCGCCTGAATCTCCTACGCAGCCTTTGGACGGCTCACGCCAGATTTGCAATTCCTGCTAGGCAGTCCGTGCTGAACGACCTTTGAATGGTTACATCTGCCCCCGTTCAGCCGGATGCAAATGTGGAAAAATGCACGCTGTTCGTGCTGTGTTCGTCCACGAAGGTGGCGAAAGCGCGGACGCAGGCCTAGATAGAGGTTATTGCATGGCCCTGCGCGGTCATTGCCGCCACTGCGGCTCCCGAATACGTCCAGAAGAACACCAACAGAAACGGCACCACCCTTGAGCGACGATAGCGAAATCCTCGATTCCCCCGTTCCTTCCCCGATGGGGGTTTTTGAACGCATCGATATCGTCGATGAAATGAAATCGAGCTATCTCGATTACGCGATGAGCGTGATCGTCAGCCGCGCGTTGCCCGATGTGCGTGACGGGTTGAAACCGGTGCATCGGCGCATCCTGTTCGCCAGTCAGGAAGGCGGCTTCGTCGCGGGCAAGCCTTACCGCAAGAGCGCCAAGATTGTTGGCGACGTGATGGGCAATTATCACCCGCACGGCGATAGCGCGATTTACGACGCGCTCGCCCGGATGACACAGCCGTGGTCGATGCGGGTGCCCTTGATCGACGGGCAAGGCAATTTCGGTTCGATGGACCCCGACCCGCCAGCCTCAATGCGCTATACCGAGGCGCGGCTGGCGCGGGTAGCGAACAGCCTGCTTGATGATCTCGACAAGGATACAGTCGATTTCACCGAAAACTATGATGGCAGTCGCAAGGAACCGACGGTGCTCCCGGCGCGCTTCCCCAACTTGCTGGTCAACGGCGCAGGCGGGATCGCGGTTGGCATGGCGACCAATGTGCCGCCGCACAACCTTGGCGAAGTGATCGACGCCTGCTTCGCCTATATGGACAATCCGGCGATCACGTCCGAAGAACTGATCGCCTATATCCCCGGCCCCGATTTTCCCACTGCGCCGTTGATCCTTGGCACGCACGGCGCACGCTCGGCTTACACCACCGGGCGCGGGTCGATCCTGATGCGCTGTCGCCACGAGATCGAAACCGGGCGCAATGACCGGCAGAGCATCGTCTTCACCTCAATCCCGTTTCAGGTCGGCAAGAACAACCTTGTCGAAAAGATCGCTGAGGCTGCCAAAGACAAGCGGATCGAAGGGGTTGTCGACATCCGCGATGAGAGCTCGCGCGAAGGCGTGCGGGTGGTGGTCGACCTAAAACGTGATGCAACGGCCGATGTCGTGCTCAACCAGATATGGCGGCACACGCCTGCGCAATCATCCTTCCCCGCCAATATGCTGGCCATCCGCGGGGGGCGGCCCGAAACGCTGATGCTGCGCGATTTTATCGCGGCTTTCATCACCTTCCGCGAGGAAGTGATCACCCGGCGCACTAAATATGAACTCGCCAAGGCGCGTGAGCGGGCGCATCTTTTGCTTGGTCTGGTGGTCGCGGTTTCCAACCTTGACGAAGTGGTGGCGATGATCCGCAGCGCGCCCAACCCCGCCGCCGCGCGCGCGCGCTTGCTGGCGAAGGAATGGCCGATTGGCGATATCGCACAATATATCCGGCTGGTAGAAGCGATTGAGCCTGACGCCGATCAAACAGGTGGCACCTATTGCCTGTCCGAACGGCAGGTGAAGGCGATCCTCGAACTGCGCCTGCACCGCCTGACCGCACTGGGTCGTGACGAAATCGGTGATGAACTGAAGGGCCTCGCTCTGTCGATCGAGGAATATCTTGCGATCCTTGGCGACCGGGTCAAACTTTACGCCGTGATGCGCGAAGAACTGGCGGAAATCCGCGCCACTTACGCCACCCCGCGCCTGTCCGAAATTGCGCCCGCGTGGGATGGCCTGGAAGACGAAGACCTGATCGAGCGTGAGGAGATGGTCGTCACCGTCACGCATGATGGTTATATCAAACGCACCACACTCAATACTTTCCGGTCGCAGGCGCGCGGCGGCAAAGGCCGCAGCGGCATGGCGACCAAAGATGAGGACGCGGTGGTGGAACTGTTCGTCACCAGCACCCACAACCCCGTTCTGTTCTTTACCAATACCGGGCGCGTTTACCGCATGAAGGTGTGGAAACTGCCTGAAGGCGGGCCGCAGACCAAGGGCCGCCCGATGGTCAACCTGCTTCCCTTGGGCGAGGACGAGCGCGTAACCAACGTTCTGCCGCTGCCCGAAGATGAGGCATCCTGGGCCAATCTCAACATCGTGTTCGCGACCGAGCGCGGCATGGTGCGACGCAATTCGATGGACGCTTTCACCAATGTGCCGACCGCGGGCAAATACGCGATGGGCTTTGTCGAAGGTTCGGGCGACCGGCTTATCGGGGTGCAATTGCTCACCGAAGACCAGCAGATATTCCTCGCCAGTGATAGCGGCAAGGCGATCCGTTTTTCCGCCACCGATGCGCGCGAAACCAAAAGCCGCACGGGCATTGGCGTGCGCGGCATGGCCCTGAAAGGCGGCGCCAAGGTGGTGAGCATGGCGGTGCTCGATCCGCTCACCGCTGATATGGAGACGCGCGAGGCCTATTTGCGCGCCGCCGCGTGGAAAAACAACGATACGGCCCCCACCCTGCCCGCCGAGCACATGGCGGCGATGGCGGAAGGGGAAGAGTTCATCCTCACTCTCACCGCCAATGGTTATGGCAAGATTTCATCGGCCTATGAATATCGCACCACGTCGCGCGGGGGTCAGGGGATCACCAATATCGGCACGCCCGACAGCAACCCGGAACGCAACGGCCCGGTGGTGGCGAGCTTCCCGGTGCGCCACGGTTCGCAGCTGATGCTGGTCACCGATCAGGCCAAACTCATCCGGTTGGGCATTGATCTGCGCCATCTGGTCGAAGGCGGATTTGAAAACCTCAAGGGCTTTTCAATCTCCGGGCGCAGTTCATCGGGCGTGCGCATCTTCGATGTCGCCAAGGGCGAACACATCGTTGGCGCGGCACTGATTGATGAAAGCGCAGAACCGGAAAATCCCGCAGAAGAAGCCATCGCGGCCGAAATGTCGAGCGACAGCGAGCCGCCCGCAAGCTGACCGGCTGCTTGCGGTGCAGGCTCACCAGCCAAACAGCCCGTGCTTTTATCTCACGGGCTGTTCACCGCGCAGGCATTGCACGATCCCGGTCGCAATCATCACCTGTCCGGCGTAATAGGCCGGCCAGATCAGCAGATCGGGCAATACGCCCAGATCGAACTGCCCTAGCCGCGAAAAAATCAACCAGTCGCTGATCACAAACAGCACCGCGCCCATCCCGACCCGGTAACGCGGGAAGCGGCTGCTCCACGCCGCCGCCGCCATTGCGCCTAGAAAGGCCGCATAAATCGCGACAAAAGCTATCCCGCTGAGGAAATAGCTCACCAACGGAGTAGCGATCAGCAAGCCCAGTCCCAGCATCCGCTGGCTTGGTGATGGGTGTGCACGCAGGTTGCGAAGGTAAAGCGCCACAGCTACGCAATGGGAAACGGCGAAGAACGCGCCGCCAGCGATCAGATCAAGTTCGATCGCCATGTCGCCCGCCGCCGCCAGCACCAACACCAGCACCAGCAATCCGCCATCAAGCCCGCGTCGGTCATGCGGCATCCGCACAAATGCATAGATCGCAAGCAGGCCAACCGCAGCGCCTTTGACAAGGATTCCCCACGTCCCCTCACCAACCGGATTATCGCGCAGGAAATAGAACGCAGTCGCCGCTGCGATGCTCGCCAACAGCCACGGCCTCTGTTCGATTAGTGCCTGTTTCGCCATTCTCGCCCTTCCCCTGTCTTGATCCTGCCGGCCCAATCCTGCCGGTTTGACTTGCAGGCGCGCTAACACGCAATTACCTGCGCTGCCATGAGCGCGATACCAGCAAATCACGATGTGCACATTATCGGCGGCGGGCTCGCGGGGAGCGAGGCGGCGTGGCAGTTGGCGCAGCGCGGGTTCAAGGTGCGCCTGTCAGAGATGCGCGGCAGCGGCACGATGACCCCGGCGCATCAGACCGATGGCCTCGCCGAAATGGTATGTTCCAATTCGTTCCGCTCTGACGACGATGAAAAGAACGCGGTTGGCCTGCTGCACCATGAAATGCGCAGCCTCGATAGTCTGGTGATGCGCGCCGGCCATATCGCGCGGGTGCCTGCGGGCAGCGCGATGGCGGTGGATCGCGACGTGTTCTCAGCCGAGGTTGAAAAAGCCCTGCAAGAACATCCCAATGTCACCATCGTGCGCGAGCGGGTGGATACCCTCCCCGACAGCGGCCCTACCATTGTTGCCACCGGGCCGCTCACCGCCGAGGCGCTCGCCGCCAGCATCGTGCAAGCGACGGGCAGCGAACGGCTCGCCTTTTTCGACGCCATCGCCCCAATCATCCACCACGACAGCATCGACATGAGCAAATGCTGGATCCAGTCGCGCTGGAACAAGCGCACGGATGCGTCGAACGAAGGCGGCGATTACATCAATTGCCCGATGACGCCGGAACAATACCTCGACTTCCACAAGGGACTGATCGAGGGCGAGAAAACCGAGTTCAAGCAGTGGGAAAAGGACACGCCCTATTTCGATGGCTGTATGCCAATCGAGGTGATGGCGATGCGCGGGGTGGAAACACTGCGTTATGGCCCGATGAAGGGCGTGGGGCTGGATAACCCATTCGATACCACGCCAGAATTTCCACAGGGGCGCTGGCCCTACGCCGTGGTACAACTTCGGCAGGACAACAAGCTGGGCACGCTGTGGAACATGGTCGGGTTCCAGACCAAGCTGAAATATGCCGCTCAGATTGAACTGTTCCGCACCATACCGGGGCTGGAAAACGCCGAATTTGCACGATTGGGGGGCTTGCATCGCAATACCTTCCTCAATTCGCCGCAGGTGCTCGACCGCCAATTGCGCCTGCGCGCCGCGCCGCACATCCGCTTTGCCGGGCAGGTCACGGGCTGCGAAGGCTACGTCGAAAGCGCAGCCATCGGGCTGGTTGCGGGGATGATGGCGGCGGCTGAACTGGCCGGACGTGATTGGCAGCCGCTGCCTGCAACCACCGCGATGGGCGCATTGCTAAGCCACATTACCGGCGATGCCGAGGCAAGCACGTTTCAGCCGATGAATGTCAATTTCGGGCTGTTCCCGCCACTTCACGATGTCGGCAAGAAAGTGCGCAAGGAAGCCTATACCAACCGCGCCAAGGCCGAATTGGCACGCTGGATTGCCCAGCAGGACGAGCGAATCCCCGCGTAGGAGGGGTTTCGCAAACGCTGACGAATCAACACTTGCAGGCAGGCTTTCTCGCAGCCGGTTTGGGTGCGGTGGTGGCGAATTCGCGCGGGGTGAGCCGCCCATTGCCATCGGCGTCGGCGCCCTCGAACCGGTTTACGGTGGTTACCGCCCATTCCTCGAACGTCAGCAGGTTGTTGCCATCAACATCCAGCGCGCGGAATCCGTCCGAGCGGGTCGAAAGCATCTCGTTGCGGGTGATAAGGCGGTCGCGGTTGCGGTCGTAACGGAAAAACCGCTGTTCCTCGCGGGTGAGTTCGCTGGGTTCGGGCGGCGCGGGGCCTTTCATTGCCCCCGGATCAGCGATTGGCAGACTTTCCCGATCGGGCACAGCCGCTTCGGGTGACGGCGGCGGCGGGGCGTTGGCTTCTACTGCCGCGCGGCCCTGCCACCAGAACACCCCCACCCCGGCAAGGGCAAGCCCCGCCAACACTCCGACAACGGCTTCGCGCAACGACCTGCCCCTTGTTGCTGATATCCTACGGTATTATACGTAGTCAGCGCAGAAAGATAGCCGCCCGCAAAGCCGCCAGCGACGCGCCCCGCCCTTCCATGAGTGGTCGACCGCCGCGCCGCAGTGCCCGCAGCGCCAGCGCATCAAGCACAGCCAGGCCGCGCAGTTCCCGTGGTAAACGCCCGCCCGCTGCCGCCCGCGCCAGACCGGCATCGATCAGCAATGCCCGCTCTGATTCGTCAGACACGCCCGCCGCAGCATCCGCAATCGCCCAGTGAAAGGCAGCTGCCGCAACGCGATCCTCGCCCGCGCGGCTGCGATCATCGTGCAAGGCATTGAAAAACGCCGCGCGCTTGGAACCGAACGTCTCGACTTCAGACGGGCCAAGCTGCTCGGCGGTCACCAACACCTCCCAGCCATCGACCATCGCGACCAGCGCCGCCTCACGCCCGGCCCAGTCACGGCCCGCCGCATCAAGCACGGCATCACCGCAAGGCCGTTCTGACAACGGCTTGTTCAGAACCTCGCGCCACCAGGCGAGCCGCATCTGCCCCAATATCGGTTCGGTCGTGTGGGCAACAATCCGGGCGAGCCGCCGATCAAGCTGAAAGGCTGTGGTTAACGGCTTGCGAAGCTTTGCCGGGCTCCATGCCAGCGCCAGTTCAGCCTCAGGCGGGATGGGATCAAGGCGCTCGTCAGTCATCCCCTGTGCGCCTAGCCACCCCTTTTCGCTAATGGCAAGCAAACTGTCTCTTCGCGGGACGCCAAGGCAAACAGAAAAGCCGGAATGCGCCGTTAACTATCTGCTAACCATACTTTTTCGCAATCCGCTTACCGTGGTGCCTTATGGCCGGAGTGTATCCGGATTTCGTGCGCCATTTTTGCGCGTGCGGTAAGGGGAAGGACACCTACCCGATGGGGCGAAACAAACCGCTTCGTAAATCAGTTTTGCGTTCGCTGCTGCACGATAAGACCGCGAATACCATCGTGATCTCCGCTGCGGCCATGATTCCGCTGATGGTGATGGTTGGCGGCGGGATCGACGCCAGCCGATATTACATGGCTACTTCCCGAATGCAGGCCGCTTGCGACGCGGGTGCGCTCGCTGCTCGTCGTGAGATGCTTGATGACACCTTCAGGCCGGAACATCGCCAGGTTGGCCTCAATTTCTTCGATCAGAACTTCAACGACGGGATGTTCGGTATCGAATCCCGCGTGCGCAATTTTACCAGCGATGGTGAAGGCACGGTAACCGGCACCGCCAGCGGCACGCTGCCCACCACCATTATGGCGGCATTCGGTTTCGGCCAATTCAATCTGTCGGTAACCTGTGAGGCCGAAATCAACATTTCGAACACCGACATCATGTTTGTGCTCGATACCACCGGTTCGATGGCGGGTGCCCCAATTGTAGCGCTGCGTTCCGCTGTAATGAGCTTTTACGATACCGTGGAAGATGCGACTGCCGCTGCGTCGCAGGTTCGCTACGGCTTTGTGCCCTATTCGCAGCAGGCCAACGTCGGGTTTTCGATCCCCCGCGAATACATGGCCAACAGCCACACTTATCAATCGCGCGTTGCCCGATTCCGCGAACAATTTGATTTCATTCCTGGAAATGGCGTGCGGGTTGGCGATCAGATGGTCCTTTCCGACCAGACTGAATGGTTGCCACGCGACATTGCGAACCTTGGATCGACCAACACTAACGATCTTCGTTTCAGGAACAGCGGGTCATCGCAACGCGCGGCCGCGGAGGATTTCTGCCTGAATGAACTTCCGGGAACCTACACCATCGGCGGCGACACGTGGCAGGTTTCTGGCACGCAATACGTTACGGGCGTGTGGAGCGGCGGCAGTTCCAACAACCGAGCTGGCTGTCGCGGGCGCTTGCGCAAGACCCGGATTGCCACTCAAAGCGACGTGATCGAGCCTCAGACCATCCGTAGCGTGGTGTGGCAGGATTACGTCTATTGCCCGGTCGATACCAGCGATAACACACCATGCGACGTCTCAAACCCTGCTGATAGCCCGCCGGGATGGGAGACCGTCGACCTCAGCACGCTGTATGATGACAATCGGATCATGCTGCCAACCGGCAACCAGGGCGCGATGGTCAACCATGTATGGGACGGCTGCGTCGAAGAAGCGGCTACCGTTTTGGCCGACAACTATAACCCGCTTCCGGCTGGCGCCTTTGACGTCAACATCAACCTTGTTCCTACAAATGAACAACAAAGATGGAAGCCCGCGCTGATCAACGCAGTGTGGAAACGCGAGAACCCGGGCAACGTGCTTGGCTGGCTCCAACAGACGGGGGACGAAGGCCGTCCTAGATATGTATGCCCCGCTCGGGCGCGCAAGCTGGCCGAAATCACCCGCACTGATCTTCAAACCTTCGTCAATAGCCTCGTTCCAAATGGCCAGACCTATCACGACATCGGGATGATCTGGGGCGCTCGGTTCATTTCGCCACGCGGCATTTTTGCCGCCGAAAATGCAACGGCACCAAATGGCGATGCCATCGCCCGCCACATCGTGTTCATGACTGACGGGGCGCAGGTGAACGGTGTCGAGAACTATTCAACCCAAGGGATTGAGTGGTGGGATCGCCGCATTACAGGTGATGGTAATGCCGCCCGCGAGTTTAGCCGCCGGGCCGAGCGTCTGCAGGCCGCGTGCCGGGCAGCGAGACAGGAAAACATTACTGTCTGGGTGGTCGCATTCGGAACCACCCTTACGCAAAACCTGATCGATTGCGCTTCGCCGGGTCGAGCATTCCAAGCCGACGATGCGGCTGCGCTCCAAGTCCGGTTCAGAGAAATTGCGCAGCAAATCGCAGCACTGAGGCTGACGCAATGACCCGCACCACTCACCCGGCCGCCCGAACGCTGCTGCAGCGTCTGATTGTCGACCGCTGCGGCGCGACGTTGACCGAATTCGCCTTTGTCGGACCTGTCCTGATCCTGATGGTGATGGGCATCTTCGATATGGCTCATACCCAATATACCAACGCGATGGTGAACGGGGCGATGCAGAAGGCAGGCCGAGATTTGACGCTGGAAAGCGCAGGGACCCGTCAAGCCGGAGTCGATGAGTTGGTGCGGGAGCAAATCATGAATGTGGTGCCAGACAGCGCCATCATCACTTTCGAACGGCTATCACATTTTGATTTTACCGATATTGGCGAGCCCGAAGAATTTACCGACGATAATGCCGACAATATCTGCAACAACAACGAAGTTTTTGCCGATGCGAATGGCAATGGTCAGTGGGATTCCGACCGTGGCCGCGATGGGATCGGCGGTGCACGCGATGCGGTCGTTTATACCGCCAACGTCACCTATCCACGCCTGTTTCCGATGTTTGGCCTCGCTGGGATGCCGCGCAACGTCACGCTGCGTGCGTCAACCGTGCTGCGCAACCAGCCCTTCGCTCAACAAAATCGTGCTCTTGATACCGGAAACTGCCCATGATCGCCGCGACACTTAAACCGCTGCGCGTTCTGCAACGCCGCCTTGCCCGCCGCTTGGCGCGGGATAAATCGGGCGTGGCCATGATCGAATTCGCCTTCACGGCCCCGATTCTGCTCGGCATGGGAATGATGGGGACGGAAACGGCCTATTTCGTGATCAACCATATGAAAGTCAGCCAGATTGCGATGCAAACGGCTGATAGTGCTTCACGTATTGGCGCAGAGGACGTGTTAGCTGCACGGCAGGTATTCGAACGCGATGTCAACGAAGTCCTGGTGGGTGCGGAGAAGATGGGCGAGGGTATCGGCATCTTCGAAAACGGGCGCGTCATCATATCCAGCCTCCAGCGAAATGGGGATGGCGGGCAGACGATCCGCTGGCAGCGTTGTCGCGGTGCGAAGGCGCATGACAGTTCTTTTGGTGCCGAAGGCGTCGGTGTAACTGGCACCGGATTTGCGGGCATGGGCGTACCCGGCCGAGAAATCACCGCGGGGCCAGGCACGGCGGTGATGTTCGTTGAGGTCTCCTATGATTACAAGTCGTTGACCCCGTTCGATATTTTCGATGGTCGGGAAATCACCTATACCGCCGCGTTCAACGTCCGCGATGCGCGCGACCTCACTGGGCTTTTCCCGGGTGGTCCCACTGCTGATTGCGGCACCTATTCAGCCGCGCGCCCTAGCTGACACCGCCCGGCCGGGCTTGGCCTGTCATTTGTAACACACCTTGCGTGCTGCCTCGGCAATGCGCGCGGCATCGATCAGCGCCAGCTTTTCAAGATTGGCGGCATAGGGCAGCGGCACATCTTCGTTGCACACCCGCAGCACCGGCGCATCGAGGTGGTCGAAGCCCTCCTCCATGCAGATGCTGATGATCTCGCTGGCGATGGAACAGGTCGGCCAGCCTTCTTCTGCGATGATCAACCGGTTGGTTTTGGCAAGGCTGGTGAGCACCGCCTGCCTGTCGAGCGGGCGCAGTGTGCGCAGGTCGATCACCTCGGCGTCAATGCCCTCGTCCGCCAGCTTGGCTGCTGCATCGAGCGCCATGCCGACGCCGATCGAATAGCTGACGATGGTGACGTCCTTGCCCTCGCGCATGATCCGCGCCTTGCCGATGGGCAGGACGTAATCATCCAGATCAGGCACATCGAAACTGCGGCCATAAACCAGCTCGTTTTCGAGGAACACGACCGGGTCTTCACACCGGATCGCGGCCTTCATCAGCCCTTTGGCATCGGCGGCATCGAACGGTGCGATGACGATCAGGCCGGGGACGCTGGCATACCATGGGCCATAATTCTGGCTATGCTGCGCGCCGACGCGGGTGGCCGCGCCGTTGGGGCCGCGAAACACGATCGGACAGCGCATCTGACCGCCTGACATATAATTGGTCTTGGCGGCAGAATTAATAATGTGATCAATCGCCTGCATGGCGAAGTTGAAGGTCATGAATTCGACAATCGGGCGCAATCCGCCCATCGCCGCTCCGGTGCCGATCCCGGCAAAACCATATTCAGTGATCGGCGTGTCGATCACCCGCTTCGGCCCGAATTCGGCAAGCAGGCCCTGCGTGACCTTATAGGCGCCCTGATATTCAGCGACTTCCTCACCCATCACGAACACACGCGGATCGCTGCGCATTTCTTCAGCCATCGCATCGCGCAATGCCTCACGCACAGTGGTGCTGGTGAAGCTGGTGCCTTCCGGGATGGCAGGGTCTTTGGCGGCGGTTACGGGTGCAGGTGCGGGCTTTTCTGCCTTGGGGGAAGGCGCGGGAACAGGCGTTTCCGCCGCAGGGGCAGGCGCTGGAGAGGCCTCCTCCCCTTCTCCCTCGATCAGCGCAATCACCGCGCCGACGGCAACATCTTCGGTTCCAGCGGCGATCAGGATCTTTGACAGCACACCTTCGTCGATGGCTTCAAACTCCATCGTTGCCTTGTCGGTTTCGATCTCGGCAATAATGTCGCCCGGTTCGATCCGGTCGCCTTCGGCCTTGAGCCATTTGGCGAGCGTGCCCTGCTCCATCGTCGGCGACAGCGCCGGCATTTTGAGTTCAATCGCCATGGCTCAATACTCCTCCACCAGCACATCGGTGTAGAGTTCGCCCGGCGTCGGTTCTGGCGAGTTCTCGGCAAAATCTGCCGCACCAGCGACTTCCGCCCGGATTGCCTTGTCGATTGCTTTCAATTCGTCCTCGGTCTTGCCTGCTTCGATCAGGGTTTTCTTCAAGCCTTCGATCGGATCGTGGTGGTCGCGCTGTTCCTGCACTTCCTCGCGGGTGCGGTACTTGGCCGGGTCGGACATCGAATGCCCGCGATAACGATAGGTGTTGCATTCCATCAGCACCGGGCCGTTGCCCGCGCGCACATAGGCAAAAGCGACTTCGGCGGCGGCACGCACTTCAAGCACGTCCATCCCGTTCACTTCCATCCCCGGAATGCGGAACGCGGTTCCGCGCCGGTAGAATGCGGTTTCCGCCGACGACCGCTTCGTCGCGGTGCCCATCGCATATTGGTTGTCCTCAACCACAAACACGATCGGCAGCTTCCACAGCGCCGCCATGTTGAAGGTTTCGTAAACCTGCCCCTGATTGGCCGCGCCATCGCCAAAATAGGCAAGGCAGATGCCGCCATCTTCGTTGTATTGGTGGGCCAGTGCAAGGCCCCCGCCCAGCGCTACCTGCGCGCCGACGATGCCATGCCCGCCGTAAAACTTATGCTCGGTGCTGAACATATGCATCGAGCCGCCCTTCCCCTTGGAAATCCCGGCTTCGCGCCCAGTCAATTCCGCCATGATCACCTTGGGATCAATCCCGTAGGCGAGCATATGGCCGTGATCGCGGTAGCCGGTGATCACGCTGTCGCGATCATTATCGAGCGCCGATTGCAGCCCGATGGCGACCGCCTCCTGTCCGATATAAAGATGGCAGAACCCGCCGATCAGGCCAAGCCCGTAAAGCTGCCCCGCCTTCTCCTCAAACCGCCGGATAAGCAGCATCTGGCGGTAGAATTCGAGCATCTCGGCATCGCTCGCCGCATAGCGTTTCTTCGCTTCGAATGCGTCTTGCAGCGAATGGAGCATGAATTCGGTGTCGTCTGCCGCGCGGGCGGTCTTTTTTGCCGCCGAGGACGGCTTTGCAGGCTGCTTGGCCAAGATCGGGTTCCTCTCTGTGGCGCACTCATGGGGAGGAGAAGCGCATCATCTCGCTATAGGCGGGGAAATATGCAGGGCGCAACGCCAAGCCGTAGCGGAAGTGTCCAGCGCATACGAAATCAGCGGATTGCGGGGCGCGAAGGGTTACTCGTCGTCAAGCGTGATAACGATTTCATCTTCGCGCATCACGCCCAATTGTTCGCGCACCAGCTCGCTCGCCAAGTCAGGATCAGCCGCTTCGGGATCAAGCAGCATGACCCGGTTGCGCATGGCATCACGCTGTGCGGTGAGATCAGCGATTTGTGCTTCACGTTGATCGAGCGCGGACACGTTCTCGCTCCAGGCTAGTAACCCGGTCGGGCCAGCCACGGCAAAGCCCGCCAGCAGCACCAACGCCATCAGCGCTGCCACCTGTTTCAGTCTTTCGCCAGACCCGACGTTACGCATTACTGGCTCGTTCCCCCTTGCCGATTTGACCACAGAATCACACTTGCCGCTCCGCTGCAAGAACATTGCGCTGCCATGCGCTGAAATCCATGCAAATTGACCCGATTTCAGTAAGAGCGCGGCAGGCCGAGCACATGTTCGGCAAGATAGGACAGGATGAGATTGGTCGATATTGGCGCCACAGTGTAAAGCCGCGCCTCGCGGAACTTGCGCTCGACGTCGTATTCCTCGGCAAAACCGAACCCGCCAAAGGTCTGCACGCACATATCTGCTGCGGCCCAGCTGGCTTCGGAGGCGAGCAGTTTCGCCATGTTGGCTTCCGCGCCCGGATTGCCGCCCGCATCATAGGTCTGCGCGGCGTGGTGCACCATCAGTTCCGCGGCGCGCATCTGCGCATAGGCGCGCGCGATCGGGAATTGCACGCCCTGATTCTGGCCGATGGGCCGCGCAAACACGCTGCGATCCGTGGCGTAATTGGTCGCTTTTTCGATGAACCACTTGGCATCGCCGATGCACTCGGCCGCGATCAGGATGCGTTCGGCGTTCATGCCCGACAGGATATAGCGGAAGCCCTTCCCTTCCTCGCCCACCAACGCAGTGGCAGGAATCCGCAGATCATCAAAAAACACCTCGCACGACGAATGGTTCATCATCGTGCGGATCGGCTTGATCGTCATGCCATTGCGCAACGCGGCCTGCATATCGACAAGGAAGATCGACAGGCCTTCGGTCTTGCTTGCCGCTTCTTCACGCGGGGTTGTGCGCGCGAGCAGTAGCATCAGGTCGGAATGTTCGGCGCGGCTGGTCCAGATTTTCTGGCCGTTGATGATGTAGTGGTCGCCATCCTTTACTGCACGCGTTTTCAGGTTGAGCGTATCGGTGCCGCTGGTCGGTTCGGACACGCCGAAGGCTTGCAACCGCAGTTCCCCGCTGGCGATGCGAGGGAGGTATTCGGCCTTCTGGCTCTCGCTGCCGTAACGCAGCAGCGTGTTCATGATATACATCTGCGCGTGGGCCGATGATCCGTTGCACCCGCTCGCCTGGATTTCCTCCATGATCACGCAAGCCGCTGACAGGCTCAATCCGCTGCCGCCATGTTCTGCCGGGATCAGCGCGGCGAGAAATCCCGCCTTGGTCAGCGCATCGACAAACTCCGCCGGATATTCGCGCACGGCATCTTTCGTACGCCAATATTCGCCCGGAAAACCTTCGCACAGGCTGGCCACCGCGCGGCGGATATCGGCAAGGTCCTGGGTGTCGTGCGGCATTATAGATCTGCTTTCCTGATTGCGCCCGTCGCGGAATGGCTGCGTGTGCTGGTAATCCCGTTTCGATCTGATACGCAATGGGTGTTGGGGTTGATGTATCACAGGAAAGAGCGACCATGCAGATCATCGCACACGAACCAGAGCGTTTCGCCGCCCTGCCCGATTATCCCTTTGCCGAAAACTGGCTGACGATTGACCTTGGCGAAGGCCATAGCGGGCGGATGCATTACCTTGATGAGGGGCCAAAGGATGCGCCCCCGGTATTGCTGTTTCATGGCGAACCCAGCTGGAGCTTTCTCTATCGCAAGATGATCCCGCTGCTGGTCAACGCCGGGTTTCGCTGCCTCGCGCCCGACCTGATCGGCTTTGGCAAAAGCGACAAACCTGATGATGTTGCATTCTACACCTATGCCCGCCACCTCGCTTGGTTGAAGCAATGGCGCGATGCGGTGGTGCCACGCGTCGCGGGATTGTTCTGTCAGGATTGGGGCGGATTGCTGGGCCTGCGGATGGTGGGCGAACAGCCGGATCGGTTTGCCTTTGTCGTCGCCAGCAACACCTTCCTGCCGGCTGGCGGGGGCAAGGCTTCGCCCGGGTTTCTGGCATGGCGTGAATTCGTGCTCAATTCGCCCGATTTCGATGTTGGTCAGGTGCTTGATCAGGCAACTTCTACCGCGCGCACGGCAGAGGAAATTGCCGCTTACAACGCCCCCTTTCCCAATGAGGCATCCAAGGCCGGAGCGCGCGCTTTTCCGCAATTGGTGCCGGTTGAAGATGACAAGCCCGGCGTTGCTGAAAACACGGCAGCGTGGGCGGGCCTCGC
>PHEL01000011.1 GCA_002842925.1 Alphaproteobacteria bacterium HGW-Alphaproteobacteria-14
TTCTCCGGATTGTTTTTCGCAAAACTCCAGAATCAACGATGCAGCGCGGCGTCAAGCCAAACTACTGATACCACTCAACTTAATTTCGGGTCGGACACTTAGGGAAAATTTCGATCAAAGAGGCTTCAAGAAGCAGTTACGAAGGGCCATGTGCGGCGCCTAATCCTTATACAGCAACCTGCCAAACCATTGGTAATACTACTGTCTGCCGGTCGGGTGGAGGTGGATTGCCCTCAAGCCAAATGGTTTGTCGGTCCACGCCATCTTCGAGCACTTGCACTTTTACCGACCGGTGAAAAGAGGTCTTTGCGTAGGAAAAAGGCCCGCCATCCAATCCGCCCTTAGAAAAATCCCCCTACCTGTTCGTCGCCTTGCGCATAAGGACTCCATCTACTCAGGAGTTGGAGCCTCCGGCAATCCCGGGGCGGTTCACTGTGGTGCGGCAGCGCTCGAAAATTTAGTAATTCCATGGCTATTCAGAAGGCTTTTAATGGGTCAACGCCTTGCCTCGCGAAGGGCCGCTCTGCCGCGCCCCTGTGCAGCCCTCGCACCAGCATCGGGCCAAAGACATAGAAGGCCGCGCTGCCTGCAAAGCACACGCCTGCATTCAATGACCAGAACAGCGCGGGCGACATGGCTTCGTAGAAAGTGGCGATGTAGCCGCTGATTACGTTGCCGAAAAAAGCGACCAGATAGGCGGCGGCCATCATTCGTGCGGCAATCTTGGCCGGCGAATAGCGCGATACCAGAGCGAGCCAGGTCGCCCAGTACCAAGCAAAACCAATCCCGGTGAATGCAAAGGCCAGGACGGGAAAAGCGATACTGACCTTGCCACTTTCCGCCATCGCTGCGCCGACAGCGATGATCGCGACCCCGATGGTGGTCAATGCCCCGCCAATCGCGATCTTTGTGCTTTCGGAGCTGCTACGTCCGTGGTTCGCCTGCCATTGCCATAATGCAATCACGCCGGCCGTTGCCGCAACGATCGCGACGGAATCTATCGATACGAACCAGGCGACCGGCAAGCGCCCCAGCGCAGTGTCCAGATCAACCGCCTGATCGATCCAGACCATGCCCATGTTGTACATCTGATCGTAACCCAGTCCCAGCACAACCATCATCAACAGCATCACCATGATCGCTGCGATGCTGCGCCATTCCTGCATCGTCAGCGCAGCTTCTTGCGACCGGTCGCGCCGGACAGGCGGTTCCTCCGGAAAATAGCGCAGGCCCTTCAGATATACGCCCAGCGCCACCAGCATCAGCAGGCCCGCCACACCAAATCCATAATGCCAGCCATAGGCCTGCGCGAGCAGCCCGCACGCCAATGGGCCAAATATCGCGCCGATATTGATGGCCATGCTGAAGGCGGCAAAGGCGGTAGTCCTGCGTGCATCATGCATCGCGTAAAGCTGCCCGACCTGCGCTGCGATATTGCCCTTGAGCGCGCCTGAACCCAGAATCAGCAGCAGCAGCGCCAGCAGGAAACTCTGGTCGAACACCATCGCCGCGTGTCCGGCGGTCATCAGCACGACACCGATGACCACGGTCTTTTTCGCCCCAAGCCAGCGATCCGCCACGGCATAAAAGCCGAAGGTCTGTCCGGCCAAGGCCTGCGCCGAAAGCGGCCCCAGCACCGTCTCCACCGCGCTACGATAGGCCGCCATCCCCGCTACATTTTCGATCTGTCCCGGCATGAACAGCGACTGCACCATGTACAGCACCAGCAGCGACTGCATTCCGTAGAACGAAAACCGCTCCCACGCCTCGGTGAACGCCAGGTAGGCCAGCCCGCGCGGATGGCCGAGGAAGGTGGCGTCATTGCCTTGCGATCTGATTGAAAGTGATGCCATGTTCGTTAATTCCCAGCCCTTCGGCGGCGGTGCAGCAGGATGCCAACCGGAATGCAAAGGGCAATCAGCGCCGCCATGTAAAGCCCGCTCGCCGGGTCAGCGGCGATGAAGGCGATCAGCAGGCCGGTATCGATCAGGAGCACCAGCGCGGGCAGCGCCGGATAGCCGAAGGCGCGAAACGGGCGCGGAAGATCAGGCTGCGTCCAGCGCAGGCGGAACAGCGAGGCATCGTAAATGACAAAGCCGAAAATGATGAGCGCACCCATCAGGCGGAACACAAATTCAAAGCTGCCCGAAAAAATCAGCAACACGATCATCGCTGCGGTGATCGCAAAGGCGACATGAGGCGTGCCGCCGGAGTTGACGCGCGTTGCCATGGAAAGAAACAGCCCGTCTCGCGCCAGCCCGAACAATATGCGCGGCCCGCCCATGATGTTGGCATTGAGCGAAGTCGAAGCCAGAATGATTGCCAGCACAGCCACGGCAATCGCTCCAGTGGGCCCGAACACATTGCCCAGCACCAGGGCGATTGGCAGATCGGAGCCGCGGATCGCCTCGAGATCCAGCGCCCGCAAAATACTCATATTGAACAGAACATAGACCAGCGTGACTGCGCCGATCGAAAGCGCCATCGCGCGCGGAATATTGGTCAGCGCATTCTTGTCTTCTTCGACAAAGACGATAGCGCTGTCCCATCCGGAATAGGCACCGTAGATCATCTGATAAGCGATAATGATGGCGACTAGGCCCAGCGCCAGTGCGTTGTCACTTGCCACCGCCGCGAAGGCGCCGGGGCGCGGCGGTTCGGCAAACAATGCGATGCCGATGACCGCGCACAGCAATATCAGCTTCACGCTGCTGCCGATGGTCTGGGCCATGCCGCCTTCGCGCACGCCCAGCCAGTTGAGGCCAACGATGATGAGGAGGAATGTGCAGGCCACAGGTGCGGTGTAACCGGCAAGCGACGGCAGCAGAACCGTCAGGAAGTCGGCACAGACGATCGACAAGGACGCGCCCGCAGCGCTGTAGGACAGATACGCCACCCATCCAGCAAGCAGCCCCATGGAATCGCCAAAGGCGGCACGTACTGGAACGAAGATACCGCCTGCCTTGGGTATGCTGGTGACAAGTTCCGATGCGACATTCGATGCCAGCAGAACATGGATACCGCCGAATGCCCACAGGGCAATCACAAGCCACGCGAAGGGCACTTCGTTGACCACCGATCCGCTGGTGCGCATCAATCCGGCCCCGATCATCGAGCCAAGCCCGACGGCGGCGGCAAAGGCAAAGCCAAGTTGTTTAAGCAATTTCCCGTCTGTCACGACCGCATCGGCCATAGAAAAATCTCTCTTCGATTAACTGGCCGCCGCGCACATTTTGTGTGGCGATTTCGCTGAAGGGTTCGCGCGTCGCTGCAGCGCGGCGAGCGATTTCGCTTGCCGGTAACCTTCCGGCAGGGCGCTGCGGATAAGAAAATAGCCCGGCGGATGGCGGGTCGCAGTTCCACCCGCCGGGCCAGAGCGGCTTTCGAGTTGCACAGTGAATCCCATGCGCTCGAAATCGCTCCAACGTCTGGCCCGGGTGAGCGTCCCACCCAAGGGCTGCCTGCTCACCCGGATTTTCCGTTGCAACCAGTCGCCGTAATCAGCGAACCTTGAATTCCTGCAGCAGCATACTGCCCATCACCGTGCGATATTCTGCACGGTTTCCGGCTGCGGCCTCATTCTCTGCGATGGTCTTCTTTGACCACGCGTCATATGCTTTGGACCGGCGCTCATCCTCGGCTGCGTCGGGAATGCTTTTGAACGTCACCACCAGATAGATGTGCGGCTCACCTTCGCGCGGATTGACGTTGCCGTACATTCCGTAGCCGGTGATCCAGCCTTGTGATTTGGCAAATTCCTGATTGCGCACCCACTCGCTCGCCAGATACTGCGCATATTTCAGTGATCCGCCATCCTTGACAAAGATGCCGGTCATCTCGGCATATTCACCGCCGACCATCGGCCATTCCTGCGCCGCTGCGGCAGTCGGCAACGCCATCGGCGCGGCGATCAGTGCGACACTTGCCGCCATCATCATTGTTTTGATCAGTTTCATTGGTCTTCTCCCGTTTATGCCCTCATCATCGAGGGCTGCTTGTAAAAACTCGTGCTATTCCTTCAGGCCACGCGGCCCGGCGGGATATTTGCTTGCGTTTCGGATAGGGCTGGGCCGCCAGCGGCGGTGCGAGTCGTGATTGTGGTCAGCACGCGCATCACGAGTTTTCGTCGAGGCCGCATCCGGCCTGAACAGCGTTCGATGGGGTCAAAGCGTCGAACTGCACGATCGTTTGCTGTTCGCTTGCAACATCCGCACTTGTGGCTGCTGCTGCGATCGCGGCTGCGGCTATCAGCCAAAACCCAGCGCTGGCGCGCGATGATCCCGGCTTCAACGAAGCAATCATGGATGGCCCCCCTGCCACACACACAGCTTCCCTGCAGGCGGCAACGCGGTTTTCCGGGCCGATCCAAGGGTCTGGGCTGTTTGTGATTTCCCCGCGCTATTAATGCGCCAAAGGGGGATTTGGCGTCAACGCGGCTATCGTCAATAAAACGTCAATAATGGCCTGTCTGGCGTTGGCAGGGGCCGGGATCAGGTCTGGCCAGCCATATTTCTGCCAATCGATGCGTCCGGCAAAGCCCGGAAAATCGGGATGGATGCGCGTCTGCCGGATCGGATCAATGTCGGCCCGCAGCGCCATCCGGCCGACAATGGTGCGGGCGCATTGCTTGCGATCGCCCCTGGCACGCGAACATCCTTCAACCGGCAAACCGCGCCGGAAGCCACAGGGATAGCGCCGGAACATAGGTTATCAGCAGCAGCGCCGCGACCAGCGTGAGGTAGAATGGCAAGATGGTGCGAACCAGCGTCGTCACCGGGATATTGCCCACCGCAGAACCGACAAACAGCACTGAACCAACTGGCGGCGTCACCAGTCCGATGCCGAGATTGATCATCATGATGATCCCGAAATGCACTGGGTTCACCCCGACATCCATTGCCACCGGCAGGAAAATCGGTGTGGTGATCACAATCAGCGGGGCCATGTCCATGAAGGTGCCAAGCAGCAGCAGAAGCACATTGATGATCAGCAGGGTCAGCAACGGATTGTCGGTCATGAACCCGATCATCTGGCCCAGCGCTTGCGGAACTTCCAGCAGCGCCATGGCAAAACCGAACGCGGTGGCGGCTGCGATGATGAACAGCACCATTGCTGCGGTCCGCACCGATTTGCCCGCCGCCTCCCAGAAACTGTTCCAGCCAAGACTGCGATAGACCAGCACGCCGACCAGCACGGTATAGAGCACCGCCACGGCGGAACTTTCGGTCGGCGTGAATATCCCGCTCAGGATACCGCCCATGATGATGATCGCAGTCATCAAACCGGGCACCGCGAAAACCAGTGCGCGGGCAAACGCGCGCCAGCCGGGGAAGCTGCCGTGGGGCAGATTGCGGCGGCGCGCCACCAGCCAGGTCGTGCCCATCAGCATGATCCCGGTCAACAAGCCGGGAATCACCCCAGCAAGAAACAGATCGCCGATCGACACGCCAAGGCCCGAAGCCGCCGAATAGATGATCATGTTGTGAGAAGGCGGAATCAACAGCCCGACAATTGCCGCTGTCACCGTGACATTGACTGCGAAATCGGCTGGATAGCCCTTTTCCTTCATTAACGGCACCATCGTCGATCCGATTGCCGATGCGCTGGCAATGGCCGATCCAGACACCGCGCCGAACATCATCGAAGCGCCGACATCGACCAGTCCCAGCCCGCCGCGCACCCTGCCCATCGCCGCATCCGCGACGCGCACCAGCCGTTCGGCAATCCCGGCGCGGTACATCAGGTCTCCGGCAAAGATGAAGAACGGGATCGCCATCAGGGTAAACACGCTGATGCCCGCCGCCACCCGTTGCACCGCGACCAGTGGGGGGATCCCCATCACCGCGAAACAGGCCAGCGCTGCGCCCAGCAGCGCATAGGCGACCGGCACACCCAGGATCAGCAGCGCGAACAGCGCGCCGAACAGAACCACCACTTCCATCAGCTATCGTCCCTTGCGCCGCGCGGTTTTCCGTCAAGGATCTGCGGGACTGAAAACAATGCCATCAACAGGCCGGCCACCGGCATGGGCGCATAGGCAACAGCGCGGCTGATCCCCAGCGATGGAACAACATTGCCGCGCACCAGCCAGACCAACTGCGCACCGTAAACCAACAGCACCAACCCCAGCCCCAGCACGATCATCGCGGTGATCCGCCGGACGGGTGCAGCGCGCGCGCCCAGCCGTTCTTCCAACAGAGCGATACGAATGTGGAACCCTTCATGCACGCCTGCCGCCGCAGCGAACATCACGTACCAGATCATCAGGATCAGGGCCGCCTGTTCAGTCCAGGAAGGACTGGCATCAAGCACATAGCGCCCGAACACCTGCCACACCACGATCGCTGCCATCGTCACAAGACCCAGCGCGGCAAGGCGGGCCAGCCAATCGGATATTCGTGTCATCAGGTTCATGGCGCGCGCATTTCCAATATCCGTTGAACCACCGATCTTTGTGCAGGCGTGGTGATGAAACGATCCCACACCGGTCGCATCAGTTCCGCGAATGGTTCCCTGTCCACTTCATTGACCTGAACTTGCGATCCGGCCAGCGTCGCACTGGCTTCGGCCACCCGCGCATCCCATAATTTCCGCATTTGCGGCACTGACTGCCGAGCGGCTTCGCGTACCAGTTCCCGGTCGCTGCCCGACAGGCGATCATGGCTGGCCTTGCTCATCACCAGAGCTTCGGGCGTGAGCAGGTGATCGGTGATGCTGAAGAATGTTGCGACCTCGTAATGGCGGGCGCTTATGAAGGAAGGCAAGTTGTTTTCAGCCCCGTCAATAACCCCCTGGGCGAGCGACTGATACGTCTCCCCAAACGGGATGGGGACGGCATTGGCTCCCAGCGCGTTGATCATTGCCACGGCAAGATCAGACCCCGGCACGCGCAGTTTCAGGCCAGACATATCAGCCGGACTGCGGATCGCACGTTTTGTGTTGTAAAAGCTGCGCGATCCGGAATCGTAGATGCACAGCCCGACCAACCCATGCGGTTCCAACGAAGCCAGCACTTCATCGCCAACCTTGCTGTCCACCACCCGGCGCATATGATCAATCGTGTCGAAGATGAACGGGAGCGAGAATGGTAACGTCATCGGCTCGATCGAATTCAGCGCCGCAAAATAGACACGGTTGATGTCAATCCCGCCAAAGCTGGTAATTTCGAGGGTGTCGGTTTCGCTGCCCAGCTGCCCACCTGCAAACATCTTGACACCCAGCCGCCCGCCAGTCTGCTCGGCCAGAAACCGCCCCATAAATTCGACCGCGCGCACTGTGGGATAATCGGCCGGATGGGCATCGGCAGCTGTCAACAGCCCGCCAATCCGCGGCGCGCATCCCATCATCAACGCGCCCGCGGACAGTAATAGCCCACCGCCAAGAATGCCGCGCCGCGTGTGCTGACCTGCGCCCACCCGTGGGTCGGTTAATGTCTGCCCAGCCAGTGTCCTCAAAGCCATTTCCATCTCAATCGTCCAGCGCGGTTAAGCGGAAATTGCGAAACCGGGCGTGCCCCGGCCCCGCTGTGTAAAGTCCCGGTCGCAGCATCAGGTATCTACCGTGCACATTATGGTGGTAGCCCGAAACTTCCATCCCCTGATCGAACCACACGCGGGTTTTCCCGCCATCGCCGCTGGTGTTTCGGATAAGTGCGGAAATCAGGGAGCGGCTATCGGTCTGCATCAGCCCAGACCAGCGCCCCGCGCCCATTCCCGCCACAGATCGGGCCATGCTGCAACTGGCTTGCCGACCGCTTGGCGCAGACCAAATCCGTGACCGCCATGTTCGAACAGATGCATTTCGACCCTTATGCCCTGGCTGCGCAAAGCCGCTCGCAGCAAGAGGCTGTTTTCAACCGGAACCACATCGTCATCTTCGGCATGGAGGACGAACACGGGCGGCGCGTCGATCGGCACGTTGCGATCAGGGGAATGGGCGATCTCCAGCGCGGGCGTGGGGTTCGCGCCCAGCAAGCGCTCACGCGAGCCGGGGTGGGCGATGGGCAGACGCATCGAGACAACCGGATAAATCGGCGCGGCGCATACCGGCCTGGCGCTGAGACTGTCGGCGGCATCAACCGCATCGTAGGTGTTGGTGGCAAAGCGCGTGCAAAGGTCGGCGCACAAATGACCCCCTGCGGAAAAGCCCATCACCGCCACCCTTTCGGGATCGATGGCAAAATCGACATGGCGATGACGGATCAATCGCATGGCTCGCTGCGCGTCGGACAGGCATACATTTGGCCCCGCAGCCCAGCCGTCGGTGGGCAGCCGATAGAACAGCACGAATGCGGTGAAGCCACGCACCGCCAGCCAGCGCGCCATTTCATAGCCTTCCTTGTCGACCACAACATGACGGTATCCGCCGCCGGGGATCAGCAGCACCGCTGCGCCGTTAGGCCGATCGGGGCGGAACACCGCCATCCGCGGAACCGCGATGCCCATCACGGCGCGATCCGTCACCAAAGGATTGGCTGATCGTTCGGTCGTCACTTCAGCCGGCATAAGCGCCGGTGCCCCCGGCGAGCCAGATGGCCACAGATCAATCGTTTCGCCGGGCTGTGGCAGGCCCGGTGGCAGATGACCGGCCACTGTCGGCGGAGCGGTCTGTGCGGCCACGCCGCTGGCCCAAAGCGCGAGCGTACCGCCAAGAAATATCCGCCGGTCGATCACCCGTGCCGCCTTTCGTTCAAAACCGCATTACCGACCGGCCTGATCGTGCCGCGATCCTGCAAAATCAGGCGCTGCAAGACCGGACCGGCGGCAATACCCGGCATTACAGCGTGAAGCGTGCCCCGAACAGAATGGTTCGCCCGGTGTGGTTATGAGTGACCGGGCGCTGGCCGACGCTATCCACAAATTGGGTGCGGATTTCGTCGGTGAGGTTGATCCCTTCCAGCGTAAGCTTGATCTGCTTGGTCAAGGCATAGCTCATCGATGCATCGATATTCAGCGTCGCTCTGGTGCCTTCGACGTCATTACCGTTCCGTCCCGGAACCAGCGTCAGGAAGCTGCTGCGATAAGCCCCGGAAACACGCGCGCTGAACTTTTTGTCTTCATAATAAAGTGTCGAGTTGAACCCGGTTTTGGACAGACCGGTAAGCTGGTTGAGATTAGGGTCGGCCAGCGTCCCGAAATTCACCTTGGAATCCAGCAATGTCAGGTTGCCGATGAAGCCGAAATCACGCAGCACTCCGGGCAAAAAGGTGAAGGGCTGCTGGTACTGAATTTCCACGCCCTTCAGATTGCCACCCTGTCCATTGATGTTGCGCGTAACGGTAAAAATATTGTCGGGCGATGACGGCGTGCCGATCAACAGGCTGTCGGGCAGGCCAAGGTCTCGGAACGGCACCGATGCCGTTTCACGCGTCACAAAAGTCCTGATATCTTTGTAAAACACCGAAGCGGACAGCAGGGCTTCGGGGGCAAAATACCATTCCACCCCGAAATCGATCGAATTGGCCCGGAACGGATCAAGCTGCGGATTACCAAACGACAAGGTTTCGCTGAAACCGCTGAAGGTGCCGCCGGGGGTCAGGCTGGTCAGTGTCGGCCGCGCCATCTGCCGCGCCACATTGGCGCGCAGCAACAGCTTGTCGGTGGGCTCCAGCACCGCCGACAGCGATGGCAGCCAGTCATTATAGCTATTGTCGACCGTAACCGTAGTGCCGCTTAAGATA
Organism: Alphaproteobacteria bacterium HGW-Alphaproteobacteria-14; assembly: GCA_002842925.1. GTDB lineage: Bacteria > Pseudomonadota > Alphaproteobacteria > Sphingomonadales > Sphingomonadaceae > Erythrobacter. Next base: position 9,680 of record PHEL01000011.1, read on the forward strand.
CCCGTTGCGGAGACTTCGGTGCGGACATAGCGCACCCCGCCTAGTATGCGCAGTCGCATCGCCCCCAATTGCGTATCGATCGCGCCCTGCAAGAAGGCGGCATAGTCATCCTCCACCACATCGTTGACTGCGCCGTTCTGAAGCGTCAGCGGGAAATTGCCGGTGAACAGGCCGATCTGGCTGGCGATGCTATCGATATCGGGGGAAACGAACACCCGGTCGATCCCGTCGGGCGCGCCAAATCCATTTCCCAAGGTGGCGAGCGTGGACGTGGCATCGGTCAGCTGAAACGGCTGTACCACGGTGGCACCGGTCAGCACCGTATCGCGCCGCGATTCCGTCGAAGAAAATTCGAACTTCTTGTAAGACCCACCCGCCTGGACGCTGAAGATATCGCTGGCTTGCCAGTCTGCCTCCATCGACAGGGTCGAAAACTGGTTCAGCGTCGATTGCGGGCGATCGCGCACTTCATTGACCAGGAAATTGGCCGGATTTGTGGGATCGATACCGAAATTGATGAAGGGCACATTACTGTTTTCACTGAAATCAAGGCCGAAACCGTCCACATTCAGGGCATCGGCAATGATTGTGGTTTGCTGTTTGACCTTGAAATCGGATTCCGACAGGCCGCCCAGCACACGCACATTAAGGCTATCCGAAAACTCATGCGTCAGTTCCAGCGTCCCCTGAGTGAAGTCGGTTTTCAGGTCATCCAAACGGTTTTCGATGCGGACATCGACATTGTCGAACGTGCCGCTGACGATGTTTCTGGTGGCAGGATCAACCGTCAGGCTGACGATTGCGGATTCGCGGATACCGGTCGCATTGTTGCGGCTGAAAGAAATCGCTTCCACGAATTGTTCGCGCCTGGTGCCCTTGAACTGGGAATAAAGCAGGTCGAGCGAAATCAGTGTACGGTCCGACGGACGAAACTGCAGCGCGCCGGTAATGCCCAGCCGTTCCTGATCAGATGTCAGCACACCATAGCGCGGAATGCGCGGGAAAAAGGCCGTGGCAGCATCGGGAAAAGCCGCCTCGTTGGCAAAGGCATTGCGCTGTGTGAAGGATTGCGTCCCCCCGGTCGCGGGCGGCGCGTTACCGGCAAATCGCACAGAGGAAAAACCTTCCTCGACAATGTCCCGCTGACTGAACGCAACCGAAACCAGCGCGCCGAACGTTTCGTCCTGATTGGACCAGCCAAGCAGCCCGGCAAGGCGAGGGTTCAGCTGTTCGGATGCATCATTATACAGTCCTTGCGCCGATAGGGCGCCGGTAATCCCGGCGCCAAAGTCCAGTGGCCGACCGGTCGAAAGGTCGACCACTGCGCCCAATGAACCTTCTTCGGTCGATGGCGTCGGAGATTTGCTCACCTTGATGCTGCGGAACAGTTCGGAGGCAAAGGTGTTGAAATCAAATCCGCGTCCGCGATTGGTCCCGCCCGATGAATCGGTCGAACCCGTGGTCGACAGCGTCTCCATCCCGTTGATCCGCACGCGGGTGAAATCGGGGTTGAGACCGCGCACTGTGATCGTCCGACCTTCGCCATTATCACGGTCAATCGAGACGCCGGGGATGCGCTGAATGGATTCGGCAAGATTGAGATCGGGGAAGTCGGCAATGTCCTCGGCCAGAATGACATCAACCGAATTCACCGCTTCGCGCTTTTGCCCCAGCGCCGCGTTCAGGCTGCCTCGAAAGCCGGTAACGATGATGTCCTGAGCATTCTCGTCCGCGCTTACCGCAGGTTCAGCCGTCTGGCCTAGCGCCGCTGACGGCAGAAACATTGCGCTGCCGACCAGTAGAGCAGACTTGAAACCAAACTTTCCGAAAATGTGTGACACGCCGCCTTCTCCTTCTATTTCGAAGAAGTGACACCGGTTTCCGTTCGCGGCACAAAGCGCCGAACCTGCCCCCGCATCTCTCCTCTTCCCGATTTTGGTAACCGGTGTCATTATGAATTGCCATGCCCCGTCGTTTCTGTCAAGCAGATAGGCGAAACTTGGGAGAGTGGCGGAAATGCGTAGATTATTCACCCTGATTGCGGCTTTTGCGCTGCTCGCTGTGTTCATGCCGCAACAGGCGGGCGCTCATCCGGACGACCCAACCCAAGGCGGTGCTGGCGGGCAGATCATCCGTGTCACGACGCTGGCAAAAGACGGGCCGGGAAGCCTTGCCGAGGCATTGAAAGCGAAGGGGCCGCGCATCATCGTGTTTGAAGTTGCCGGCGTGATCGATCTTGAACGGTCGACCCTGTCAATCCGCGAACCCTTTGTCACTATCGCCGGCCAAACCGCGCCATCGCCTGGGATAACCTTGATCAAGGGCGGTATTGATGTGCGCTCCCATGACGTGAAGTTGCAGCATCTACGCATACTGAGCGGAGCCGATGGTCAGGCCAAGCGCAGCGGATGGGAGGCCGATTCGATCTCGACCGTCGCCGCGGCGCGCGTGGTGATCGAAAATTCCACCTTCATGTGGGGGGTGGATGAAAACATGTCCGCGTCCGGTCCGCGCTTTACCGGTTCCACTGTTGCCGAATGGCGAGCGGGCACCAGTCACGATATCGTGTTCCGCCTCAACATCGCCGCCGAAGGATTGGCGGATTCGAGCCACCCCAAGGGGGAACATTCCAAGGGTTCACTGGTTCACGACAACGCCACCGGGATCGTGTTCGATCGCAATATCTGGGCGCACAATGTCGAACGCAGTCCCTTGGTGAAGGGCGGGGCGCAGGTGTTGATGGTGAACAACCTGATCTACAATCCTGCCCGGCGCGCGGTGCATTACAACCTGATGGATCTCGAATGGGCCGGGCAACCGCACGTGACCGGAGAGATCACGGCGGTCGGCAACGTGATGCGCGGTGGCAACGATACCGATCCCGGCCTGCCGTTCCTGATGCTGGGCGGGGTGGGCGATCTGGCCTATTACGGGCGCGATAACAGCGCGGTCGACCGGTTGGGCAACCCACTGCCGATGTTCGGTCGCTATGGCAAGACGCAGGCGAAACTGATCGAGGCTGACGCTCCGCTCGCCAGTCTTGCTGGCTACGACATTCTGCCCACCGAAGACGTTGAAACCACCTTGCTCGCCACTGCTGGCGCGCGCCCGTGGGATCGCGGCGCGCATGAAATCAGGGTGCTGTTCTTCATTGCCGAAGGGCGCGGCGAAGTGATTGATGATGAAAGCGAAGTTGGCGGCTATCCGGTGATCGAGGCAACCGCCGCGCCGTTTGTCGAGGCGGAATGGGATCTTGCCACCATGACGCCGAAATCCGGCGATTATCCGGGGCAGAAACCGGGCGCGCAGGAGCATTTGTCGCCGCGAGACCGTGCCATGAGAGGTGGCGGCAAGTAACTGATAGGCTTCAGGTTCCCGGTTGCAGGTAGGGCACGCGAGCGAACAATTCGCGCTCCCATTTGCGCGGATCGCTCTCGACCCGGCTATCGGAATCGAGCACCATAGTCTGGCGCGTGCCGAGTTCGTAGGCGGGCCAGCCGGGATCGCCGCTGCGGGCAAAGCGGATGAAGGTGTCCATCATTTCCGCGCTCATTTTCGCCTGCGCCGGGGTGGGGTTGGGCACCGTGCCGAAGGCCAGCCCGATGTCGTCGGTGTGTTTGGCATCTTCAAAATTGAGCTGATAAACGAATGTGTTAGCCTGCCCGCCTTGTGCCCGCGCATCGGCCTCCTCAACCTGCCCGCGCCAGCTGCGCGCCGCTGTGACGATGCGGTGGAACAGGTCGAGCGGGGAGGCTTCGGGATAGCGCGCGCGGAACTGACCCGCCACCCAATCGGGCGCAATATCGATCCGCATTTCGGCCGCGATACGGTCGGCGAGGTTATCAAACGTCAGCCCTTTCAATACCTTGTCATCTTCACGGTAAAATGCGCGGCTCTCGGCCACGGTATTGCCCAGCAGCATCGGGATGTGCGCCGATTGCGGCGGCGCGTCGGGCCAGAACGGGTGGCGCGGCAGACTGCGCATGTCCAGCACCGGCCCCATATAAACCCGCCCACCAAGCACCGGATCGGGGGCATCTAACGCGATCAAGAGCTGGTCTAGCGGCACCAAGGTGGGGTCAAGACGAGGCAAGGAGGGGTCAAGACCACCCCTAAGCCGGGCAAGAAACGCGTCGGCCCGTTTGGCCGCGTTCAACGGCCCGGAAGCGGTGACTTGCTGGCCGCTCATGGTGATGGCCTTGTGAAATAGTCCTGCGGCAGCGGGCATTGCCATCAGCGTCGCGATTTTCGCGCCGCCGCCTGACTGGCCGAACAATGTGACATTGCCCGGATCGCCGCCAAATGCCGCGATGTTCCTTTGCACCCATTCCAACGCGCAGATCAGATCAAGCTGCCCGGCATTCCCGCTGTCGGGGAAACGCTGTGGCAGATAGAGATAACCCAGCGCGTTCAGCCGGTGGTTGACCGTCACCACCACCACATCGCCGCGCGCCGCCAAGGCCGCGCCATCATTCAGGGGATCGGTGACCGAGCCGGTCGAATAGGCCCCGCCGTGGAAATACACCATCGCGGGAAGCCCGCGCTTCTGCCCTGCCGGAACCCAGACATTTAGGAAAAGGCAATCTTCGGACTGCGGCTGATAAGTCTTGCCCGGTTGCGGACAGGCGGGGCCGAAGCCGGGGGTTTGTTCTGCCATCAGCGCGGTTGAGACGACCGGCACCGGGGGCTGAAACCGCTCGGCGCGGGCGTAGCGGATCCCGGCGAAGCGATGGGCGCGCACCGTTACTCTGTCGGAGGGGTCATAGGCGAAGGTGCCAATATAATGGCCTGACGCCGCGCGTATCTCGGGCAGGAGGATCGTGGTCGCGCCCGCACCACCAGGCACCGCCACCGCGCCTACCGCTGCCACGCCGCCCGCCAGCACCGCGCGGCGGGTGATGCCGTCAGCGGCGGACATCGCCCGCGCCCACGTTGAAGCTGTTCAACGCCGCCCGGTTGATCAGGCACATATCGCCGGGGATCGTGTGTTTGAGCGCGGCCAGCGCCAGCCCGCGATGCGCCATGGTCGCCAGATCGCCCGCTGCCAGCCAGCCATCAAGCACACCTGCGGCAAAGGCATCGCCGGTGCCGATCCGGTCGATAATCCCGGTGACGTCGATCTCGTCAGTCTGGTATCCGCCAGTCCGCGCATCAACCCGCGCCGCAATCCGGTGATGATCGCTGGTGACCAGATGGCGCGCGGTGGACGCGATCAGTTGAAGGTTCGGGAATGCAGCAAACGCGGCGTCCGCCGCCTCACGCCGCCGCGTCTCACCCTCGCCTGAAAAGTCGCGGCCCAACAGCAGCGATATGTCGCGGTGGTTGCCGATCAGGATGGTGGCCTGACTGACCAGATCGCGCAGGATCGCACGCGGATCGCTATCCCACGCGTCCCACAATTGCGCACGGTAATTGCCATCAAAACAGATCGGCACACCCGCCGCGCGCGCCGCCGCCTGCGCCGCTTTGGCCAGCGCGACACCATTCGGGCCAAGCGCCGGGGTGATCCCGCCGCAATGCAGCAACCGCGCGCCCGCCAGTGCCCCGGCAAAATCGATCGTATCGGGCGCGGCCAGCGCAAATGCGCTTCCCGCCCGGTCATAGGTGATTGCCGCCGGGCGCGGGCCTGATCCTGTTTCGAGGAAATACAGCCCCATCCGCCCCGGCGCACGCGCGACGCAGCTGGTGTCGACCCCGCAGCCCCGCAGCGCGGCCAGCGCCCGGTCGCCCAGTGGATTATCGCTCACCACCCCGGCAAACCGCACCGCGTGGCCGAGCGAAGCGAGCGCCGAGGCAACATTGGCCTCCGCGCCGCCAACTGCCAGGTCGAAACCTTGCGCCTGAACCAGCAATTGTCGGTCAGGCGGCGACAGGCGCAGCAGAATCTCGCCAAAGCAGGTGACGTGCATGATTGCTGCCTACCGCGCCAGCCAGCCGCCGTCGACCGCGAGGATATGTCCGGTGACATAATCCGCTGCGCCCGATGCGAGGAACACCGCCGCCCCGGCGATATCCTCAGGCTTGCCCCAGCGTCCCGCCGGTATCCGTTCAAGGATCTGGCGATTGCGGGTTTCGTCCGCCTGCAGCGCGGCGGTGTTGTTGGTGGTGATATATCCCGGTGCAATCGCGTTGACCTGCACACCTTTGGGCGCGAGTTCGTTCGCCATCGCCTTGGTCAGCCCGGCCACGCCCGATTTTGCCGCCGCATAACTTGGCACCCTGATGCCGCCCTGAAAACTGAGCAGGGACGCGATGTTGATGATCTTGCCCGATCCCTGTGCCATCATCACTTTTGCAGCAGCCTGGCTGAGGAAGAACAGGGTTTTCAGATTGGTATCAACCACCGCGTCCCAATCATCCTCGGTAAAATCGGCCAGATCATTGCGGCGGATGATCCCCGCATTGTTAACGAGGATATCGATCCCGCCCAGCGCATTCACCACCCCATCAACCAGCGCCTCTACCGGCGCGATGGAGGACAGGTCGGCGCGCAGATCAATGCACTTGCGCCCTGTCGCCGCGATCAACGCCAGCGTTTCGGCAGGTTCGCTGCGCCCGGCCAGTGCGATGTCCGCGCCCGCCTGCGCCAGTGCGACCGCAATCGCCTGACCAATGCCGGTATTGGCGCCGGTCACCAGCGCGCGCTTGCCGGTCAGATCAAATGATATCGCCATGTCAGCCCCTCCGTGGATCACAACGCCTTGAGATAGGCCGCGATGCCATCGTCCTGGCAATTGGGGTAGAAGTGTTCGGCGAACTTTTCGCCCGCAATCGCGGCGCGCAGCAGCTCCTGATCGACATTCTCGAGCACGCTCATCATGTCGTGGCACGATGCTGCTTTAAGATCAGCCAGCTTGCCGCGATTGGTCGCCATGATCGCGGCGCGTTCCTTGGGGTAGCCCAGCCCCGGTTCGGTTTCGAACAGCTTGGCGTAGCAATCCTGCAAGTTCAGCTCCGCCGCCCAGCCAAATCCCTTGGCATAGGGCATCGAAATTGCGTTACCCGCGTTGATCTGGCTGAACAGAAAGGCATCGGTCGGATCGATCACCAGCCCGCAGAACACGCCGGGCATGGCGTTGCAGGCGAGCATCGATCCCATGCCGGTGCCGCAACCGGTGACGACGAAATCGGCGGCCTTGGAATTGAGCAGAATCCCGGTCAGCAGCCCGTTCATCACGTAAGTCAGCGAGGCGCTGTCTTCAGCACTATACATGCCGTAATTGAACACTTCGTGCCCCAGCGGTTCGGCAACTGCGGTCAGCGCGTCGTGGATGATGGGGTTCTTGGCAGCCTGACTGTTCTCGGTAATCAGTGCAATCTTCATGATCTCTCTCTTTCGCCCCCTGAGTGAGGGATTGCCTTTATGGCCATGTTAGGAAACCGGTGTCATGAACTGGTATAACCGCAAACCCATCAACCTTTCAACCGTGCATTTTACCCGCGCGGCGGGCCGACTGATTGCCGCTTTACCAAGGTTGCGGGAAAGCGGTATTGCTGCGCGGCCTCATCGGTCGGTGCCATCAGTTTGAGCGCGGCGGCACGCCCCATTTCGCGCACCGGCCAGCCGACCGTCGTCATTGGCGGCCAGATGTGTGCGGCGATGGGTGAATCATCGAAACCGATGATCGACAGGTCGTCGGGCACTTTGAGTTCGCGTTGGCGCGCGGCATGAAACGCACCCGCTGCCATTTCATCATTGCTGGCAAAAATTGCGGTCGGCCGGTCGGCAATGTCAAGCAGGCGGCTTGCGGCCGCAATTCCGGAATCGAACCGGTAATTGCCTTGCACGCGCATTTCCGGCGGCAGGGTCAACCCATGCGCCTGCATCGCGGCGAGAAACCCCTCGCGCCGTTCAAAGGCGGAACGGAACCCCTCTGGCCCTTCGATCAGCGCAATCCGCCGGTGTCCCAGTTCGACCAGATAATCGACCGCCTGGCTTACGACTTCGCGATCATTCGAAGCGACGATATGCTCCGCATCGTCAAGCATTGCCGACCCCATGCGAACATAGCCGCAGCCCATTTCGTGGCACAGTTCGGCAAGCGCATCATTTTCGGAAATCGGCGGCAGGATCAGCACGCCGTAAAGCCGCTGAAGTTCCAGAAATCGCCGGATATCATCGATCATCCTCGGCGAATGGCGATCCACCGGGCGCACCACCAGCGCAAATTCGGTTTCGCGGATCGCGTCGAGCACGCCTTCCTGAAAATTGAGCACGGTTTGCGCATTGGGGTTGTCGTGCAGCAGTCCAAGCAGGAAATTGCGGCGCAGCGCCAGCGCGCGGGCCTGCGGATTGGGGACATAACCAAGGTCGGCAATGACCGCCTCAACCTTGATCCGGGTATCCTCGTTCAGCAAGGCGGAACGGTTGATGACGCGGCTGACGGTTTTCTTCGAGACCCCGGCAAGCCGGGCTACGTCATTGATCGTTGGCGTCTTGTTCGGCTTTGACATATCGGGTTTTGAACGCCTTTTGTTTGATCGGACACCCTCATAAAGAACAATCGCGCGATTGCCAAAATCCCCTGGAGGACATCAGACTCGGCTGTGTGGAAAGCTTTTGACACCGGTTACCTTTTTCGCCAAGGCTCCGTTTCGTGAGATTAAGAGACGAGAGGAACGTTGTGCCTTACGAAGCTCGCGAAATCGCTGAAGCGTTCGTTACCGCGCGTCGCAGCGGGACTGCGATCAGCCAGTTTCCCGGCTGCCGTCCGCGTGATCTTGCCAGTGCTTACGCCATTCAGGATTGTGCTATTTCGCTATGGGACCGGGAAATCGGTGGCTGGAAAGTCGGCCGGATCAACGCGCCTGACGATGTGCGACTGGGCGCAGATCGACTGGTCGGCCCGGCGTTCAGCGACGCGATTTTCATGTCCGCAGATGGCCCAGGCGCGTTGCGGGTGTTCCACGGCGGATTCGCCGCAGCCGAGGCTGAATTCATGTTGCGGCTTGCCCCGCAGGACGGGCCTCTGCCCACGACTCCCGACGCCGCGATGGCGTGGGTTGACGAGGTGCGCATCGGCATCGAAATCGCATCATCCCCCTATGCTGCCATCAATTCCGAAGGACCGTGTGTCACCATTTCGGATCACGGCAATAATGCCGGGCTGCTGCTTGGCCCGCTGGTGCCCCGCGTCTTGTGGGATCGGATCGACGAGGTTGAGGCGGCGCTGGTCATTGACGGGTGCGAGGTCGGCCGGGCGACGACGGCATCCATGCTCGATGGCCCCTTCGGCGCGGCACGGTTCCTGATCGAAAATCTTGCCCGGCGAGGCATTGCGCTGAAGCCCGGATGGTGGATTTCAAGCGGAGCAATTACCGGCGTTCACAAGATTTCGCCGGGCAGCAAGGTTCTGGCGACCTTTGCGAATATCGGATCGGTGGAAGCAAGGATCATCTGATCACGCTGGCTTTCCATACGAATCGATCACGACGGGTTCGCCACAAGCGCCATCGACACTGATAGAGGAGTGGGCCGCGCCGCCCGATCATGTGATCGTGCAAGCGGCGCGGCCTCGACCAGCAGTTGGGGGGGGGGGAGCTGCTGGTTCAATGGGTCATTCGCGATGAACCCGCAAACGGTTACAACCCCGATTTCAGCACCCGCTTGTTTCCCGATGTCTTGCGTGTAACCCGCAAGGCCATCCCGCCGAACGGGGTCGGGTTCGGCAACCATGCCGGGGCTGGAAAGGAACAGGGCCAATGATGAAGCTGTTACAATATGCCTTGACGCGGCCTGTGATCACCAATGCGTTGAAGGTGGCGCTGGTTGTGGGGCTCTGCCTCAATGCCATCAATCAGGGGTCGCAGCTTTGGCATGGTGTGGGGATTGACTGGCCCAGAGTCGGGTTGAACTTCCTCGTGCCCTACCTCGTGGCAAGTTACAGCGCGGCCCAGATGTTCATGAAGGCGATCCCCGATTAGATCGCCGATCCGTCGGCGCAATTGTAACAATTTGCCGCGCCCGTCCGAAAGGAAAGGCAGCATGTCTGCAACAGGCAGCCTGCAACCCCATAGCCATTCGACCTGAAAGGACGCCGCTGATGTTTGTTCGAGCCATGAGCACCTTTTTAGCTTTTCTTGCTGTTGCCTTCGCGGCACCGGCAATCGCGGCCCCGGCATGGCAGGATTATACCCCGGCAGCATTTGCCCGCGCGCAAGATGCCGGCAAAACGATTGTCGTCGATGTTCATGCCGTGTGGTGCCCAACCTGCAAGGCGCAGGCGCCAACCCTGGATGCCTTGCGCCAGGAACCCCGGCTTAAAGACGCGGTGTTTTTCAAGGTCGATTTCGACAAGGAAAAGCCGTTCCTGCGTCAACACCGCATTCCGCGCCAGTCGACTGTGCTGGTGTTCCGCGGCAAGCAGGAATCGGCCCGATCGATCGCTGAAAGCCGGCCAAAGCAACTGCGCGAAGCGGTAATGGCGGGGATCTAGGGTCAGGACCTGTTAACCCCGCCTTCGAGGTTTGAGGCAGAACGGCTCAGTGCAAGAAGGATGGGCGCAGGAATATGTCGATATTTCCAGCCGATCCGACGCCGCAATGGGCCGTTCTGGGCAAATCCCGCAGGGACGCCGGAATGGCTTCCATCTCGACCAGATATTCGCTTGGAAAGGCAAACAGCCTTCCCGGCACGACTATCCGTCCGATATGTTCGCCATTCCGGCGCCTCGAAGGTGGGGTTAACAGGTCCTGACCCTAGGTTCTGATCCACAGGCGCTTGCTTAACTTGAATGGGAACTGATGTTCAGCGAACTTGCACTTGCGTTCGTTGCCGGTCTGGTAACGATCCTCAACCCCTGCGTCCTGCCCTTGATCCCGATCCTGGTCGGATCGGCGCTGGGCAAGCACCGCATGGGGCCGGTGGCATTGGCGAGCGGGCTGGCGCTGTCGTTTTCGACATTTGGTTTCGTGATCGTTGCTTTCGGTTTCCAGCTGGGCATTCCCGAACAAGGCATCCGAATGTTTGCCGGAGGCCTGCTCGCTGCGGCAGGGGTCATTCTGCTGGTTCCTGCCTTGCAGACCCGGCTGACGATGCTGTTTGCGCCCTTGACCAACCGCGCCCAAGGCGCGCTGGAACGCACCAGCGGCGAAGGGCTGGGCGGCCAGTTCGCAATCGGGGCGCTGCTCGGTCTCGTCTGGGCCCCCTGTGTCGGCCCGACGCTGGGCGCGGCCATCGCGGCGGCCAGTCAGGGTGAAGATCTCGCATCGGCATTTGTGACATTTCTGGCGTTTGCCATCGGCGTCGCGCTGTCGGTGACGGGCTTTGCCTATGGGTCGCGGCGCGCCATCGGCAAACGGGCCGGAGCGCTGCAAAAGCTGGCCCGTTATGCCAAGCCGGTGTTCGGCGCGATGTTGGTGCTGGTCGGGGCATTGGTGCTGACCGGCGCGGACAAGCTGATTGAAGCGGCGCTGGTGAACATGATGCCCGACTGGCTGATCACCCTCACGACCCGCTTTTAATTGGCCCGCTTTTGATCGGCCCGCTTTTGATCTGACCGGCAGGTTCGCTCCAGCTGATGGCCCGGTGATCGAAACCTGCACGAAGCGTCGGCTTGATCACCTCAAAAAAAGGTGAAACATCGAAATCGCGCGGGGTGAACAGGCTGTGGTGGCGAATATGCATGATGTCGCGCACGCAGCCTTCGCAATCGGGATCCTCGCTGATTTCCTGCGTGATTTCGGGCAGGATCGGGTAGCGGATTGACTGGAACGCCTGGGCGATCAGTGTCGAACAGATTGCCTTGGTCGGCTCCCCGCTGCCCAGCGCAATCATGCGCCGCCGCCAACTGGCAGGCACTGGCGGGGTGGGAAACAGAAACCGCGCCAGGTCGATGACATTGTCCAGATCATATTCGTCGCCAATGTGGCTTTTGGCAAAGGCGACGACCTGCGCCACCTCGTCGTCGCTCAATCCCGAGGGCCGACAGATTCTGGTGTGATTGTCAGCAAACTGGCCAAGCGAAACCTGCCGGACACCATCGACGACATCGGCCTCTACAAACAGCGGTAACGCACCGGTTTCGCGGTTCTGCCCCGCCACGCACAAGGCGGCATGCGACCAGGTCGATTGCGTCAGATACTTGATCGCAGTGCTGACCCGCTGGCGTCCGTCAACCAGCAGGACATCGCCGGGCCGCAGGCACGCCGCGAGCGCCACCGGATCGGCTGGCATCGCGGCATAGGGCGAGCGCGACGGGCCGGTGAGGAAGCCTGCCAGAAGGCGGCCCACTGTCCTGAACACCAGCCCCATCCGTCAGGCCGATTCAGCGAGAAGATGCGATCTTGCCATATCGCGCAGCACACCCGCTTCAAGCTGTGCATCTTCGAGCAGCGCGGCGACCAGATCGCCCATCGACACCAGCCCGGCCACATCGCCTGCCTGATTGCGGACGATGGCGTGGCGGCTACGCGCGCGTGACATCACCTGCATCACGCTGGATGCATCGTCCTCGCAGGTGCAGCTGAGGATCGAGCGGCCCACGAAGATCACGACCGGCAGATTGAGACCATGGATGCCGCGGGTTGCAATGGCTTCCATCAATTCTGCCTGGGACACGATGCCGATGATTTTGTCTGTCTGATGGTCGGCCACACCGATCGAACCGATCGACAGTTCGTGCATGATCCTCACCGCTTCGATCAACGGAATCGCTTCCCGCACGGTTTCGAAATGACGCCCTTTGCGGTTGATAATGGAAGCGATCTTCATTGCAGGCACTCCTTCACGAGACCCCTTCCATTTGTTCGACGCGCCACAACAATCCGTTACAGACAAGGGTCAGGGCTGGTCAGAGCGTGACGCAGGTTCCGTCCGCAGCGATCAGAGTGGGGCCACGGTAATGCAGTGCAATCGCGCCGAGGCTTTCTTCCAGTCGTGAAATCGAACGCTCCATATGGTGTGACAGCAGCAGTTGGCGAGGAGCGATACCGGCTGCCATTTCGCCGATCCCGCTGGGCGGGCGATGCAGGCCGATCGGCTGGCCTTCGCCTTCGGGGATCACGTGATGCGCGATCAGCAGATCGGGCTTGCTGTCTCGCAATCGTTGCTCAAACCCGATTGAGGACGCGCTCTGATCACTCGCAAACACGATGGTGCGGCCCTTGACCTTGACCAGATAGGCCAGCGTGGGGACAACGCCGTGGTGGACGGGAATGGCGGTTATCGTCAGATCAGGGGCGATTTCCACCTCAGTAATGGGGGATTCTTGGGTATTGTTGGCCGCGATCTCGCGCACATCCAGCTTGCGCTTGTCCTCGGTGCCGTCGATGTAACCGCCCAGATAGCTCCACGCGCCGTGCTCGCGCCCGACCTGTGCCCGGATAAAATCGCCCGCGCCCGGAAACACGCTGCCCGCGGCCGGGCCGATGATCATCAGCGGTTCGTCTGATTGTTCAAAACCGCCCGAATTGAGAATGCCGGTCAGGCCGGCGCTGTGATCGGCGTGAAAATGGCTGAGCGCTATCGCTTTAAGGTCGGCGACCTTCAGCCCCGCCTCGCCAAAGCGGATAAAGCTGCCCGGCCCGGCATCGATCAGCAATTGCGCGCGTCCATCGATCCATACCGCGTAACTGGTTCCGGCGCGCGAACCTTCGGCAATCGGCCCGCCGGAGCCTAATACCTGCACGCCGACTTCGGCCTTGCGGCAGGTGTCAGCGCCGATTGCGGCTGGCGGCAGTTGTTCCGGGCTGGCAGATGTATTGCTGCACGCTGCGATCAGGACACAGCAAAGGACAGCGGCGCGCATAGGCGGGGAATTTTTCAGCATGGAGTGACCTTTCGCCTGATCTTACGATTGCCACCACCGAATTACTACAGCGCCGCGCAGTTCAGCAACCATTGACCCCGCCTGCGGTTCTACCGGAATCGGGCAGGCTTCAGATCGTATTTTGCCAGCTTGTCGTAAATCGTCTTGCGCGGGGTATCGAGCAGGACTTGCAGTTTGGCGATGTCTCCGCGCGATTGTCGCAGCGCGTCTTCGAGCACTGTCCGCTCGAAATCCGCGACGATCCGTTGCAACGTGCGGTGGTCGCCGCCTGATGTGGGCGCGGTGCCGATATCCGCCAGCCCCAGCACGAAAGCGCGGGCAAAGCCGCTGAGTTCGTGCAGGTTGCCCGGCCAGTCATGCGACTGGACGTGGTGCCATTGCCGTTCACCGATGGCGGGTGCGGGAAGCCCCAGTTCGCGCGCGTGACGGGCAACGAACAGCCGGAAAATCTCGGGAATATCCGCGCGTCGTTCGGACAGCGGCGGGAACGCGATCTGCACCGCGCCGAGCCGGTGCCACAGCGGATCGCGCGGCGGGGACGCTGGCCCTGCGCTGTCATCCATCACATGCGATACGATGATACGGATGTTGAGCCTGCGCGCCCGGTCCGCGCCGATCGGCAGCACCTGGCGGGTTTCCACCAGGGATAGCAGCCGGGCGGACAGCGCGCTGCTCGCGCTCTCGATCCCGTCGATGAACAAGGTTCCGCCATTGGCGCGTTCGACCAGACCGGTGCGCGACAGGCCTGCGCCGGGGTCGCGTCCGAATAGCAGCAATTCGGCATCCTCATGTGCCATCACCCCGGCATCAACGCTGATGAACGGCCGTGCGCGGCGCGGGCTGAGATCGTGGATCAGGCGCGCTGCATGGGTCTTTCCCGTACCCGGCGGCCCGATCAGCACCACATCGATTTCCGAGCGCGCCACCCCTTCGATTACCGATCGCAGCCGTTCGGCGGCGGGCGATGTGCCGGGAATCGCCGCACCGGCGCTGCGCCCGGCTTCCTCTCGCAGCCGGCGGTTTTCCAAGGCCAGCCCGCGCCGCGATGCCGCAGCGCGCACCGCGCGGATCAGATTGGCCGAGGTATAGGGCTTGGTCAGAAAATCCGCCGCGCCGTTCTTCATTGCTTCCACTGCCATCGCGATGTCGCCATGTCCGGTGGTGAGGATCACCGGCAGATCAGGATCGATGTCGCGCAGCCGGGTGAAGAAGGTGATCCCGTCGATGCCCGGCATCCGCACATCACTCACCACCACTCCGGGAAAGTCGGCTGAGAGCCAGCCGAGCGCAGCGCGGGCATCGGGAAAGGCAACCACTTGCACCCCGTCGAGCGATAGGGCCTGCGTGGATGCATCGCGTAGCGCCGTATCATCCTCGACCAGCGCGACGTGTATGGGCTCATCTGCGGGATTCATGCGGCGGGCATGATCATGGTGAAGCGCGCGCCTTTTTCCGTGTCCTCGTGGATCAGATCGCCTCCCAGTTGCCGCATGATGTCGCGGGAAATCGCCAGACCAAGCCCGATGCCTTCAGCTTTGCTGGTGACGAACGGCTGGAATAGTTCATCGCGCAAGCGTTCTGGCACCCCCGGCCCATCATCGGTTACGCTTAGCCGGATTATTGGCCCATCCGCCGCAATCGTCACCACAATCTGCCCGCCTTCCAGTTCGGCAGCCTGCAATGCGTTCTGGAGCAGATTCACCAGCACCTGTTCCAGTTGGACGTGCGGCGCACACACCGCTGCGCTGGCGGCTTCGGCCCCCGGCAATGTCAGGCTTATGCCCTTTTGCCGGATCTGGTCGCGCAGCAGCAGCAGCGAACCGTCGATCACTTCGGCAAGGCTGATCTGCTTGGGTTCGCCGACCGAACGCCGGCTGAATTGCAGCTGTTCTTCGGTAATCTGGCCAATCCGCCCTGCAAGCCCGGCGATCTTGTCGAAATTCCCGGCTGCCTCTGCGTGGCGTTGGGCTTCGATCAGGCGTTCGCCGCTTTCAGCATAGACCCGCATCGCGGCAAGTGGCTGGCGAATTTCATGGCCAAGCCCGGCGGTAATCTGGCCAAGCGTTGCCAAGCGGTTGGCCTGTTGCAACTGTTCGCGCAGAATTGCCGTATGCGTATCGCGTTGTGCCGCCGCACGTGTTTCGCGGCGGCGCTGCCATACAAATGCAGCAGCCGCGAGCAGACCCAGCACCCCCAGCCCGACAACCCCGGCCAGCCGCCCATTGGCGACGGCCGCCGACAGGCGCGGGGCCGGGTCGGTGAGCAGGTGCAATTCCCAGTCAATGGGGGCGATGGGCTGGATATTTTCGATCATCCGCACCGGCGATCCGGGCGCGCCCGCTTCAGGAAGCGCCAGCGGGGCGATCCGGTCTGTCCCGAACCGCATTGCATCACGCGCCGGATCGCGGGCCACCGAACGGCCATTCCGGTTATCGCTGGCGGCCACCCGAAAACGCCAGTCAGGATTGCTGCTCAACAGCACGATCCCGTCGGCATCGGTAACGAACACTCCGGCCGTGGCATCGCGCCATTTGCCTTCAAGGATATCGAATTCGACTTTTACGGCGACCACGCCCTGCGGGCTTTGGGCTGTGCCGACCCGTTCGGAAAGATACAGGCCCGGGCGACGGCTGACCGTGCCGAGTGCAAATTCGCTCGCTGTGCCATCGCCCAATGCGTCGGTAAAATAGCTGCGGAACCCGTAATGCGACCCGACGAAGCTGTCCGGCCGATCCCAGTTGCTCGCCGCCAGCGTCAACCCGTCAGCATCCATCAGGTAGATCGCTGCAGCATTGGTCTGCTGTGCCAGCGCGGCCAGCCGCCGGTTGAGCACATCGCGCTGGCTGCGATCCCCGCCGAGCAGCGCAGAGACTTCGGGATCGACCGCCAGCACCTGCGGAACGAGCGAAAATTTGTTGAGTTCGCTTTCGAGGCCCGCCGCCAGGATCGCCGCATCGCTTGTTGCCTCTGCGCGGGCTTCTTCCAGCGCGCTGACCCGCATCGTGCGATCAAGCCCAAGCATCGCCAGCGCGCCGATCAGGAACACGCCGATCAGCGCGATCAGCAGCAGATTCCGGCGTCCCATTCTGCTGCGCATGATGCGCGCTCCCTTTGTCTCACACGCAGGTCTTGTGCGGATTTTCGCACTTAGCGCAAGAAAGTTGTGCGGATTTTCGCACAAAACGATCGCGGTAAGGCTACAACCTGTTGAATTTACACCGCTGGCCTGTGGGCTTCGATTTGCTTGCAGGAAAGCACCCGTGGCCCGATCCTGCGAATGGGAAATATGGGGCAGAGGATCTTCGACCAATGGTATCGCACGCAGCGATAATGCCGGAAATACCAATGGTGCCGCCGCGCCGAAAGCCGCTGTACCAGCAGCTTTACGTGCAGGTGCTGACGGCGATCGTGCTGGGCGCGCTGATTGGTCATTTCTATCCCGAATTCGGAATCGCGCTGAAACCGCTGGGCGATGGCTTCATCAAGCTGGTCAAGATGATCATTGCGCCGGTGATTTTCCTGACGGTCGCCACTGGTATTGCCGGGATGAGCGACATGAAGGCGGTCGGCAGCGTCGCGGGCAAGGCGCTTGCCTATTTCCTGTTCTTCTCCACACTGGCGCTGATTATCGGGCTGATCGTCGCCAACGTCGTGCGGCCGGGCGAAGGGCTGAATATCGACCCCGCCACGCTCGATGCAGGCGCCGTTGCGACCTATACCAAAAGCGCAGAAGCCCACACGATCAGCGCGTTTCTGCTCAACATCATCCCTGAAACCCTGTTCAGCGCGATGACCGAAGGGCAGATTCTGCAAGTGCTGCTGGTCGCTATTCTGGCCGGGGTAGCGCTGGCGATGACTCGCCCGGCGAGCGATCTGGTGCTGGACGTGCTGGCCTCGTTCAACGCGGTGGTGTTCCGGCTGGTGCATATGCTGATGAAGCTGGCCCCGATTGGCGCGTTCGGGGCGATTGCGTTTACTATTGGCGAATTCGGAATCGGCAGCCTTGCCAATCTCGCCGCGCTGATTGCGACCTTTTATCTGACCTCGCTGTTGTTCGTGATCGTGGTGCTGGGGCTGGTCGGCTGGTTCAACGGCTTTTCGATCTTCGCGCTGATCCGTTACCTGCGCGAAGAATTGCTGCTGGTGCTGGGCACGTCATCATCGGAAGCCGCGCTGCCGAGCCTGATGGAGAAGATGGAGATCGCCGGGTGCCGCAAGGCGGTGGTCGGGCTGGTGGTGCCGACCGGTTATTCGTTCAATCTTGATGGCACGAATATCTACATGACGCTGGCCGCGCTGTTCATTGCGCAGGCGGTCGGGGTGGATCTGAGCCTTGGCGAACAGCTGACGCTGGTGCTGGTGGCGATGATCAGTTCCAAGGGCGCAGCGGGCGTGACCGGCGCGGGGTTCGTGATCCTGGCCGCGACGCTTTCGGTCGTGCCGAGCGTCCCGGTGGCGGGCATGGCGCTGATCCTCGGAATTGACCGGTTCATGAGCGAGTGCCGCGCGCTGACCAATTTTGTCGGAAACGCCGTGGCCACGATTGTGGTGGCGCGCTGGGAAAATGCGCTCGACCGTGACCGGTTGGCAGCCGCGATGGCGGGCGCTCCGCTGCCGCTCCCGGTGGAGGATATCGAACGCCATGAACGCAGCGGCCCGGTAAGCGAGAAAATCGCCGAAGTGCTGGAGGAGCGCCAATGATCGCGCCAATGTTCGCACGCCGCATGATGA
>PHEL01000148.1 GCA_002842925.1 Alphaproteobacteria bacterium HGW-Alphaproteobacteria-14
AGCCCCGCCAGCGCCGCCGCCTCCGCATGGGGCCGCCCGCCTGCTGCCGTCCAACCGCGCGCGGCCACCCGGCCGCGATGCACCACCAGCGCGGCGACGCCGGGGTTGGGGCGCGACAGCGGCCGCGCGCGCAGCGCCAACCGCGCGGCGGCCGCCATCCAGTCGTGATCGGCCGGAAGCGCGATGGCGTCTATTGGTCAGCACCTTCGCTGCTGGTGTCAGCCGACGTGCCAGACCGTTCAAGCAGTTCTTCGCGGCGCTTGGTTTGGGCAGTTGCTTCAGCAGCGCGTTCGGCATCGGCCTTGCGCTCGATCTCGTCGACATCCATGCCTGCTGCAGCGCCCAGCGCCTTGTACATTTCACGCTTGCGCTGTGCGATCCGGGCAAGTTCGGACGCGCGCAGGTCTTTGACCTCTTGGTTGGCGAGGTTTTCAGCGGCGATTTCCGCGTCGCTGCGCGCCGGGTCAACCGTGGTGATATAGGTGATCCTTGGCCGTTCGGGATCCTTGTAGGCCGTGGTGCCCATCGCCCAATACAGGATCACCGCCACCGGCATGATCGACAGCACCAGAATTGGCCAGCGATAGGGATGGGGCCGCCGGAACTCGTTCCAGAAATCGGCGAGGCCGGGGGCTGGGTTGAAGCGGGAATTGGACAGCATCAGCCCATTATAGGGGGGCGTCTGCCCGAACGCAAAACCTGTCTCTTACCCGAACGCCGAATAAAGCCCGCGCCCATGTTCCTTTAACCAGCGGTCAGCCGCCGCAATCTCGCCTTCGAAGATTCGCGCCAGCAATGCATGGAACGCCGGACTGTGATCGAAATGCACCAGATGCGCGACTTCATGCGCCACCACCGACCGGCGGACGTGATCGGGGGCCTGCACCAGCCGCCAATTGATGCGGATGCGGCTTTTGTCCGAACATGATCCCCAGCGGCGTTGCGCGCGGGTGAGGCCGACGGGCACCGGTTCCAGCCCGGCGGCAGCGCAATATTCGTGCATGTCGGCTTGGGCGAGGCGCAGCGCTTCACCCTCCAGCCATCGGCGCAGGCGCGTCTCCAGCCCGGTCTGCGGCCCGCCGATACGCAAAGCCTCGCCCGCGATTTCGGGGCGGCGCGGGGCTTTGGCCTCCCACGCCAGCCGCAGCGCTGTGCCGCGATAGCGAACCTCGCCACCGGGTTCCGGCACGGTGCGGACAGGCAATTTGGCCAATTGCCCCGCCAGCCAGTCGCTGCGGGAATGGGCAAAGGCAATCGCTTCGCGCCCTTCAGCCCAGGCGGGCAGCGTGACGCGCACTTCGCTGCCATCAGGGGCAAGCCGCAAGGTCAGCCGCCGGGCATTGTGCTGCCGCTTGAGCACGATCGGCACGCGCCTGTCACCAAGCTCGATTGCGGCATCCAGGGCAGGGCGTCGCAGCCAGTCGATCACGCTTCGGCTTCCTCCTCAAGCAGCGGACAGTCATGCCGCGGCGAGGGCCATTCGACGATGTGATGTTCCAGCGGCCCGGCGTCGACCTCGCTCACCACCCGGCCCACCACCGATACCCCCACCCGGCGCACCGCATCACGATAACCGCTGATGAGGTAATGCCAGCCGGGCAGCGGATGGCCATCGGCGCGCAGGCGATAAGCGCAGGTGGATGGCAGCCAGCTGACCTGTTCGACAATCCGCAGCGTCAGCCGCAGGCAATCGGGGACGAAGGCCTTGCGGTTGCGGTAATCGCTGCACTGCGCCGTGCCGGTATCCAGCAGGCGGCAGGCAATGTTGGTATCGACGATTTCGCCGGTGTCTTCATCTTCGATCTTGTGCAGGCAGCAGCGCCCGCAGCCATCGCACAGCGCTTCCCATTCGGGCCGGGTCAGCTCGCCCAGCGGCAGCTCCCAGAAATGCTCTCTCAATTCACCCATCGGCCCAGTTCCGCCGCCACCGCATCGGCACCCTGATCGGTCGGGAGCGTCGCCAGCGGCTCGCCCTTGGGGCCGAACAGATAGGTGATGGCGGAATGATCGACGAGGTATCCGCCGCCTTCGACCACTTCGCCTTTGGCATAGAACACCTTGAACGCCTTGGCCGCAGCGGCGATTTGTTCAGGCGTGCCGGTCAACCCGATGATGTCGGGCGAGAACGCGGCGGCGAATTCGCCTACCACGGCGGGCGTGTCGCGTTCGGGATCGATGGTGATGAAGATCGGCTGGATCTTTGCCGCCTTGGCGGGATCGCTGGCCTTCAGCACCTTCAGCCCCTGCGCAACGCGCTGCATATCAGTGGGGCAGACATCGGGGCAAAAGGCATATCCGAAATAGACGACGCGATATTTGCCAGCAAAATCGCCCCATTTGACGGTGCGCCCATCGCTGGCGGTGAGCGCAAAATCGCCTCCGATCGCCGCGCCCGCCAGCGGCGGTTCAGCAGCAGGCGTGGCAGCATTGCAGCCCGCCAGCGCAATCGCGCCTGCGATCAGAATGGCGAATGTGGCGGAAGGCTTGTTGATACGGTTCATGCTCTGCTAACTGTTGGTTTGCGAAGGGTGGGAGGCTTGTCCAGTCCCGCTATACACACCAGATGTGTGACAGGTAATGCGAAAGGATCAAACCGTGACGGCCGATGTTTTGCGCAAGTTAAGCGCTCGCCGCGCGATTGCCAGTGCAATCATGGCGATACTGGCGCCGGTACTGGTGGTGGCGCTTGGCGTTCCTGCCGCAGCGCAGTTCCAGTCCGAAGGCTACAAATTCCTCGAAGCGGTCAAGGAACGCGAGGGCGATGATGCCACCGATATGCTCAACAAGCCGGGCAGCACCATCGTCAATACTCGCGATATCACCTCGGGCGACACTGGCCTGCATATCGTGGTGGCCCGCAGCGATGTGCTGTGGATCCGGTTTCTGCTGCAACGCGGTGCCGATCCCAATATCCGCAACAAGAAAGGCATAACCCCGCTGCAACTGGCGACGTCGATGGGCCTTACCGAAGGGGTCGAGGCGCTGATCAAGGGCGGGGCAAGCGTCAATGTCAGCGATCAGACCGGGGAAACCCCGCTGATCGCCGCGGTGCATTCGCGCAATGTGGGACTGGTGCGGCTGCTGCTGGACAAGGGCGCCGACCCTGACCATTTCGACAATTCCGGGCGTTCTGCGCGCGATTACATGGAGTTGATGAGCGGCAACACGCTGATGAAGCAGGAATTCACCAATGCTGACACCAAGCGCGAAGAGGCGGGGCCAAAGCGCGATTACGGGCCATCATTCTGACATGATCACCACCGATTTTGCCGACCTGACGCTGGATGAACTGCGCATCGCGCTGGCCCCCGATATTGCCGCTTCGGCGATTTTCGATGGCTGGAGCCAAGCGGCACTGGTCGCGGCCGCAGAAATGGCAGGGTGCGATGTGGATATCGCCAGGCTCGCCTTTCCCGGTGCAAAGCCGATGGACATGATCGAAGCGTGGATCACTAGTGTCGATTCAGCAATGGCAGCGGAATGGCCTGCCGAGCGGCTGGCGACCTCGAAAATCCGTGAACGCATCCGCACGCTGGTCGCGTTCCGGCTGCACGCGGTGGCGCATATTGACGAAGCCGTGCGCCGCGCGCTGGCGGTGATGGCGCAGCCGCAGAACGCGCCGCGCGCGCTGAAACTGGGGTGGCGGTCGGCCGATATCATGTGGCGGCTGGCGGGTGATACCGCGACCGATTACAACCACTACTCTAAGCGCGCGATCCTTGCGGGCATATATTCAGCCACGCTGGCGGTGTTCGTGAATGACGATAGCGAAGGCAAGGCCGATACTCACGCCTTCCTTGATCGCCGGATCGACGGGGTGATGCGGTTTGAAAAGGCCAAGGCGCAGCTTTTGAACAAGGATCGCGAATTGCCAAGCCTGACGCGGTTTCTGGGCCGGTTGCGCTATCCTGCAAGGTAATTCGGGGATTAGGCCGCGGGGCTTGTCGTCTCGCCCGCTTTGATGTCCTATGACACCACCAAGAGTCGCGCAGGATCGCGCGCAAGCTTTTGACGGGAAAGGGACGTTTCGATGGCGGGTTCGCTCAACAAGGTCATGCTGATCGGCAATCTGGGGGCCGATCCCGAAATTCGCAGCTTTCAGAACGGTGGCAAGGTCGCCAACCTGCGGATCGCCACGTCGGAAACGTGGAAAGATCGCCAGACCGGCGAACGCAAGGAAAAGACCGAATGGCACACGGTTGCGATCTTTTCCGAAGGGCTCGTGGGTGTGGTCGAACGCTACCTGAAAAAGGGCAGCAAGGTGTTTGTGGAAGGCAAGTTGCAGACCCGCAAATGGCAGGATCAATCCGGCGCTGATCGTTACAGCACCGAAATCGTCATTCAGGGCCTCGGCGGCACGCTGACCATGCTTGACGGCGCAGCGGGCGGTGGTGGCGGTGGTCGTTCAGGCGGCGACGCGGGCGGCTATGGCGGCGGCGGAGCAGCAGGTGGCAGCAGCGGCGGCTGGGATCAGGGCGGCGGATCAAGCGGCGGTGCGAGCGGCGGCGCGAGCGGCGGCTATGATGATCTGGACGACGATATTCCGTTCTGATCGGGCTACCTGCTCAATGGCAGGAACCGCGCGCTCGGAGAAAAAAGCTGCCTTTCCGCTATCGTTTAGAGTTTCGGACGCCGAGAGGCGTCGGAAAGTCGACGGTGCCCGAACCCGCGGTCCGCATGCGGTGAGCTATGGGGATTTCAATTCCGGTCGGG
>PHEL01000012.1 GCA_002842925.1 Alphaproteobacteria bacterium HGW-Alphaproteobacteria-14
CAACAGGCGCGCAACAGACGTGCCGGAATTTTCCAACGGCAACAGCCGCAATCGGGAACCGGGTCAGTTATGAAATTTGCCGTGCGCCACGTTATCAAGTTTGCAGCTACGGCCTGCGCTGCGTTTATGGTTTCTGCCGCGTCGCCTGCTTTTGCCAACACTGCCAATGCCAATGCCGGTACCGACATTATCGAACCTGTGCGCGAAGTGCGGGGCGATGACGCCGCCAACAGCGATCAACGCTTCAAATCGCTGTTCGTCGGCTGGACCGCGCTGGAACGCACGACCCCGACGTTGGGCATGGGTGCGGACATAACCGCTTTTTCCTCACCAATTCCTCAGCGCGCAATCTCGGTGCCGTCGCGCATGCCGCTTGAAGGTGCGCAGCTGACCAGTAGTTACGGGATGCGCAACCATCCGGTGCTGGGTGGCCGCCGCCAGCATCAGGGAATCGATCTCGCCGCGCCGACCGGAACCCCGGTTTACGCCACGGCTGACGGCGTGATCGGACGGGCCGACTGGTATTCGAGCTACGGCCTCTACATCAGCATCAATCACGGCGCGTCGATGGAAACCCGCTACGCCCATATGTCGCGGCTTGCGGTTGCGGCCGGTGACAATATCAAGAAGGGCGACCTGATCGGCTATGTCGGATCGACCGGCCGTTCAACCGGGCCGCACCTGCATTACGAAGTCCGTGTTGATGGGCTTGCGGTCAATCCGATTCCGTATATGGTAGAAAGCGAAGCACAGCTCGCCTATGTGCGTGACCAGAAATTGACCGGTCAGGGCGGCGAGTAAGACTGCGAAATTGCCCGCGTTAAGTGGGCCGGACATTGGAGAGGGTGTCCGATCATGGCGGCGGGTTTACCCGCCGCCTTTTTTGTGTGCCGCCACTGGCCCCCGCTCATGCCACCGCCGAAAATGAGTAGCATTTCTCATACTGTTTTTGCTTGCGGGGTCGCCTCGCACGGTTCAATTTCCTCCCCGAGCCAGACGGCGCGCTGCGCTGCGGCAAGGGAGAGAGAACCATGAGTATGCACCCCATCGCGCACGCCGCGACCCGCCCCGATCATCCCGCCGTTATCATGACCGGGTCGGGCAAGCAGATCACCTTTGGCGAATTGGACGCGGAATCGAACCGCTTTGCCCATCTGCTGCGCGCCCACGGAATCGGTGCCAAAGGATCAGGGGGTGATGCCTTTGCAGTGCTGCTGGAGAACCGCATCGAATACTTCACGTTGATCTGGGGATCGCAGCGCGCGGGCACCATGCTGGTGCCGATTTCGTCGCGCCTGACCGCGCCCGAGGCCGCCTATATCATCCGCGATGCGCAGGCGAAGCTGCTGATCACCTCGGGCTACTTCGCTGACGTGCTCGGGGATATCCGCGCTGAATGTCCAGGCCTTACCGTGCTGGTGATGGACGATTTGGGGAATGGGGGCGGCGCAGAAGATTTCGCCGCCGCAATCGCCGCGCAATCACCCGCGCCGATTCCCGATCAAAGCGCCGGGATGGTGATGCTTTATTCGAGCGGCACCACCGGGCAGCCCAAGGGCATCCGTCCTGCTCCGCCCGCTGATCCCGATCCGCAGGCCACGGTACCGCTGGTCGGGCTGGCCGTGATGGGGGCGGGCATGCCCCCGCTCTATCACGCTGCGCCGATCGGCTGGTGTTCGGTCGTGCACCGGCTGGGCGGCACGGTGGTAATGATGGAGAAGTTCGAACCCGAAGCCGCCCTGCAGGCAATCGAACGTTACAAGGTGACCGACAGCCAGTGGGTGCCGACGCACTTTGTGCGCTTCCTGAAACTCGATCCGGCAGTGCGCACGCGCTATGATCTGTCGAGCCACCAACGCGCGCTCCATGCCGCCGCGCCCTGCCCTGTGCCGATCAAGCGCGAAATGATCGAATGGTGGGGGCCGATCGTGAACGAATATTACGCGGGCAGCGAAGGCATCGGCATGACCATGATCCGCAGCCCGGACTGGCTCACCCACCCCGGCAGCGTCGGCAGGGCGATCTATGGCAAACTGCACATTTGCGGGCCGGATGGCGAGGAACTGGGTGCGGGCGAGGACGGGCTGATCTATTTCGAAAACGCCCTGCTGCCGACCTATCACAATGATCCCGCCAAAACCGCCGAAGCGATGCACCCGAAAGGCTGGATGACGCTGGGCGACATCGGGCATCTCGACACGGACGGCTTCCTGTTCCTCACCGACCGCAAGAGCCACATGATCATTTCCGGGGGTGTGAACATCTACCCTCAGGAGATCGAGAACCTGCTGGTCACCCATGACAAGGTGATGGATGCCGCCGTGATCGGTGCGCCTTGCCCCGATCTGGGTGAAAAGGTGGTGGCGGTGGTGCAACCGCTTGACATGGCCGAGGCTGGCGATGCGCTGGAGGCCGAATTGCGCACCTTCCTCAGCGCCAGCCTGTCCAAGATCAAAATGCCCAAACTGTTCGATTTCCGCCCCGATCTGCCGCGCGAGGCCAATGGCAAGCTCTACAAGCGCGAATTGCGCGATGAATTTGCGGCCAGGGCGAAAGCGGACGCAGTGTGAGGCTCTGAAATGGAATCGGACTGAAGTTGTTCGATTCTGCTATTGTTTTCCCGGCATTTGCCATAGATTTCAGGGCATGGGATTTTACTTTCGCCTTGGGCAGTCGGGGTTGGCGGGATGAGCCTGCTTGAACCACACAACCTGCCGTTCCTGATCGCATTCGGCGCGCTCGCGGTGATTGCCGTGGTGCAACTCACCGGCGTGTCCGAAGCGGTTGAGGGCGCGGGCGAGTTCGATTTGCCCGATGGGCTGGACGCGGGCGGGTTTGGTGAAGCGCTGACCACGCTGCTGGGGCTGGGCCGGGTGCCGCTGCTGATCTGGCTGGCGATGTTGTTGTTCGTGTTCGGCACGGTCGGGGTGATCGGGCAGGCGGTTTTGGCGAGTGCGCTCGGTGCGCCGCTTTCGGCCGGATGGGCCGCGCTGGTGGCAGGCGGGGTGGCATTTCCGCTCAACAGCATCGCCGTGCGCCCGCTTGCTGCAACCATGCCCAAGGATGAAACCACCGCCATCGGGCTGGACGATCTGGTGCGGCGCGATGCCGAAATCCAGATCGGCACCGCGCGCGCCGGATCGCCCGCCCGCGCCAAGGTGATCGACCTGCACGGACAGGCGCATTTCGTCATGGTCGAACCGCACGACCAGACACTCGCATTGAACGCAGGCGATACCGTCCTGCTGGTGCGCCGCGAAGGGCAGACCTTCTATGGCGTGCATTACGACAGCCCGTTGTTAGGGCTGGGCATCTAAAGGGGAACGCAAATGGCTTTGACCACGTCCGGAGAATTGGCCACATCGGGTGATCTGGCCTCCACATCCGGAGATCTTATCACCTACAGCGTTATCGGCGTGGGCGCATTGCTCGTCGTCGTTATCTTCTTCGCGTTTCTCATCAGGCTGTATCGCCGCGCGTCGAAAGAAACCGCGTTTGTGCGTACCGGTCTGGGCGGCGAACGGGTGGTGATGAACGGCGGCGCGCTGGTGTTCCCGGTGTTCCACGAAACCATGCCTGTCAACATGAACACACTGGTGCTGCCGGTGGTGCGTCGCGATACCGAGGCGCTGATCACGCTCGACCGGCTGCGGATCGACGTGAAGGCCGAATTCTACGTCCGCGTCCGCCCCGATGCCGAAGCGATAGCGATGGCCGCGCAAACGCTGGGTCAGCGCACGATGCAGCCTGAAATGCTCAAAGATCTGGTCGAAGGCAAATTTGTCGATGCGCTGCGATCAGTCGCGGCGGGGATGACCATGAACGAGCTGCACGAACAGCGCGCCGACTTCGTGCAGAAGGTGCAGCAGGTCAGTTCCAACGATCTCGCGATGAACGGGCTGGAGCTCGAATCGGTGTCGCTGACCGGGCTTGATCAGACCAGCATCGAACACTTCAACGCCAACAACGCGTTTGACGCCGAGGGTCTGACCAAGCTGACCGAGCAGATCGAGGCGCGCAAGAAGCTGCGCAACGATATCGAGCAGGACACGCGCGTGCAGATCGAGACCAAGAATCTCGAAGCCAGCCAGCGCAGCTTCGAAATCGCGCGCGATCAGGAATATGCGCGGCTAGAACAAGAGCGCGAGGTTGAGGTGCGGCGCGCCGGTCAGGCGGCGGAAATCGCCCGCGAACAAGCCGAACGCAACCGCGAAGCCGATGCGGCGCGGATCGAGGCCAAGAAGCAGGTCGATTCTCAGCAGATCGAGGCCGATCTCTTGGTCGAAGAAGCCCGCATCGATCAGCAGCGCGCGCTCGAAATCGCTCGGCAGGAACAGCAGATCGCGGTGCAGAACAAAAGCCGCGAAGAAAGCCAGGCCAAATCCGAGGCGGATGATGCCCGCGCCAAGGCAGTCGAAGCCGAAGAACGCGTCACGACCGCACGCGAAAGCGAAATTGCCGAACGCAGCAAGAAAATCGAACTGATCGAAGCGTCAAAGCAGGCCGAACGTGAGGCCATCGGCGTGAAGGTGCAGGCCGAAGCCGAGAAAGACGCCGCCGTCAACCGCGCCGAAGCGCTCCGGTTGGAAGCGCAGGGTCAGGCCGAAGCCGAAAAGCTTCGCGCCGAAGCATCGCGAGTGCGGTTTGAAGTCGAGGCCGCCGGCCAACGCGCGATTAACGAGGCTGCCAATATCCTCTCGAACGATCAGATTTCACTCCAGACCAAACTGGCACTGTTAAAGGTGCTGCCCGAAGTCATCCGCGAAAGCGCCAAGCCGATGGAAGCGATCGATTCTATCAAGATCGTGCAGGTTGACGGGCTTACAAATGGCGGGCGTTCGGCCAGCGATGGGGGCGGTGCAGGCGGCGGCGGATCGGGCAACCTTGCCAGCGATGCCGTGTCGGCCGCGCTTGCCTATCGTGCGCAGGCGCCGGTGCTGGACGGGTTGATGAAGGAGCTGGGGCTGGACGGATCGTCACTGTCCGGTCTGGTGAAGGGCGTGGCTGATGCCGAAGCAGCGCCTGCTGTAGCTACAGCGCAACCGACCCCGGAACCTGCAGTGAAAAAGCCGGCCAAGCCCGTCAAGTTACAGGACAGCGCCCCGGCTGCGGTGCCGGACGGCGAAACGGCAGAATAAATGAAACGCGCAGGGGCGGCGAACGCGCTGCCCCTGCAGCCTATTTCAACAGATTAAGCGCAATCGCGCGCACTTCTGCGCCCATGTCCGGCCGTGCCAGTGCGATCGCCAGGGTCGCCTCGACAAACCCGACCTTGCTGCCGCAGTCATACCGCGCGCCATCGAACGTGACGGCGTGGAACGGCTGGGTGCCGATCATCTTCGCCATCGCATCGGTCAGCTGGATTTCTCCGCCTGCACCCTTGCCCTGATTTTCCAGCACCCGCATCACCTCGGGCTGGAGGATATAGCGGCCCGAAACGATCTTGTTGGATGGCGCTTCGGCTTGCGGTGGTTTTTCCACCAGCCCGCGCACCTGCGTCAACGCGCCAACCTGCGCGCCGGGATCGATCACGCCGTATGAGGACACCTGCTCCATCGGCACTTCGAGCACGCTGATAAGATTGCCGCCGACGTCATTATAGGCCTCAACCATCTGCTTCATGCAGCCGCTGCCGCCTTCGCGCGCGACCATCAGTTCGTCGGGCAGGAAGATCGCGAAGGGTTCATCCCCGACAATCGCGCGCGCGCACCAGATCGCGTGGCCAAGGCCGAGCGGCACCTGCTGGCGCACCGCGATCACATCGCCCGGCGTGGCGCGGGTGCATTCGAGCACCGACAGATCCTTGCCGCGCTCGGTCATCGTCTGTTCGAGTTCGAAGGCGATGTCGAAATGTTCGACAATCCCGGTCTTGCCGCGTCCGGTGACAAAGATCATCTGTTCGATCCCCGCCTCGCGCGCTTCATCGACCGCATACTGGATCAGTGGGCGATCAACCACCGGCAGCAGTTCCTTGGGCACCACCTTGGTCGCAGGCAGGAACCGCGTGCCTAGTCCCGCAACGGGGAACACGGCCTTCCTGATCGGTCTTGGGTGGATCGGTGTGAAAGACATCTGGCCCCCTTGCTTGAAAAATCGTAAAGTCTGGCGCCCATTACATCCGTGCCGCGCGGTCTGTCCAAGGTCAATCGCTGTTGGCTGATCTCCAGCGTGTGTTGCGCCTAAAGCACTTTTCGCTAAGGCTGGCGCAATGGACAAACTCATCATTCGCGGCGGCAACCGCCTTTCCGGCTCGATCCCGATTTCGGGTGCAAAAAATGCCGCGCTCACGCTGATCCCCTGCGCGCTGCTGACCGAAGAACCGCTGACGCTGCGCAACTTGCCGCGGCTGGCGGATATTGACGGGTTCCAGCACCTGATGAACCAGTTCGGCGTCACCACTTCGATCCAGGGCACCCGCCCCGAGGATTTCGGCCGGGTGATGAGCATGGAGGCGACCCGGATCACGTCGACCGTCGCGCCCTATGATCTGGTGCGCAAGATGCGCGCGTCGATCCTGGTGCTCGGCCCGATGCTGGCGCGCAGCGGGGAGGCGACCGTGTCGATGCCCGGCGGTTGCGCGATCGGCAACCGCCCGATCGATCTCCACCTGAAGGCGCTGGAAGCCTTCGGCGCACAGATCGAATTGGCGCAGGGCTATGTCCGTGCGGTGCAGCCCGATGGCGGGATGCCGGGCGGGGATTTCGATTTCCCGGTGGTATCCGTCGGCGCAACCGAGAATGCGCTGATGGCGGCGGTGCTGGCCAACGGCACAAGCCGTTTGTTCAACGCCGCGCGCGAACCGGAGATTGTCGATCTGTGCAATATGCTCGCCGCGATGGGGGCGGAGATCGAAGGGATCGGCACCTCCAACCTCACCATCCACGGGGTAAAGCGGCTGCACGGTGCGACTTACCGTGTCATGCCCGACCGGATCGAGGCGGGATCATACGCCTGCGCGGCGGCGATCACCGGGGGCGAAGTGCGGTTGGAAGGCGCCAAGGCCGATGACATGATGGCGACCATCCACGCGCTGCAAGCCATCGGCATCCACGTCGATTGGGATGCCAAGGGTGTGAACGTGCGCGCGAACGGCACCTTGAAAGCGACCAACCTCACCACCGCGCCCTATCCGGGGCTGGCCACCGATATGCAGGCGCAGCTGATGGCGCTCTTGTGCAAGGCCGAAGGCGCGAGCGTGCTCAAGGAAACGATCTTCGAAAACCGCTTCATGCACGTGCCCGAACTGGCGCGCATGGGCGCGGACATCAACACCGAAGGCCGCACCGCGATCGTCAAGGGCGTGGAGCGGCTGACCGGCGCCGAAGTGATGGCGACCGATCTGCGCGCTTCGATGAGCCTTGTGATCGCAGCGCTCGCCGCTGAAGGTGAGACCACCGTGCGGCGGCTGTATCACCTGGATCGCGGTTATGAGCGGCTGGAGGAAAAGTTGCAGCTGGTGGGTGCGGATATCGAACGCGTGGATGATTAGACCCCTGCTTGAGCGGGTTAGACCCCGGCCAGATCGGTCTAGCCCCCGGCTTGCTCAGCATCATGGCGATGTTTCACGTGGAACATTGGCTAAACGTCATTCACCACCAGCCACACCCGAATCGCGCTTGCCAGACCCGGCGGCGTCGGGGATTTGATCCGTTCGGCATCGATGCGGGCGACGAGGGCGGCAATGGCAACCCCCTCGCGCGCAGCCGCCGCGCGCAGCATCTCCCAGAACAGCGGTTCGAGGCTGATCGAAGTCTTGTGGCCCGCAATCGAAAGCGAACGTTTGACCGGCGGGTGATAGGGGGAAGGCGTCTCCATCAACGCCCTTCTATCACTTAAGCCGCCTCGAAGTCGTCCACATATTCGGGGTAGAAGCCGGGTTCGCGTTCCGACCAGCCGGGTGCGGTGGCGGCGGCTTCGGACAGCGATTGCAGCAACAGCTTGCGGCGTTCGGGGCGGATTGAGGGCAGCGCGGCAGCGGCGCAGAAGGCGGCCGGCAGATAGGGGCGCACGCTCGCGCCGAGCATCCGTTCATACAGGAACCGGAAGGCCGAAAAGCATTCCAGCCGTTCCTGCTCCAGATCGAAGGCGGCGATCCGCACCAGCTTGCCAAGGAAGCGTTCGACCTCGTTCGGCGTGCCTTCCTGCGGGATCAGCGCGCGCAGTGCCTTCAGATCCTGATAGGCGACATATTGGCGGCGGATGGCGGTATTTTCCGCCTCGCTCCGTCCCCACCGGCGAAACGCATCCGTGCGGGCGAGGCCGATATCGAGGCTGCGCTTGATATAACGCTGCTCGGCTGGGCCAAACCCGGCAAATTCGCGCATTTCGGCAATCGGCATCATCATGGCGCATGTCTCCTTCGACAGGGAGAACGTCGCACAGCGTGGTTAATTTAGGGTTAGGTAGAGAGAAAGTGGCCAGAGTCTTTGTGTTCCGCATCGCGTCCGCGATGCGAAATCCTCGCTCATGCTGGCTACGCCAGCGTCGCTGCGGGCGGCCGGTCGGCCTTGCGGCTGCTGTGCAGCCGAACAAGCGCTGGCAGTAGGGTTAGTTCTAGATCAGCCCCGCCAGCGGCGAGCTTGGATCGGCATACATCCGCCGCGCCATGCGGCCCGCGAGATAGGCTTCCCGCCCGGCTTCGACCGCGAGTTTCATCGCTCGAGCCATGCGGATCGGGTCTTTGGCCTCGGCGATGGCGGTGTTCATCAAGATGCCATCGCAGCCCAATTCCATGCCCACAGCCGCATCCGACGCCGTGCCGACGCCCGCATCGACCAACACCGGCACCTTGGCGCCTTCGACGATCAGGCGGATCATCACCCGGTTCTGAATGCCCAGCCCCGAACCAATCGGCGCGCCCAGCGGCATGATCGCCACCGCGCCTGCATCTTCCAGCTGCTTCGCCGCGATCGGATCATCGGCGCAGTAAACCATCGGCAGGAAACCTTCCCTGGCCAACACCTCGGTCGCCTTCAGCGTCTCACGCATATCGGGGTAAAGCGTGCGCGCCTCGCCCAGCACTTCCAGCTTGACCAGATCCCAGCCCCCCGCTTCGCGCGCCAGCCGTAGCGTGCGCACTGCGTCCTCACCGGTAAAGCACCCTGCGGTGTTAGGCAGGTAGGTGATTTTCTTGGGGTCGATATAATCGGTCAGCATGGGCGCCTTGGGGTCGCTGACATTCACCCGCCGCACCGCGACGGTGACGATTTCCGCGCCCGAAGCCGCGACCGCTGCTGCGTTCTGTTCAAAGCTCTTGTACT
The DNA here is from genome assembly GCA_002842925.1 of Alphaproteobacteria bacterium HGW-Alphaproteobacteria-14. Classification (GTDB taxonomy): domain Bacteria; phylum Pseudomonadota; class Alphaproteobacteria; order Sphingomonadales; family Sphingomonadaceae; genus Erythrobacter. The sequence goes on from PHEL01000012.1 coordinate 9,261, forward strand.
TGCCCGTGCCGACGATCAGCCGCGAGGTGAATGTGCGGCCCGCCACCGTCCAGTTATCGTCTTGATGGTCTCCGCCTCCGACGAAATGGACGATTTCCAGCCTGTCACCATCGGCCAGCGGGGCAGCCTCCAACGTCGAACGCGGCACGATTTCGCCGTTGCGTTCAACCGCGACTTTTTCCGGGGCAAGCTCCAGATCGCGCACCAGATCGGCAATCGTGGCGGCGTGGGTGCGGCGTGGGTCGCCGTTCAGCGTGATGGTCTTGGGATCGTTCATGCCGCGAGACATAGGCACTTGCGCCCACGCTGCAACAGCGAGTTTGCGCAATCCGTCAGCGCGCAGCGCGCAAATTGAGCAGGTGGCCGATCGACACCAGTGTCACACCCACCAGTGTCAACATCAGTTCATCGGTGCCGTGGGGCACCGCCAAGGCAACCCCCATCAGCATCAACCCAACCAGCGCCAGCCCGAACGGCAACATCCGGCGGTGCCGCAGCAGGCCCCAGCCGATTGCCACCGCCGCCACCCCCAGAGCCAGCGCCAGGCCGACGCGGTGGATATTATCATCAAGCAGGAAATGCCCGCCCAGCCCAAGCGATGAAATCACCACCAGCGTCGTCAGGCAATGCAGCACACACAGCCCGGCAAGCCCGATCCCGATCTGATCGAGGCGGCGGCGCAGCGAGGTGTGATTCGCGGGGGGAATGGCGTTATGCGTCATCTTACTTTGGCTCTTATGTTATATTATCACATTGCACAAGCAATGATTGCTGCAGGCTCGATTGCGCATCCTGCACCCCTGCTTGCACTGAACGGGCTTGCACAACCCGCCGTCCCGGCACATTTACCGCTGCGCCATGACCACCTTCGCCTCTGTATCGAACCTGTTTGCATCGAAGCCAAACGCCCGCGCCCGCCCACTGGCACTGGCGCGCTGGCTGGAACTTGTCGCCGGGCTCGTAGTGTTGATCGTGCTGGTCGGGGGAATTACCCGGCTGACCGAAAGCGGGCTGTCGATTACCGAATGGAATGTGGTCTCCGGCATCCTGCCCCCGCTGACCGATGCCGCATGGCAGGCCGAATTCGCCAAATATCAGCTGACCAGCGAATACCGGATCGAAAGTGGCCCGGCGGGCATGGATCTGGCGGCGTTCAAGCTCATCTTCTTCTGGGAATGGTTCCACCGCATTCTGGGCCGGGTGATCGGGCTGGCGTTCCTGCTGCCCATGATCGTGTTCGCGCTGCGCCGCGCGATCCCGGCGGGTTATGCGCTGCGGCTTTCCGCGATGTTCGCCCTGATCCTCGGCCAAGGCGCGCTGGGGTGGTACATGGTGTCATCGGGCGTGGGCGAGACCGATCTCACCGACGTGAGCCATTTCAGGCTGTCGGCGCATCTGCTGACGGCGCTGTTCCTGCTCGCCGGGCTGGTATGGACCGCGCGCGATCTGCGCAGGCTGGCGCGCGATCGTGCCGCTAGGCCTGCGCGGCTGACAGCGGGCGCGGCGGTGGTGGCGATCGTGCTGTTCATCCAGTTGCTGCTCGGCGCGTGGGTGGCGGGGCTTAACGCAGGCCACGCCGCCTATGACTGGCCGCTGATGAACGGGCGGCTGGTTCCGCAAGTGGATTGGTCGAGCGGGGTGATCTGGACGATCACCCATGATCCGTTCCTGCTGCAATTCCTGCATCGCTGGTGGGCATGGGTCGCGGTGGCTGCGCTGGTGTGGCTGGCCCGGCGGGTGCGCAAGACTGATCGTTTCGCCAGCATCGCGGTGCATAGTGCGTTTGGCACGATGGTGCTGCTCGGCATTGCCACGGTGATGAGCGAAGTGTCGCTGTGGATCGCCGCCGCGCACCAGCTGGTCGGCGCGTTGACCGTGGCGGCGACGGTTTGGGCGATGCACAGCGACGGGGTCGCACGACAGAACAAAGGCGGCAGAGCCTGATACACCCTTGCGTTTGCCTGACGCGCCGATGCGGCTTGAACGGGTATTGCGGGGCATGGTGGGCGATGCCAGCACGATGTTCCCGCAGGTATTCGGATGCCCATCGGGTGTGAGGTATTATTTTACCGCATCAATTTATCGCGCTTTTGCTTGACTTTTGCGGGGTCGGGCGACATTTGCGCGCCTCTTACCCGCCCGGTCACCAGATCGGAGGGCGATTCTCCGGACACCCTCCTGAGAAACAGTTTCGAACCAAGGACACCATGCCATGAAGGCGCTCAGCAAGCAGACCCGGTCCGTCAAACCGGCCGAGGTCGAAAAAAACTGGCACATCATCGATGCCGATGGCCTCGTCGTCGGCCGTCTCGCCGCGATCATCGCCAACATCCTGCGCGGCAAGACCAAGCCGATCTACACCCCCCACGTTGACTGCGGCGATCACGTGATCGTCATCAACGTCGAAAAGGTGAAGTTCACCGGCAACAAGATGGGCAACAAGATCTATTACAAGCACACCGGCCACCCCGGTGGGATCAAGGAAACCACCCCGGCCAAGGTGCTTGGTGGCAAGTTCCCCGAACGCGTGCTGGAAAAAGCGGTTGAACGCATGATCCCGCGCGGCCCGCTTGGCCGTGACCAGATGCGCGCACTGCACCTCTATGTCGGCACCGAACATCCGCATGATGGGCAAAAGCCGACAGTGCTCGACGTTGCTTCCATGAACCGCAAGAACAAGGTCGTTGCATAATGACTGAAGAAACCACCACCGTTTCCGATCTCGCCGATCTGAAGGAAATTGCCGGCGACGCGCCTCAGGGCGACGCTGCTGAAATCGCCCGCGTGGCCATGCCGCTGCGCGATCGCGAAATCGATGCGCAGGGCCGTTCCTACGCCACCGGTCGCCGCAAGGATGCCGTGGCCCGCGTGTGGGTCAAGCCCGGCACCGGCAAGATCACCGTCAATGGCAAGGATCAGGAAACCTATTTCGCGCGTCCGACACTGCGTCTGGTCATCAACCAGCCCTTCACGATCACTGATCGCAGCGGTCAGTTTGACGTGGTTGCTACCGTGCGTGGCGGCGGGTTGTCGGGTCAGGCGGGTGCCGTGAAACACGGCATCGCGCAGGCGTTGACCAAGTACGAGCCGGAGCTGCGCTCCACCGTCAAGGCCGCAGGCTTCCTCACCCGCGACAGCCGCGTGGTCGAACGCAAGAAATACGGCAAGGCCAAGGCCCGCCGCAGCTTCCAGTTCTCGAAGCGTTAAGGTTCTCCCGCAAGGGAACGACAAAGGGCGGCCCCTCACAAGGGGCCGCCCTTTTGTTTTGCAGCACCGAAACGCGTCAGCGTTGCAGCATCATGATCCCCCACGCAAGACCGCTGCCCGTCAGGAATATTGGCCACGACCAGTAAAGCTTGGCTTCGGCCACCGGCACCAGATGAATCGCCAGCGGGCCAGCGCTGGCCCCCTGCGATCCGATCACCAGAGCGATCGTCGCAGACAGGATTGCTCCCAGCGTCAACGCTTTGATCATTTCCATCGCACTTACCTCTCGCAATTGAACGGCAAACGACTTGGCATGTCGGCATGAACAGGCAGGCATGACGCGCTACCGCGCGGCGGCAAGACTGCCGATCCATTTCACCAACAATTTCTTAACGGCAATACTATGGAAACGGTTAACGCGCGTCTGAGGGGTTTCCCGTGGCGGCCTCAGCCCCTGCCAGCCGTAGTCGGGTTTCGATCACCCCTCCAGCTTCGCAAGTGATCTCGCGCCACGATGCAGGCGCACCGTGTCGCAGTCGGGTGGACAAGGTGCCGGTCCCGATCATGCGTGCGCTATGCCCGCCGCGCTCGCGCTGCTGATCAAACGGCACGTGCACATGGCCCGAAAGGATCGCGTGCGCGCCCGCTGCGGCAATCTGCGCAAAGGCATCGTCCCCACCGATCGTCGGATTTCCGGGCGCGCCTTCCGGCCCCAGCAGCGGGTGATGTGCGATCACGATGATCGTGCGCGGATCGCCTTTCAATGCCGCCAGCGCGGCCAGCGTCGCTTGTAACGCGACCGGTTTGATCACCCCGTCCGACCACGGAAAGCGGCGCTGCGCCCGCACGGTCGTGCGCAGCGGAACCAACACCACATCGGGCGAGGTGAAATCGCAGCTCACGGCCTGCGCCAACCGGTCATAGCGCCGGAACGGATCGGTGAAGCGTTCCCACGGGTTGTAATAGGGCATGTCGTGGTTGCCGGGTTGCAGCACCACCGGCACACCGAGCGCGGCGAACCATTGTTCCGCCCGGGCATATTCGGAATGCTTGGCGCGCTGGGTCAGGTCACCAGTGCAGATCACCGCATCGGGGCGCTCTGCCGCAACCGCCCGCGCCACCGCATCGAGCGCGGCTGTATCTTCAACCCCGAAATGCACGTCGCTGATATGGAACAAGCGTGTGGTCATCGCGCTGAACCTATACCCGCCCGCTAAGGATTAGCCATGCCGCAACGGCGTTGAACACGGTATACCCACCATAGGCCCAGGCGAACCCCGGCCAACCTTCGACCGACAGCAGCAGCGCGAAAAACAGCACCGCAAATTCGGTCATAAAAGCGGCGCGGCGGCCCAGCATCTGGCTCGACCGCGGCAAGCGCATGAACAGCGGATGCCCGCTGTCAAACACCGCACGATTAAGCGCGAAATTGGCGATCCCCAGCACAAAGATGACGATGGTCGCGGCTCCCATGTCCGCCAATATGGCGATGCGCTGGTCGATTGGAAACCGCCATTAGTCCGTCTTTTCGCGCGATTGGTCATTTGGCGCTGCGCCGGTCGGATCGCTGGTGCGGGTTTATCGAAGCATGAATGTGTGCGCGCATGATGCCGCGTATCAAAGGTGTCAGCAGAGTGTCTGGCAACCCCGGATCGGGGCTCCGCCCCACCCCAGTCCCACTGCAAATGGAGGATGACCATGATGAAACCCCTTACCCAAACCATCGCCGCATTTGGCCTGATCGGCACTGCGTTAAGCCCCGCCTATGCTGTCGAGCCCGAAAGGATGACGGTGAAGATCGAAGTGGCCGACATCAATCTGAACACACCCGAAGGCCAGCGCGCACTCGACCGCCGGATTGAGGCAGCAGCACGCATGGTTTGCCAGGCCAACAGCCCGGCAACCGGAACGCGCATCATGAACAACGACGCGCGCGCCTGTATCACCAAAGCGCGCTCCGAAGTGCGCCAGCACGCTGCCAAGCTCGCCAGAGATCAGCAGCGCGGCGGTTGAACCGCGCTTGCGATCCCGCGCCGCAAGCTGCACGGCGCAGGTAATACGGCCCGAACCCGGTTTAGTCCCCTGGGTTCGGGCCGTTATTTATTGATTGAAATCAACGCCCGGCCATCGCCTTGACCCGGCCTAAATACGTCCGCCCGATCCTCAACGCATCGCCATTGATCAGTTCGGCCGACCACACCCCCAGCCCATCGTGCCGCAACCCGCGGATATTGTCGCGCCGCAGGATCGTCGAGCGGTGGATGCGGATGAACTGTTCAGGATCGAGCCGTTCTTCCAGCCCCGCGATAGTTTGCAGCAGCAGATAGGATCGCTGCGCTTCCGGCCCGCCGACATGCAGCCGCACATAATCGCGTTCGGCATCGATCTGATGCACTTCGCTGACCGCGATCCGCAGCAGTTCTGACCGATGCGGGACCCACAATTCATCAAGAAACTGGCTGGCACGCTGACGGTGTTGCCCGCGCCGCGCCACCGCGCGTTCGATCGCGCGTTCAAGCCGGTCGGCGGAAACCGGCTTGAGCACGTAATCCACCGCCTCCAGATCGAACGCTTCGACCGCAAAGTGATCATGCGCAGTGACGAAGATCACCACCGGGGCCTGATCCTGTTCAGCAAGGCCTTTGGCGACCCCCAACCCATCGAGTTCGGGCATGGTCATGTCGAGCAGCACCAGATCAGGGCTGAGTTTTTCCGCCAGCCGCAACGCGGCCGCGCCATCGCTGGCGGTGCCAACCACACGCACCATGGGAATTTCGGCGCATATCACCTGCACCCGCTCCACCGCGAGTGGTTCATCATCGACTATCAGCGTGCGCAGAGGTGAATCGTCGCTGTCAGTATCAGGCATGGTCGTCCATCGGGCGGTTCAGCGGTTTTGAGAGGGGAATGCGGATTTCGGTGCGGTAGCCGCCTGGCACCGGGCCTGATGTAAAGCCGATATCAGGGCCAAACCGCGCCTCCAGCCGGTCGCGGACATTGGCAAGGCCAATGCCGAGCCCGTGACTGCTGCCTTGCAGCACGCCGGGGCCATCGTCGCTGACGGTGATTACCAGTTGATCAAGCTCCGCGCGCGCGGCCAGCGTGATCGTTACCCGGCGCGATACCGGCGACACCGCATATTTGACCGAATTTTCGACCAGCGGCTGCAGGATCATTCCCGGCACGCGCGCTTCTTCAAGATCGGCGGGCAGATCGAACACCGTCACGAGACGCGTCGGGAAGCGCACTGCCTCGATATCGAGATAGAGCTTCTGCAGGTCGAATTCGTCCTCCAACGCGACATCGGCGGTTGGTTCCGTGGCCAGGCTGTGGCGATAGAAACGGCTGATCGTCTGGATCATCCGCTCGGCCCTGTCTGCCTTACCGGTCATCACCAATGCCGACAGCGAATTCAACGTGTTGAACAGGAAATGCGGGTTTACCTGATAGCGCAGCGATCGCAGTTCTGCTGCCTTGGCTGCAGTTCGGAACTGCTCTTCGCGCCACTGCGCCCTGCTTGCCTGAACGCCTGCCAACAAGGCAAAATAGGTGGCCGCCCAGGCGAGCAGCAGGAAATAGCGCCCCAGCGCCACATCGAGCAGTTTGCGCCAGAAATCGGTATAAGTGTCTGCTGGTGCAATCATCACCGCTTCGGAATCGACGACATCATCCTTGGCGCTTGCCGTCTCACCATCGCCGCCAAGTTCCGCCGGACCAACCCGGCGCACCGGCACATCAACCAGCAGATTACCAGATTCGTCGCGCCGCAGATTGATGTTGTATTTCTGAGCGTAGCGCTGTTCCTGCGCCAGTTCCATGTCTTGAAACACCCAGTGATTGACCTGCCCAATCGCAATCGCGACCGGCATGGCCAGCGCAATTGCCGCCGAAATCTTGATCCACAACGGCTTGGTATCGAACAACCGCAACAGCAGCCACAACACGATGGTGAACGCCACGCCCACACCGGTTACCAAAAGCCGCCGCCAGCCAAGTTCGAATTGCAGCCCGAAATCCATCACCAGCGCGCGCAAGGTGATCAGGACGAAATAGGTCGCCCACAACACCACCATCGAAAACAGCACCGTGCGCAAAGGCACTGTGGCCGATGGTGCAGCCGGGTCTGCCTGGCGGGATCGATCCATCGTCATTATGCCGACGGGTGATATCGTGCGCTCCGCGAAAACGCCACCGGGCACGGCGCTTGTCGTCGGGCGGGATCGGGTCTTGGTCGAATGGATGCGCGGCGGTTACGCCCGAGGGCGAATCATCTCCGCCGGCACCACCCATTGCGCGAATTGTTCTTCGGTCAGCAGCCCCAGCGCCAGCGCCGCCGCCTTCAGCGTGGTGCCTTCGGTGTGGGCTTTCTTGGCGATTTTGGCAGCGTTGTCATAGCCGATATGCGGATTGAGCGCGGTCACCAGCATCAGGCTTTCGTTGAGCAACTGGTTGATCCGGTCCTCGTTCGCTTCGATCCCGACCACGCAATTATCGGTGAAGGCATGGCTCGCATCGCCCAGCAGTTTGATCGATTGCAGCACGTTGTAGATCATCACCGGCTTGAACACGTTGAGTTCCAGATGCCCGTGCGATCCGGCGACCGTCACCGTGGTGTTGTTGCCCATCACCTGCGCGCACACCATCGTCATCGCTTCGCACTGGGTCGGGTTGACCTTGCCCGGCATGATTGACGACCCCGGTTCGTTGGCGGGCAGGCTGAGTTCGCCAAGCCCGCTGCGGGGGCCGGAACCAAGCAGGCGGATATCATTGGCGATCTTCATCAGGCTGACAGCGAGCGTATTGAGAGCGCCCGAAATCTCCACCATCGCATCATGTGCGGCCAATGCTTCAAACTTGTTGGGCGCGGTCACAAAGGCATGGCCGGTGACAGCAGCAACCTGTGCGGCGAATTCTTCGGCGAACCCGACCTTGGCGTTGATCCCGGTTCCCACCGCCGTGCCGCCCTGCGCCAGTTCGAGCACGCGCGGCAGGGTCGTCTCAACGCGGGCGATGCCATATTCGATCTGCTTGGCATAACCCGAAAATTCCTGGCCCAGCGTCATCGGGGTGGCATCCTGCAAGTGGGTGCGGCCGATCTTCACGATGTCGGCAAATTCCCTGGCCTTGGCATCCAGCGCGCCGTGGAGCTTCTTCAGCGCCGGGATCAGGTGATCCATCGCCTCGACCGCCGCAGCAATGTGCATCGCGGTGGGGAAGGTATCGTTCGAAGACTGGCCCATATTGCAGTGGTCATTGGGGTGGACGGGATCCTTGCCGCCCTTTGTGCCGGTGAGGATCTCGTTGGCGCGGCTGGCGATCACTTCGTTGGCGTTCATGTTCGATTGCGTGCCGCTGCCCGTCTGCCACACCACCAGCGGGAACTGGTCGGCCAGCGTCCCGTCGATCACTTCGCGCGCGGCGGCGACAATTGCTTCGCCAAGCTTCGCATCCAGCACTCCCAGCTTCATGTTGGCACGTGCCGCCGAAAGCTTTTGCAGGCCAAGCGCCCGCACCAGCGCAGGCGGCATTTTCTCGCCGCCGATCGGGAAGTTGACGATGCTGCGCTGCGTCTGCGCGCCCCAGTGGACATGCGCCGGGACCGCTACTTCGCCCAGCGAATCGGTTTCGATCCGCACATTGTCGTCACTGTTCGTCATGTCACTCATCGAAGCCATCCCTGCTTAAGTCGAATACAGTCCCGAACGTCTGCGCGCTCCCCTAAGCACTGTCCGCTTGTGAGGTCAAAGGCCTTGGAACACTGGCGCGGCAAGTCTAAAGGCGCGTCAGAATATAATTGGCCGCAGCGAGGCTTGACGGACTGTGTTGTGCGTATAATACGGCTTGCCGGAGTAAAGATGAGCGACATGACCACTACCTTACACCATGCGCAATCCGCAAACAGCGCGACCGCGCGCCGGGCGATGATTGATAGTCAGCTACGCACCAGCGGCGTGAACGAAGAATATGTGCTGGCGCGGATACTGGCCGTCCCGCGCGAAGATTACCTGCCGTCGGACAAGGCATCGGTCGCCTATATTGACCGGGCCGTGGCGCTTGGTGAAGCCGGATACCTCGCTGCGCCGCTGTTTTATGGCAAACTGCTGATCGAAGCCGCGCCTGCGCGCGATGACCGGGTGCTGGTGGTGGACGGCGGCACCGGCTACCTGCCCACGCTGCTGCGCCCGTTGGTGGCGACATTGACCGCCGTCAGCGCCGCCGACGCCGCGACCGGTGCGGCTGCCACCGGGGACGAGGGCGGTTATTCGCTGATCGTGATCGACGGCGCGATTGAACAATTGCCCGATACGCTGGCTGCGCTGCTGGCCGAAGATGGCCGCATCGTCACCGGCCTTGTGCTGCGGCAGGTCACCCGGCTGGCATCGGGCCGCAAGGTCGGCGGACGGGTAAACCTTCAGCCGGTTGAGGATCTCGGGATTCCGGTGCTGCGCGCCTTTGCTGCACCCAAAGGCTGGACTTTCGCGTGACCGCCTTGCCTGTTCTTCTGCGGCTGACCGGGTCGGCAAGCCTGCTGGCACTGACCGCCATAGCCGCGCCCGCGCAGGCCGATACTTTGCGTGATGCGCTGGCGGCTGCCTATGACAACAACCCGACACTCGAAAGCGCCCGCGCCAATCTGCGTGCAACCGATGAAGGTGTGCCGATTCAGCGCGCACAGGGGCTGCCGTCAACCAATGTCACCGCCACTCATATCGAGTTTGTCCGCCGATCAGCCAACTCCTTTACCGCGCCCGAACGCAACCTCGGCGTCAATGCCCAGCTTTTGGTTCCGGTCTATTCCGGCGGCGCTGTGCGCAACGGCATCAACGCCGCCAAACAGCGGATCGACGCCGGGCAGGCCGATCTGCGCAATACCGAGGCGACTGTCTTCAGTCAGGTTGTCGCGGCCTATATGGATGTGCTGCGGACCGAGGCGCTGACCGCGCTCTCCGCTAATAATGTTGCGGTGCTACGCACCAATCTTGAAGCCACAAGTGATCGGTTCCAGATTGGTGACGTGACCATCACAGACGTCGCGCAATCGCGTTCACGGTTGGCGGTGGCGGAAGGCGATTTCCAGCAAGCCGAAGCCAACCTGATCGCCGCGCGCGAAACCTATGCGCGGCTGGTTGGCCGCGCGCCTGGCGAACTGGAGGCCCCGCCGCCACTGCCCGGCCTGCCCGACGCGGTGGGGGAGGCAATCGTCACCGCGCTCGAAAACAACCCCAACCTGATCGCCGCCAAACAGCGCGCCGAAGCCGCAGGGTTTGACACCAAGGTGGCTGGCGCTGGCCGCCTGCCCACCATCGGCGTATTTGCGAACGGCGATTACACCAACTTTTTCGGAACCCTGGGCGGCCCGGTCGCTGCGAATTTTCTGCAAAATGAAACAACTGCCAATGCCGGGGTGCGCCTGACCATTCCGCTGTTTCAGGGTGGGCTGCCCGCCGCGCGGCAGCGCCAGGCCAGCGCACGCGAATCCGCCGCGCTGGAAGACGTGATCGCATCAGAACGGCAGGTTATCGCTGAAACCCGCTCCACTTTTTCCAACTGGCGGGCGGCCAACGCCGTCATCCGCAGCTCGCAAGCTGCCGTCGACGCCGCTGAACTCAGCCTCGAAGGTGTGCGCGCAGAAAATTCGATTGGCAATCGCACTATTCTCGATGTGCTCAATGCCGAACAGGAACTGGTCAACGCGCGCGCGCAATTGGTGACCGCGCGGCGCAATGCCTATGTCGCCGGGTTCAACCTGCTGGCGCTGATGGGCCGCGCCGAAGCGCGCGATCTCAACCTTGATACCGGCGGCGTGATGTATGACCCCACGATCAACGCCAAACGCGTCAACACCAAATTCTGGGATTGGGATCGCGACCCTGAACCGAGAGCGAAATCGACCAGCACCGTTGACATTCCTGCCGCTGACGCAATGATCGGGCCGCAATTGCTGCCCGGCGAGTGATTGCTTTCCCGATTCGGGACAGGTCGGGTGCGTGGAAATGGGGGATATGATGGCGCAAGATAGCGAAGCTTCGGTCGAGGAAATCCTCGAATCGATCAAGAAAGTGATCGCACGCGACAATCGCACCGGAGCGATCGAAGCGCGACGCCGGCTTGAACAGGAATCCGAACAGGCTGCGACTGAAGGCACCGAACCAGATCGCCCGCACATGGTGCGCGACGAAGACGAGGTGCTCGATCTGGCTGAGATGGAGTGCCTGCCCGAAGCAGCGGCGAAAGCCACAGGCGAAACCGAAGATGCGCCTCTGATTGCGGCAACAATGCGCGACGCAATGCAGGAAAACCTCGCCGCGTTGGCGATGCTGGCCGAACCCGGCGCGCGGCCGCAGATCGTCCGGTCGGGCGAAACCTCGCTGGAAGGGCTGACCCGCGAATTGCTGCGCCCGATGCTTGCCGAATGGCTGGAGGCTAACCTGCCCGCGATGGTGGAAAAGCTGGTGCAGGCGGAAATCGCCCGGATCGTCGGCAAACGTCCGTAAGCTCTGGCGCCGCGCGGCGTGGCGGGCTAATCCCGCGCTTATGAGACATATTACCGTAACCGGCGCGTTGATCGCCGCCGCCATGATCGCAGCACCACTTGCCGCGCAAGACCATGAACCCGCCGCTCCGATGAGCGCGCATGACCTTGTCACCCTGCCGCGTCTGGGTGCGCCTGCGGTAAACGCGGCAGGCACGCTGACGGTCTATGGCGTGACTACCACCGATCCAGACAGCCTGACGCGCAGAACTGCGTTTTATCTACTTGATCTCAGCACACCGGGGGCTGCACCGGTCGCGCTCGATTTCGGGCTGACAGCCTCGTCCCCTGCGTTTGGGTCGGATGGTCAACTGTATTTCCTCAGCAGTGCAGCCCCGCAAGTTGGGGCCGAAACGCGCAGCCGCGTGTGGCGCATCGCCATTGGCAAGGATGGCCTCAGCGGCGCGGCGCAAGTGGTGGCGGATTTCCCAGGCGCTGACATTGCCGGGTTCAAACTCGCCCCCAACGCCAAGGCGATTGCGTTGTGGGCAGAATTGCCGCGCGATTGCCCGCAGTTCGGCTGCCCGGATGCCAAGCCAACGCACCTGCCCGGCCCCGGAACCGGACGCCTGTATGATGGCGCAGATGGATTTGTCCGCCACTGGGATCAGTGGGAGACCCCCGGCGTCCACAACCGGGTGTTTGTCTTCCCGATCGAAGGCGGCAAAGCGGTGGGTGACGGCGCACCAGTTGACGGGAGCGATCCCGCCACCGGCCTCACCGGCGACACCCCGACCATGCCGTTCGGCGGCAGCGAAGAAATCGCCTTTGCGCCCGATGGCAGCGCGTTCTATTTCACCGCGCGGGTGGCCGATGGGGCCGAACCGACTTCGACCAATCTCGATATCTACGTCTCGGACCTGTCGGGCGCCGCACCGATTCTGCTCACCGCAGGCAATGCCGCTACCGACACCACCCCCGCACCATCGCCCGATGGCCGCTATCTCGCATGGCTGGCAATGGAACGCCCAGCCTATGAAGCGGACAGGCTGGCGGTGCAGTTGCTCGATCTCAAAACCGGCAAGCTGCGCAATCTGACCGGAAAGGCCGACCTCAGCTTTGGCTCACTGGCGTGGAGCGCGGATGGCAAGACGCTGATCGCCACCGCGCAAAAGGTGCTCGACACCCCAGCTTTCCGCATTGATCCCGCAACCGGCGCGGTGACCGAGCTTAATCTGATGGCGGGGAACGAGGCGCATATCGCCAACCTCACCCCGCTGCCTGGCGGACGGATATTGTTCACCCGTGATTCGCTCGGCAACCCGGCGGAACTGTATCTGTCGGACGGTATGGCGCAGGCCCGCCCGCTGACCGATGTCGCCACCACCCGCATGGGCGGAATGGCCAGTATCGTCACCCGGCGGTTCAGCTTTGCGGGCGCTGGCGGCGATACGGTGTGGGGACAGATCACGCGGCTGGCGGATCAGGACGGGCCGATCCCCGCGATCCTCTATATCCACGGCGGGCCGCAGGGCAGCTTCAACGATGGCTGGTCAACCCGCTGGAACCCGCGCGTGGTCGCCAGCCAGGGTTATGCGGTGATCTCGGTCGATTTTCACGGCAGCACCGGATACGGGCAGGCCTTTACCGATGCGATCAACCGCGATTGGGGCGGCAAACCGCTGGAGGACCTGCAAAAAGGCCTCTCCGCCGCATTGGCGCTCGACCCGCAGATCGACAGCACCCGCGCCTGCGCAATGGGGGCGAGCTATGGCGGATACATGGTCAACTGGATCGCCGGTCAATGGCCTGAGCGGTTCAATTGCCTCGTCCAGCATGATGGCCTGTTCGACATGCGCAGCTTCTACTATTCTACCGAGGAGTTGTGGTTTCCGCGCTGGGATTTTGGCGGCTCTTACAAACAAGCGCGCGAGGTTTACGAAAAGTGGAACCCGGTCAATCACGTCGACAAGTGGCAAACCCCGATGCTGGTGGTAACGGGCGAGCAGGATTTCCGTGTCCCCTACACCCAAGGCCTGCAAAGCTTCACCGCCTTGCAGGAGCGCGGGATCCCATCGCAATTGCTGGTGTTCCCGGATGAAAACCACTGGGTGCTGAACCCCAAAAACTCGCTGCAATGGCACAATACCGTGTTCGCGTGGCTGAATCGCTGGTTGCAGGCGGAGCCTGAGGCGGGCGAATGAGCCGCAAGGAACTGCTGTCTGCCCAGACTTCGCTTGCCAAGCATTACGGCGACCCGGCCAAGGGCACCGCCATCACCCGCCACATCATGCTGTGCGCGCTATCAGACAAGCAGAAGTGCTGCTCACGCGAAGCAGGGGAGGAAAGCTGGCAGTTCCTCAAGGCGCGGCTGAAGGAACGCGGCCTCGTCGGCCCGAAGCGGGGCAATGACAGTCCGCGCGGGCCGGGCGGCGGGGTGCAACGCAGCAAGGTCGATTGCCTGCAAATCTGCGCTGCCGGACCGGTCGCGGTCGTATGGCCTGACGGGGTGTGGTATCATTCATGCAGCCCGGCAGCGCTCGACCGGATCATCGAAGAACATTTGATCGGCGGCGTGCCAGTGGAAGATTTCAGGCTGCTCCCATCCTACTAGGGTCGGGGCCTAATCATCCTTGGGCGACCAGAATTCATCGGACGAGGGCAGCTTGTTGTCGACCGATTCGTCATGCCCGGTGCCGTTGGACAGGAACGCCAGCCCCATCAATGCTCCACCCAACAGCATCGTCAGGCTGATCCCCATCGCCACAGCGATGTAAAAATGCACAGAAATCATTCCGTTAAAGGCAAATAACAGCCCCACGGCGATGGTCACCGTCAAGATGGTGGCGGCCATCAGCCATTTCATGATCTGGCGATAACGTGCCCAAGCGTGGGCGGCGTTCACAGGGTTATCAAGCGGGGATCTGCGGGTCATGGCCTGCGACATGGCGCGCACTTTGCCGCAATGCAACGCGAAAGCACGCAACCGGCGGCTCGCTTTGCGCAACGCCCAACCTGCGCAGATTCGCCTTTTCGCGGCAAACATGGCATTTTCACAGGCGAGTGGGAGGGAATCAGTCCATGACTATCGCCAGAATCATTGCCCAACGCACATCTTCCGACATTATCGCCTGCGACGTGTCCACCTTGGTGGCCGAAGCGGTCGAAATCCTTGCCACCCGGCGGATCGGCGCGCTGCCGGTGCTGCGCGATGGCAAGGTGGCGGGCATCGTATCCGAACGCGACGTGATTTACCGCCTTGCTGAACACGGCGATGCGTGTCTTGGCCTGCCGGTGGAAAAAATCATGACCGCACCCGCGATCACGGTCGAACCTGCAACCGGAATTGACGACGCGCTGGCGATGATGACCCGCCGCCGGTTCCGGCATTTCCCGGTGGTCGAAGGCGGCGCGCTGGTCGGCTTCATCTCGATCGGTGACCTTGTGAAATACAAGATTGACGAAGTGCAACACGAAGCCGAGGCGCTGCGCACTTATATTCAATCGGCGTGAAGGCTTGAGGAACACGCCTGCGCACCTTAGATCACCGTCATGACCGCACAGACGCTAACTCTCACCCCCGCCGCTGCCAAGCGGATCGCGTGGATCGCTGACAAGCAATCGCGACCGGCGATCCTGCGGCTATCGGTTGAAGGCGGGGGGTGTTCGGGCTTTCAGTACAAGTTCGACCTCGCCGACGCGCCCGACAGCGACGACAGCGTGAGCGAAACCGACGGGGTGCGGCTGCTGGTTGATCCCATCAGCCTTGATCTGATCGCAGGTAGCGTGGTCGATTTCGTCGAATCGCTTGGCGGTGCAGCGTTCAAGGTTGAAAACCCGCAGGCCGCTGCTGGATGCGGGTGCGGTTCAAGTTTCGGGATTTAGGTTTAGACCCGCGCGCGGCTTTGAGGCATCACGGCACGCATGAAAATCGCCACCTACAACATCAACGGGATCAAGGCGCGGCTGCCGCGTCTTGCCGAATGGCTCGCAGAAACACGCCCCAGCGTCGCGTGCCTTCAGGAAATCAAATCGCAGGACGAAGGCGTCCCCGCCGCAGAGATCGAAGCGCTGGGTTACCAGGCGATCTGGCATGGGCAAAAAGCCTTCAACGGCGTCGCGATTCTGGTGGATGCCGAAGCCGGATACACAATCACCGAAGTGCAGCGCGGGCTGGGGGTTGATGGTCCCAAAGACGGCGAAGGCGAACAGGCACGCTATCTTGAAGCCGATGTCAGCGGGGTGCGCATCACCTGCCTGTATCTGCCCAACGGCAACCCGCATCCCGGGCCGAAATTCGATTACAAGCTGGCATGGATGGAAGCCCTGCGCGCGCGCATGGCCGCAATCTGGACTGAAGAGGTGCCCGCCGTAGTGGTCGGCGATTTCAACGTCATTCCGGAAGACAACGACACGTGGTCGGTCAAGGCGATGCAGGACGATGCGCTGATGCAGCCCGAATCGCGCGCCGCCTATGCCCGGATATTGGCCGATGGCTGGTGCGATGCGATGCGCACCCTCAATCCGCGCGGCGGGGTGTGGACCTATTGGGATTATCAGGCAGGCGCGTGGCAACGCGACCACGGCTTCCGTATCGATCACATTCTGCTGTCACCCGAATGCGCCGACCGGCTGGAGGCCGTGGGCGTCGACAAGGATCACCGTGGCCGCGAAAAAGCCAGCGATCATGCGCCTGCTTGGGTGAGGCTCTCTTTGTGATCCTCGCGGCTATTGTGGGGCAAGGCCCCACGCCGCTGCGGACGGGCGGTCGCCCTTGCGGCCCTGCGGGCCGATAAGCGTAACTCACCGGCCCGATCTTCTTCACCGATAGAAAATATGCGTGTCGATCTGCGCCAACCGCGTCTTGCGGTGGCTCCAGCTGGGGCGAACATATTTGGCGTGAAAGAACACCGCTTCGCCCGCTTCGGATTCCCACAGGCCCTTGTCAGCAATTTCGGCAATCGCCACCGCGCGTGACCATGCCGCAGTTCCGGTGCGGATTGCGGGCATCCGGCTGCCGCGCATGAAGGAAAACTGTCCCGGCTGTGCCACCACACCGCAATAACTGCGCGGGAAGCGGTTGTCTTCGGAGCGGTTGATGATCACCTGTGCCACCGCCAGCTGCCCGGCGAGCGGTTCGCCGCGCGCTTCGAAATAGACCGCGCCGGCGAGGCAGCGCATTTCTTCGGTCAAAGCGGTGTCGGCATCAACCATGCCAACCAGATCAGCAAGCGAACCGGCTTCGGTCAGCACAGCCTGGGCAGGCGTGGCGGAAAGTGGCTGCACCACTTCCTGCGAGACAAAGGTGATGGGCTGTTCAGGTACCAGCTCGACAGCGTCAACCACAGGGGTTGGTGTGAACTGGTTATTGGCCGACTGGGCCAGCGCGAGGGCATCATCGCCGCTCGGGAACATCGTGGTAGCAACCGCCACGGCGGCAATCACAATAATCGAAATACTCTTGCGAGTCATGCAAACTACAAATCGGGCGGTGAGCGCGCTCCGACGCAGGCGGGAACCTCGTTTCAATCATCGCTGATTGTGGTGGGTTCGAAAAAGCCTGCCGGCCGCCCCCCGTCTGCGTGCTGACCGGACAGCCGAAATGCCGCCCCATCAGCCTGCGCTGGGAAGTGCGGCGGCAAATAGGGTCAACGGATCAAGGGTCAAGTTAATCGGGCAAATTCGCGATGAAGCGTTCAGGATCAGCGATATTAACCTCGATTAACCACAAATCGTCATCTTGTTGCCGCCTCCGATCGAGATAGTCGGAAAATTTTTGCTTGTTTTCAGCGTCTTCTCGTTTTGTCGTAACAAAAGAACGTGAACCGTCCAGCCCCGGCATTCTTTCGTAAAGCACTGCCCCCTCGCCGCGACACAGGGTTACAATCAGGATTGTGCCGGCGTCGTGCTCCCCCTTGGCAAGCACCGTGGCATAGCCGCCTTGCGACTCGGCAAGCCGGGTAATCGCGCTGGCTTCAAGATGAGCTGGCAACCGGACGCTCATCTCACAGCCCCGGCAGCCCGTCCGCCGCGTAGCCTGGCAAGCTCGACAATGCCATGCGCGACCGCATGAAGGTTCCGGTGCCGCGCCCGATTTCGTCACCCTCCTCGTCCACCAGCCGTGCTTCGGCCACGAACACCCGCCGCTTGCCCGTAACCCAGCGCCCTTCGGCAACAACCGTCCCGCTGCGCACCGGCTTGGTAAAGTGGAGGTTGAAACTGGTGGTCAGCAGGAACCGGTCTGTCGCCAGCGTGTTCGCGGCATAGAACGCCGCGTCGTCGAGCATCTTGAAATAGATCGTCCCGTGCGCCGCCCCTGCCGCGTGATAATCTTCGGGCGTCACGGTAAAACGCAACCGCGACAAGCCTTCACCCGGAATGTGCAGTGACGAAGCAAACTTGCGGTTGATCGGGGCTGAGGCATAGAGCCGTTCGAGCGCCCGGTAATGCTGCTGGGCCCCCGTGTCCGGCCCGGTCGCGAGAGGTTGGTCGTGACGTTCGGGCATCACTTGATCTATCGGATCAGGCGGCATCGCGCAGGAATTGATTGGTCAGCAGCGCAAAGACCGCTTCGGTCGTGGGCGCATCGGCCAGCATCTGCAGCATCGTTTCATCGCGCGTCAGCCGCGAAATCGCCGCCAGCGCGTGCAGATGCGTCGCCCCGGCATTCTCGGGCGAGACAAGGCCGCATACCAGTGTAACCGGAAGCGCATCAGCAGCAGCGTAATCAATCGGCGCCTCCAGCCGGATCAGCGCCAGTGACGGGCGGCGGATTGCCTTGTTGCGGCAATGCGGGATCGCCACTCCGCGTCCAAAACCGGTGCTACCGAGTGCCTCACGCGCTTCGAGGCCTTCGAGCACTTCGCCCACATCAAGCCCATAGGCGTCGGCGAGCAGCTGCGCGATCTTCGAAAGCACCTTGGGCTTGCTATCAAGCCGAGCAAACGCAATCGCTTGCGGTGAGAGAGCCAGATTGACGTCCATGTTATTGCGATTCCCGATTGAAAGTGCCTTCAGGTAGCGAATATCCGGCGCGGGGCAGGCGCTCCCGCTACCGCCGCCTGCGCCGTTGGAGCATCGCCTTTTCCCTTACGGCAAGCGCGTATCGCGCTGCTATTTCGGCTCAACCCATCCGATCGAGCCATCGGCGCGGCGGTAAACCATATTATGCCGCCCGGTGCCAGCATTTTTGAAAAACA
>PHEL01000013.1 GCA_002842925.1 Alphaproteobacteria bacterium HGW-Alphaproteobacteria-14
GCCGAGCGCGCTCACCAACAGGGTCTGGGTAATCACGCCGAACGCCATGCCCAGCGCCCCATCGATCATCTGTGCGGCCATGCCGATCGCGATGAACGGAGCGATGGTGATGAGCAGTTCGGTAAGGTCAGGCATGAGGTATGTCCTCTCTGTGAAGTGGATGGAACGATCAGAAGCGCGTGCTGATTGTTCCGCCCCAGGTGCGCGGATCGCCCGGCAACCCCGCGATCAGACCGGTCTGGCCCGGCCCGACAAACAATTGCTGGAAGAAGTTCTTGTCGAAAGCATTCCTGACCCAACCATAGATGTTGAGGCCAGAATCGGTGCGGAAGCCAAAACGGAAATTGGACAGGTGATACCCTTCGATCCGTGTTGCCTCGGACGGCGAGGCATTGGAGAAAAAGTCAGACCGGGTACTGCCATCATAGCCAAGGTAGATTTCGCCATCGCGGTCAAGCAGGCGCACCGGGACATTCCCCTCGGCTCCGAATGAAAAAGCCACCTTGGACACGCCCGGCAGGCGCTGGCCGGAAATGTCGCAATTGGCCGGACTGATCCCGCCGGGCGTGCCGGGCGCGGACGGGGTCTGACCGGGCGCAGCGGTGGTGCCGCCGCGCAATTCGACCGGGCACGGCGCGTCGACGAAGCGGACATATTTGGCATCGGTATAGGCGCCGCTGACATAGGCATTGAACCGATCGCTGGGCCGGATGCTGAAATCCGCCTCAAGCCCCTGCGATCGGACTTTGTCGGCATTGGCAAGAAAGCCACGCAGCACACCGAACTGGCCGTTGGTCACGGTCGCCTGAAAATCGTTGATCTCGGTACGGAAGGCCGCGAGGTTAAGCGTGGCCCGGCGATCCCAGAACTGGGTCTTGAGCCCCAATTCGAAATGATCGACCTTTTCCGGCAGGATCGAACCAGCCTCTTCAATCGGCACGCCATTGGCATCGGTTGGCAGGCCATTCTGATTGATGCCGATGGTCTTGAAGCTGCGCGCATAGGTGCCATAGGTGCGCACATCGGGCGCGAGTTCATAACTCAGCGTCAGGTCATAGGTCAGATTCCAGTCGGTATCCTTTGGCCCGCTAAGCTGCGGGGTAAACACCGCCAGCTGCGCTCGGCTACGAGCGTCGGTTTCAGTGCCCAGCAATTCGGTGCCGTCACCGGTAAACACGCGCCGCTCGAAGAATCCCTCTTTCTTATCATAATTGAGCCGCACGCCGGGCTGGATGGTGAGTGCGTCGGTCACCTTCCAGCTCAACTGCCCGAACAGCGCCAGACTTGTGCTTTCGAGGAACTGCGTGTTGCGCGCAGTTAGCCCGTCAAGCACGGTGGGATCATTGGAAAGCGGATTGGTCGGATTGATCGTCCAACGGCTCGATGCAGCGCCGTGTCCTCCCAGGCCCTGCGTATCAATCCGCTGGTCGAAGGCAAACGCGCCAAGCACGAAATCGATTGTGTCGCCATCATAGGCGTAGCGGAACTCCTGCGTATATTGATCCTGCTGCGACGGGTTCTGCGAGAGAGTTACGATTGGCAGGCCGGTAAAGTCTCGGTCGTTTTCGGGCTTCCAATCCCACGTCCGCCATGCCGTGATCGAGGTGAAGGTGCCTGGCCCCACGTCCCAGTTGATGCGCAAGGCAACCCCGCCGATCGTGTTGCCAGCATTGAGATTGGCGTCGAGGTCGCTCAGCCGGTCGAATGGGTTTGTGCTGGGCGGTGCGTAATTCTGTGCGGCGGCGAGCGCGGCAAATTGCCGGTTCAGCGGGCGCTGGGTGGATACAGCGCGCACGAACACAGACCCGCAGCAATTGGCGTCCTGCTTGTTGTAGTCGCCTGCAAGTGTAACCTTCAGGTTGTCATTGGGCTGCCACAACAACTGGCCACGCAGACCGATATTATCGAGGCTCTGGATGTCCTGACCTGTTGTTACATTGAACAGGGTGCCGGTCCGGTCAGTCGTGGACACTGCAACGCGCGCAGCCAGCGTGTCCGACAACGGGCCGGAAATGGCGGCACGCGCCTGCTTGAAGCTGAAATTGCCGACGCTCACCTCGGCGCTGCCTTGCAGATCGAATGTCGGCTGTTTGGTCTTGATGTTGATCGCACCGGCGGTGGTGTTTTTGCCATAGAGCGTCCCTTGCGGGCCACGCAGCACCTCAACCTGATCAATGTCGACAAAATCGAACGTCGCAGAAGCAACACGGGCGTAATAGACATCGTCGATGTAGATGCCGACGCCCTGTTCAAACCCGTCACTGGTAAGGCCGAACGGCACACCAAGCCCACGGATATTGACTGCGGTATTGCGCGGGTTCGACGAAAACAGCTGAAGGGTCGGCGCGAGTTGCTGGACGCGGTCGATATTGAACGCCCCGGTCGATTCGATCTGCGGGCCGCCGATGACCGATATGGCGAGCGGGATTTCCTGCGCGGTTTCGGAGCGTCGCCGCGCGGTAACGATGATGTCATTGCCTGACGATGGCTGGGTTTCGGCACCGGCATCATCGGACGCCGCCTCGTCCTGCGCGGAGGCAGCAGCAGGAGTGATCGCGGCCAACGCCGCGCCAAGCAGCAACGTGCTGCGGAGAGAATTCGGATACATGATTTCGCCTTTGCAAGTGGGCATGCATCCGGTGGTCCGGTCTGCGGGTCCCTGTTTTTGTGATATTCATGGTGTTGGTGATGATCGGCAGCGGCTGGAGCCGTCAGTCGGGCAGACGCCTTCTTTCGGTCACGTCGATCTGCATTACCCGGCCATCATGCACGGTAAGCTGGATTGCGCCATAGCGCAGGCGCGACAACGCATCGCTGATGATAGCGATTGCCTCGGGCAACGCCCCATCACGCTCACGGTGTTTCTTGTCATGGTCCATAATCGGGCCTTTCCTTACGCAGACTGCGTTTGCAGCGCAGGAATTAAACCCAAGTGAATTAATTGACAATAGGGCAAGGCGAAAGATTTTCTGTCTGGCGGTGAAAGGTTGGGTTTCTGCGCCGGAGCGATCGAGCGCCTGGCTCAGGTGTCGTCCTGGGAAAAGGGCGCCACCGGCACAATCGGATCAGATAGCCGAATGGCGTCAAGGATCTGCGCGGTCCGGTCGCGCACATCAAGCAGCAAGGCGCGCGTCCGGCATTCGCCTTCCTCAAGGCAATTCTTGCACTTTTCATGGGCATAACGGCTTGCGCAAGGCACCAGCGCGAGCGAACCACGCATATGCCGGATCAAATCGCCATAGGTGATGTCCACCGGAGCAATCGCCAGCCAATAGCCCCCATCACGTCCACGGCGCGAAGCAACGAGACCGTAACGGGTGAGTTCGGACAGGATCACGGTCAGGAACTTGGCCGGGATATTCTGCTTTTCGGCGATGGCGGTGAGCTGAATCGGTCCCTCGCCGTAGTGGTCGGCAAGGTGTTGCATGGCGCGAATGGCATATCGGGTTTTTTGCGATAGCATGGCCTTATGTCTATCTACCAAGTAGGCAATAAGGTCAAGGCATCCGGCGATCAAACATCGCACACTACGGGCAATGACGGGTAAGGGGGCGTTTCCCGAACAGCAGCTGTTTGCCTCTCCCGTCAAAAACTGCCTCGCCCGGCAAGCGAAGCCACACAGGCGCTATGCCGATCTTTTCCGGTAAACCAGTGTGAGATTATTGGCAGGCATGGCGTAGCGGTTTGATCTTGCAAAACCGTGTTCCGCAGCCACCCGATCAACATCCGCGATGTTGCGCAGCCCCCATGCCGGGTTTCGCGCTTTCAGCGATTGATCGAAGGCCCGATTGGATGCCGCTGCCTCCACCCCTTCCTCCCAATACGGCCCATAGAGAAACACGGGGGCTTCAGGCCCAAGCACTTGCGCGCCGCCGTTAAACAACCCGACGGTCGCTTCCCACACACTGATGTGGACCATGTTGATGCACACAAGGGCGTCTGCGGCGCTAACTGGCCAGGTTGCCGGTGCCGCTGCATCCAGCATGACCGGCGCGGCGAGATTATCGCCCGCATAGTCTGCACGATAGGCTGCAATCGACGCCAACGCCTCTGCCGATGGGTCGGTTGGCTGCCAGTGCAGCGCGGAGAAGCGGTCGGCAAAGAACACCGCGTGTTCGCCCGTGCCGCTGGCGATTTCCAGCACCGTGCCAGACGCAGGGAGTTCCTGCGCCAGCACCTCGGCAATCGGTTCGCGGTTGCGCAGGGCTGCGGGGGCGTGCTGTTTTGCCATTACGAAACGACCATCACGATACTTGGCGTTCCTGCCCTTCCCAATAGGGAGCGCGCAGTTCACGCCGAAGGATCTTGCCACTGGCGTTGCGCGGCATCAGCGGGATGACATCGACGCTTTTGGGCGCCTTGAACGCGGCAATGCGTTCACGGGCCCAGGCGATCACGTCGGCTGCGTCAATCTCATGCCCCGGCTTGGCGACGACGCAGGCCTTGACCTCTTCGCCCCAGCGCGCGCTCGGCACCCCGATCACCGCGACCTCGGCAATGGCGGGGTGGCCATAGATCGCGCTTTCAACCTCGGCGGGATAAACGTTTTCGCCGCCCGAGATGATCATGTCCTTGATCCGGTCCTGAATATAGACATAGCCATCATCGTCCATCACGGCCGCATCTCCGGTATGCAGCCAGCCATCGGGATCGATGGTCTTGGCGGTGGCTTCTGGCAGGTTCCAGTATCCGGCCGTGTTGGAGGGTGAGCGGACGCAGACTTCGCCGATCTCGCCGCGCGGAACTTCGGCATTGTCAGGCCCGCGCACTTCGATCTCCACTCCGGGACACGCCTTGCCCGCCGAACGCATCCGCTGGTTGCCTTCAAGGCTGTGATCGTCGGGCGGCAGGATCGAGATCGTGCCGCTGGTTTCGGTCATGCCGTAAGCTTGCAGGAACCGGGTGGCAGGCATGGTGCCCACCGCTTCCTTCAGCAATTCCAGCGGCATCGGCGCGGCGCCATACATCATATATTTGAAGCCGCTGAAATCGGTGGAGGCTGCGCGCGGGTGCTGCACCACCATTTGCAGCGCGGCCGGCACGATGAACATATGCGTGGCCCCCGCCTCGATCGCATCGAGCACGCCAACCGGGGTGAATTCCGCCTGCACAAGGCTGCGCACCCCGTTGGCGACAGCAACGTTGACCAGTCCCGTCCCGCCAATATGCGCGCATGGCATGGCGACCAGCATACAATCGGTCGGTTCATAGAAATGCCACTCCAACCCGGCAGCCAGCGCTGGATTGCGCAGGCCGAGCAGGTTGGCGTTCGACAGCATTGCCCCCTTGGGATTGCCGGTCGTTCCCGAAGTATAAAGCTGCAACACCGGATCATGCGGTGCTGGCGGGGTGTAATCCGCCGGTTCAAACCCGCTCGCCGCCACACGCGCAGCTTCGCCCTCGATCACTTCGGGATTGGCCGAAACATCGGCGGCGACAGCATGGGCCGCATCCACGAATTCGGCATCGGCAAACAGCAGCTTGGCCTCGGTATCCGACAGGATATAGGCGATTTCACGGGGGGCCAGCCGCCAGCCGATCGGCACCATCACCGCCCCCATCCGCGCCGCAGCGATATACAGCAGGAAATAGGTATCGCGGTTCTTGCCCAGCCACGCGATCCGGTCACCCTTGGCGATATCGCGCGCCTGCAAAAGCGCGATCAACTGCCGGGTCAGCCGGTCAGCCTCGGCATAGGTGGTAACTCGCCCATCCTGATCGAAGGCCGGGCCATCAGGACGCGCCTTTGCCCAGAAATGCAGGATCGCGTCAAAGGTCGAATGATCGTGATAGGCGTTGTTCGCCATAGCCGTGCTCTCTCCCAAAAGCTGTTCGGGAGAAGGTTAGGCGAAGTTGGACGAAGCGGTCCAGCAGCGATTGGGTTTGGCCCTAACGAAACCGGCCCTGACGACGCGCGGAGGGTTCGCGCAGCAGTAACCAGATCAACAGACCCAGCGGCCCGGCGATGAAGGTCACGAGCAGGATCGGGGCCTGCACCCAGCGCGAAAGGCGCTTGGCATCGGCATCACGCACGATCCACAGCCCGACAAACAGATCAAACGCAAGGTAATGCGTCCAGCCGATCACAACCCCGGCATCACTCGCAAAAATCGCGCGCACGCCTGCGATACTGGTGAAATCCGCTCCGCCGCCAGCAGTTCCAGCGGTGGGATTTCCGATCAAACCGCTCAGCACCCCTATCAACCCGGTGCCATAGATCAGGCACAGCAGCCCCACCCCCAGATACAGCACCGCCGATAACAGCGCCGCCCGGCGCGGAAGCAGGATCAGTGCCGCCCAGCCTAGCGCTGCGAGGATGTTCACCGCGTTGAACACAAGGCCCCAGTCGATCATGCCGCTGGCTCCATGTCGCCTATTCGCCGCCATTCGCGTGCGGCGCGGCGCATCGCGTCATTATCATGGGTAAAGCGCCCACCTGCCCGGCGCATGGCAAGGCCCAACGCGGCTTCTGCCACCAACCCGGCTTCAATCGACCGGAACCGTTCCCACGATCCTGACAGCAGCGGGTCGATCAGCGGCGCGGCAAGGATACCGATCCGTTCGCCTATCCGCCGATCGTTGCTGCGCTCACCGCGCAACAGTCCGGGGCGCAGAATATCGAGCCGTTTGAATCCGATCCGCGACAGCGCATCTTCGGTTTCGCCCTTGACCCGGAAATAGACGCTCTTGCCGCGCGCATCGGCCCCGGCCGCGCTGATCATCACCATGTTGGGCACGCCCGCGCGTTTGGCGGCTTCAGCCGTGGCGAGCACCAGATCGTGATCCACACTACGGAACGCGGCTTCATCGCGCCCGGCCTTTTTCCAGGTGGTGCCAAGCGCACAGATCAACGCGCGCGGGCGTACCGCCTCCAACACCTCGCCCCACTTGGCTGGCTGCGCGACGAACATTTCCATCCGCGCACCCGGAGGCAGCGGAGCCTCGCGCCGGGCAATGCCGACAATCCGCGCTTCTTCCCCCGCGCTGGCGACTTCGATCACATGACGTCCGACAAGGCCTGTCGCCCCCACCAACGCAATCCGCACCGGGCCGCGCGCCTCAGACATTGATCAGCCCGGCCGGGTGTGCACCATAAATCGCGGCGCAGGCCTGCATCGCGAACCGGTCGCTCATCCCGGCGATGAAATCGGCGATCATCCGGCTGCGTTGGGGTTCGTGTTCGGGCAGGCGATCATGCCAATCAGACGGCATCAACTTCGCGTCCTGCGAATAGGCGGCGAACAGCCGGGCAACGACATCGCGCGCGCGTTCCGCCGCAGCAATCTGTTCGCGGTGGTAATAGAGCTGTTCATACATGAACGCCTTGAGCCGCCGTTCGCGCACTGCCATTTCGGGCGAGAACCCGGCCAACTGCCGCCCGGCATTGCGCACTTCGGCAACCGATCCGATACCATGTACCTGCGCAGCCGTGTGATCGATCACGTCCTTTACCATCACGCCAATCTGATCGCGGATCATTTCGCGCAGCAGACGGTCTTTCGGGGCGTGGGGAAAGCGTTTTTCGACCGCCCGCCACTGGTCTGCGAGGAAATCGAGCGTCAGCAGATCATCAAGCGCCAGAAATCCCGCGCGCAGCCCATCGTCGATATCGTGATTATCATAGGCGATATCGTCCGCCACCGCCGCCACCTGCGCCTCCAGCGACGGCCAGGTGCCAAGCATCAACGGGAAGGCTGCATCCAGTTCAGCCAGCGCCCAATTCGGCGCGGTTACCGGGCCATTATGCTTCGCCAGCCCTTCGAGCAGATCCCACGTAAGGTTCAGCCCGTCATGCTGGGGATAGGGACATTCGATACGCATCACCGTGCGCAGCGTCTGCGCATTGTGGCAGAACCCCCCGTGTCGCTCCATCGCCTCGGACAAGGCGGCTTCGCCCGCATGGCCGAACGGCGGGTGCCCCACATCATGCGCCAGGCACAGCGCCTCGGTCAGATCCTCGTCCAGCCCCAGCGCGCGGGCGATCACCCGGCCGATTTGCGCGACTTCAAGGCTGTGGGTCAGGCGGGTGCGGTAATGATCGCCATCGGGCGCGATGAACACCTGCGTCTTCGACTTGAGGCGGCGAAAGCTCATCGAATGGATGATGCGATCACGGTCGCGCTGAAATTCGCTGCGTGGGCCGCGCTGTTCGCCCGCCGCGCCGCCGCACCATTCGCGCCCGCCATGGGCATCAGGGTCAGCGGCATAGGGGGCGCGGGACATCACGGCTTTTGCGATTAGGCCAGCCAGCCCGGCATCTCAACCGGAACAGGACGGGAACCTGCCACAAAAGGGCAAATCGCGGATTCGACATGGTGGATTATGGGGCCACTCTCCAGGTGGTTGGGGGGAAGGAGAGCGGCCCCAAGGGCCTGTCGGTGCGACCCGAAAGACCCGGATTATGCCTTTTGCGTTTCCACGACAAAATCCGCGCAAGCCACTAGCCGAGGGGTTGCAACGTTACAACCCGGCAAATGGGTAAACCATTTACTAAGCGCGCTGAGCTGAGATTATTGTTCAGCTTCCTGTTCGAGAATCCAGTCAGCCGCCACCTCGCAATGGATGCGGGTGCTGTCGAATACTGGCAGCACATTCGCATCGACATCGACGATCAGGTCAAGCTCGGTGCAGGCCAGCACGATTGCCTCTGCGCCTTCCTGCGCCTTGTTGGTGATGATGGTTCTCAATGTGCGCTGCGCTTCACGCGTGACTTTGCCAACCATCAATTCATCATAGATGATCCGGTCGAGCGCTTCGACATATTTCATGTTGGGCGGCAGAAGGTTGATGCCATGCGCGACCAGCCGCTTGCGATAGAAGCTTTCGGTCATCACGTTGCGCGTGCCCAGCAGCGCCGCGTTGGTCTTCCCCGCCCGTTTCATCGCCAACCCGACATATTCGGCGATGTGCAGGATCGGGATGTCCACCGAAGCGGCAACATCATCATATAGCCGGTGCATCGAATTGGCACCGATGATCAGCGCCTGCGCGCCCGCGCCTTCCAGCCGCCGCGCACTTTCGATCAGCACGCTCGCCGCGCGCTGCCAGTCGCGTTCTTCGTGCAGTGCGTAAAGCTGGCAGAAATCCAGGCTTTCGATCAGCAGCGGGGCGGAGGCCATCGGGGCTGCACGTCGTTGCACGATGCGATTGATGCGATCGTAGTATGTTGCGGTCGACACCCAGCTCATGCCGCCGATGATCCCCAGTTTGCGCAAAGTCGGCGTGTCCTTTGATTCTGTGTGCAAGTGCGAAACAGTGTAAAGCGCAAGCATTGCGTGCGTCCAGTGCCCAACAAAACCGGTGCACGATTACCGCGTGTTTGCCGCCGAAGCGTGCTCGGCAAGCCACGGCAGGAGATCGCCCAATGTTGCGGCGGGTGCCTCTTCCTGCGGCAGGTGGCCGATGTCCGGATAGATGGTA
Organism: Alphaproteobacteria bacterium HGW-Alphaproteobacteria-14; assembly: GCA_002842925.1. Taxonomy (GTDB): domain Bacteria; phylum Pseudomonadota; class Alphaproteobacteria; order Sphingomonadales; family Sphingomonadaceae; genus Erythrobacter. Next base: position 9,421 of record PHEL01000013.1, read on the forward strand.
ATCTGCGCGTTGGGCATCACCCTTGCCAGCCATTGACCGGCGGCGACCGGGATCAACCGGTCATCTTCGCCCCACAGGATCAGCGTCGGCGCGGTCACTGCGGCAATTTCAGCCTCGGTCAGCGATTCATGAGGCTGGCTGAAACGCGTCAACGTCGCGCGCCGGTTGCCGGGATAGCGCAGCAGTTCCCAATAACGATCAATCATCGGTTCGGTGACGATCGATTTGACCGTGACGGTCTGTTCAAGGCTCTGCGCGATCAATGATCGGGGCGTGATCTGTTCGACCAGCAGGTTGATCCCCGGCATCCGTGCAATCGCGAACCCGATATTGCCGCCGCCGCTGTTCTTGCTGGTGGCCTTGTCCTGCGGCATCGGCCCGCCGCTGGCATCCACCAGCACGAGGCCCGCCACCCGCTGCGGATGCGCCGAAGCAAAGGCCAGCGCGTGCTTGCCCCCCATCGAATTGCCGCCGAGGATGAAGCGTTCAAGCCCAAGATTGTCCGCCACCGCAAGCACATCCGCGACATAATTCGCGCGGCTGTAATCATGCTTCGGGTCAGGCCCCGTCAGCCCGTGGCCAACCTGATCGAAACGGATTACCCGATATTGCGATTTCAGCGCGGTGACCCACGGTTCCCACGTATGCAGATCGGCGTTGGATCCGTGCAGCAGCACAATCGCGGGCGCATCTTTGGGCCCTTCATCGCGCAGGTGCACGGTAACGCCATCGCCGATATCGATGAATTGCGAAGGCGCTCCGCCATATTTGGCGCGCATTTCTGCCGCATCCGTGTCTGGCGTGCGGAAAATCAGGAATGCGATCACCAAGACCACGATGAGCGCGAGCAGCCCGCGCCAGACCCATTTCCCCAAGCCTCTCATCGCGGTTCCATCTCCAATATCCAGCGCCGCACCACCGCCCCGCCTTCGTGGTCAACGCTGGATTTTCCGATTTCGGGCATGGCGATGCCGGGTTCGACTGAGTCCATTCGGTAAAGCAGGATTGATTGGTCGGGCGCACCGGGCAGGATCGAAAACTCATGTCCCCCCGCCCCGCGCCCGGCGGCAACCGGGCGCTTGAAAATGCCGATGGCGTGGGGATCACTCTGTTCCCAGCGCAGATCAAGCCCCGAATTGGACGCACCGCCGCCCGGTTGGTGGCAATGCGCGCAGTTCACATCGAGATAGGCGCGCGCAAGCGGCGCGGCCGGGCCGGTGGCATGATCGCTCCAGCCGGGCAGGCTATCCGCGCCCGCAGGCACCGTATCGAGCGTGCCCGCCACAACCATCTGTTCCAGCCACTCAGCCGACAGATTGCGCGCCTTCGGCCCAATCGGGATCACCTCGCCATCCTTGCTATGGCAGGATTTGCACTGGTTCTTGTTGGGAATGGCATAGGAAATCGCCTCCCCCGCGGGCGTCACCAGATCCATCCGCCCGCCCGCCAGCGCCAGCGTCGCATCGGTCTGCTCGGCGTTCCAGCGGTAGGGGAGCGCCGTCCAGCCATCCGCGCGGTGCAGCAGCAGCCGGGTTTCGATCAACCGGCGCTCCGGCCCTTCCCCAAACGCAAAAGTCTTGATGATCGCCGCGCCCACGGGGAATTGCAGCAGGCCGCCACCATCCGCAGTCATCCGTGTGCCTTCGGGCAGATAGATAAACCGCAGCTTCTCCGCGCCATCCGACCATAGCGGAGTGTTGAGCGCATAGGGTGTTACCCCCACACCCGGCAGCTGCAAGCCGGGCTGCGTAAAGAACGCAAAATCGGAGAGCTTCAGCGGAAAGCCTGCGCTCTGAATGGCGGCATCGTTGACGGGCGGCGAGCCGATCACATCGGCACGGGCCAGCACTGCGCCAAATGTGGCACAGGCAAGCAGCAGCAGGCCGGCTGTGCGCCTCACTTCAGCCGCGCCTCCAGTTCAGCAGGAGCGCCGATGCCGTCCATCGCCCATGGCTGGCCGTAAGCTGGCACATCGAGCGGGCCGGGTTGCGCCTCTGCCAGGGATTGCCCCTGATGGCTGAGATTGAGCGACCAGCCGGGGTTGCCCGGTATGGTCAATAAGGCAGGCGTGTCGGCATCCTGTTGCAATCCATCCCACATAATCGGCGGCAGCGTGCCGCCAAACGCGGCGAGCAGCATCGCGCCGCCGGGAAAGTCAGGATCATTGGCACCGTCATCAACGACATTATTCGCGATCACCACTTCGCGCGGGAAGGGATTGTAGCGCGCATCATCAAAGGTCTGCGTGTAGGCGACCACCATGAACGGCGCGGTCGGGTTATCCTGCACCACGTTGTCTTCGATCCAGACCTGCTCGTTCGCCATCACCATGATCCCGGTGCCGCGCGGCACGCCTGCAACGATATTGCCCGGAGGGGCGAAATTGGCGGTGTTGTTGCCGACCACAAGGTTATTGGTGATCAGCACATTGCCACCGCCCATCACCGGCAGGCCGGGCAGATCAAACACCAGTATCCCGCCGGTATTGCGGGTGACATAGTTCCGGGTGACGATCGCATCGCGGCTGTTTTCAATCTCGATCCCGGCAACATTGTCGGTCACAATCGAATTGCGCACGGTGATTTTTGACGATTGGCCCACGTAAATCCCGGCATCCGAAGCGCCGGAGACTTCCGAATGGCTCACCAGCACGCCGGTGCTTTCGACCGGGTAGATGCCGTAGGCGCCGTTTTCCGCCTTTGGCCCGCCGGTCCACGTCACCCGGATGCGGTAATAGACGATATTGTCAGCGCCCTTGGATTTGATCCCGTCCCCCTTGGGATTTTCGACCGCGAAATCGCGCAAGGTGACATTGTCGGCGGTGACCAGCAGCCCCTCGCCCGCGCCCTGCTGGGTGGTGAAATCGAGCACCGTCAGGGCCGAACCCGCACCGCGCACCGTCACCCCGTCAACATCGAGGCTCAGCCCATCAGTCAGCACAAACCGGCCCGCGTCGAGCACGACTTCGTCCCCCGGCGCGGAAAGGATCAGCGCTTCCTGCAAACGCTCGGCAGCGCCTTCGCCCGGTGCGATAGTGTGGATTTCGGCGGCAAGCGGCGCTGATAATGCCAGCAGCACCGCAGTCGATATCATAGCAGTGGGGGCCAAACGGTTCATGAAATTCTCCCTCTCTCTTGCGCAGTGTTGCGTAAGCGCGAGGGTAAATGCAAGCGGCCCGTAACCTTATTGGCGTTAGCCAAGCCCCAATGAGCAAAGGCCCGCACTGGTGGTGAGCACCGCAACCGCTTCGCCATCCTGCGACCGGCGCAGGCGCTTGATCAGTTCGCCAAGGCCGTAACCCGCCTTTGGTTCGCCAGCTTGCGGGGCCATGCCCTGCCGCAGCTTCCACAACTGCACCACGTTGAGCCGTTGGGTCATGCGGCCTGCCATGCAATCGGCGCGCTTTTCACCGACCCCAGCCTGCACCAGCGCGCCTTTGACCTGCCATTCGATCAGCGGGTTGGCGAGGCCGGTATAGACCGCCCCGCCCACCAGCACGGCGAACAGCAGAAGACGGATGATCAGCTTGCGCATTGGCGGCAGCCCCTTCATTTGTTGTCGCATCGCCGAGAAGCCGAAAACCGGTTCCCACTTTTCGGCGCGATGCTTAATCGAGCGATTTGACGATTTCTTCGACCATCTTCTTGGCGTCGGCCAGCAGCATCACGGTCTGGTTCATGTAGAACACCTCGTTATCGACCCCGGCATAGCCGACGCCCCCCATGCTGCGCTTGATGAAGAACACCTGCTTGGCCTTGTCGACATCGAACACCGGCATCCCGTAGATGGGCGAGGATTTGTCGGTCTTGGCCGCCGGGTTCACCACGTCATTCGCGCCGATGATGAAGGCGACGTCAGCCTGCGCGAATTCGGAGTTGATATCCTCCAGCTCGAACACTTCATCATAGGGCACGCTGGCTTCGGCTAGCAGCACGTTCATGTGCCCCGGCATTCGCCCTGCAACGGGGTGGATGGCGTATTTTACATCGACGCCCTTTTCCTTGAGCTTGTCGCCCATTTCGCGCAGCGCGTGCTGGGCCTGCGCCACCGCCATGCCGTAACCGGGGATGATGATGACGCTTTCGGCCTGTTCAAGCATATAGGCCGCATCTTCGGCGCTGCCCTGCTTGTAGGGCCGCTGTTCGCGCGCGCCGCCTGCGCCGCCCGCTTCGGGCGCTGCGCCGAATCCACCTGCGATTACCGAGATGAAGCTGCGGTTCATCGCGCGGCACATGATGTAGCTGAGGATCGCCCCCGAGGAGCCGACCAGCGCCCCGGTGATGATCATCGCGCTGTTGCCCAGTGTGAACCCCATCGCCGCCGCTGCCCAGCCCGAATAGGAGTTCAGCATCGACACCACCACCGGCATATCCGCCCCGCCAATCGGGATGATCAGCAGGAAGCCGATCAGGAACGCGAGCGCCGCCATGGCTATGATCAGATAGCCCTCTCCCGCGCCGCCCTCGGGCGAGATGGTGTAGGCCCCGATCAGCGCAAGGATGGCGATCAGCGTGCCGAGATTGATCACGTGCCGCCCCGGCAGCATGATCGGCGAACCGCTCATCCGGCCTGACAGCTTCAGGAACGCGATGATCGAGCCCGAAAAGGTGATCGCCCCGATGGCAATGCCAAGGCCCAGTTCGATGCGGCTGACAGCAAGGATCTGATCGGCCGCATCGGTAATCCCGAACGCCGCCGGGTTCAGCCACGCGGCGAACCCCACCACAACCGCAGCAAGGCCAACGAGGCTGTGGAAGCCCGCCACCAGTTCGGGCATCTGCGTCATCGCGATGCGCCGCGCCACGGTTACGCCGATGATCCCGCCAAGGAAGATCGCAATGCCGATCTCGGCAATATTGGCGATGTTGTGGGTGACGAGCGTTGTCCCCACCGCCAATGCCATGCCGATCATGCCATTGCGGTTGCCGGCCTGGCTGGTCGCCGGGCTGGAAAGCCCGCGCAGCGCGAGGATGAAGAACACGCCTGAAACCAGATAGGCGAGCATCGCCCAGGCCGGGGTGCCGCCGCCGTGGGCTGCTGCTGCGGAAAGGATGGAGAAGGACATCTCTTACTTCTCCTTCTTCTTGTACATTGCGAGCATGCGCTGCGTCACGGCGAACCCGCCAAAAATGTTGATGCTGGCGAGCACCACACCGAACAGCCCTAGATACTTGGCCACCGGGCTCTGCGCCTCAGCCGCCGCAATCAGCGCGCCGACGATAATCACCGACGAAATCGCATTGGTCACAGCCATCAACGGAGTGTGCAGCGCCGGGGTCACCGACCAGACGACGTAATAGCCCACGAAGCAGGCCAGCACGAAGATCGAGAGGATTGAGATGAAGTCCATTGTTATCCTTCTAATCCGTCAATTTCGATTTCGACTTTGGCCACGTAAAATCGAAAAGCCTCGGCGAGTTTCGGCCAGTGTTCGAGCAACCAATTCTGTTGATCGGGCCACTGCGATTTATCGTCTTTCTTCTGAACTCCCGGCATATAGAAAGCGATCCGCTTCTCATGCCCCTGTAGCGTCTCCCACACCAACTCGTGACCGAATCTCGATTCAATCTCTTGCCGCTGTTGGAAAAGTTGATCGAAAGCCATCGGTGCTGACGCCCCACTGATGTAAGCCTCTATTCGCAATTTGTTGCCAGTCACAAAGGCAGCATTGCCGTCGACGGCAAAGCCCGGCCCAGAGCCTATTCTTTCTGCAGTTTGCCAGTTGCCTTTGTATGGCTTCCGGGAGGCTAGAGCGGGGTAGACGCCGCACGCTTTCGCGGTCACCTGAGTCCAGAATTCCCGATAAAGCGCTTGGGTCGAGCTTAACGTTTCTTCCGCTGCAAATTTTGCCGCTGCCGTTTGTTTCGACCAATCGTTGGGTTTTGCGACCACGGTAAAATTTGGCGCGAAGGTGCTTTCGCCGATGCGAAAAAGCTCAACCTTTACGCCGAAAAACAAATGATCTTCGTCAGTTACACGATTCAAGAAGTCCAGAGCGGCCCGATGCTGTTCTCGGAAGTCTCGTGCGATCCAGATTACGACCGATACATCGAGACCAGCTGCATATGTCAGTATCTGGCCCAGATGAGAATGATCCGTCATTTCGATCTGATTCTCGATAAGAACCCAACCACCACTCGCGCATTCCTTGGCAAGGATGTCTGCCGAAAAAGGCCCTACCTGCTTTTCGACGGCCTCGAGTTCCAATTGAAGGCCCAAGATACTGCCCAAAAGGGCGAGGTTTTCTTCTTCAGCAAGCCACGGGGTAAAATTCTTCGCTTCGTCAGGCCACGCTTGCCTTAGATCGACGGGCTGAAGCCTTCCTAACTCAACGACCGCGCTCACCCCAGCAGCCTTTCGTTCACGACCTTGCCGCCCTGCGTCAGGCGGATCGCATTGCCGATTTCCTCATCGAGCACGGGCTTGCCGGTCTCCTTGTCCCAGAAGGCGCTGAGGAAGTTGTAGTGATTGCGCGCGAACAGCGCCGAGGCATCGGCAGGCAGGTGCGCGGGCGTGTTGGAAAAGCCGATGATCGTGACGCCGTGCTTGACCACGACCTGATCCGGCACCGACCCTTCCACGTTGCCGCCCTGCGCGACCGCAAGATCGAAGATCACGCTGCCCGGCTTCATCGTCGCAATTTGCGCGTCGGTGATGAGGCGCGGGGCGGCACGACCGGGGATCAGCGCGGTGGTGATGACGATGTCCTGCTTGGCGATGTGCGACGATACCAGCTGAGCCTGTGCCTTCTGATATTCCTCGCTCATTTCGGTGGCATAGCCGCCCGAACCTTCGCCTTCGATCCCCGCGACATTCTCGACGAAGATCGGTTTCGCGCCCAGCGATTGAATCTGTTCCCTGGTCGCGGAGCGCACATCGGTGGCCGAAACCTGCGCGCCCAAACGCCGCGCCGTAGCAATCGCCTGAAGGCCCGCAACGCCAACGCCCATGATAAACGCGCGCGCGGCCTGCACCGTGCCAGCCGCCGTCATCATCATCGGGAAGGCCCGGCCATAGGCATCCGCCGCCGCCAGCACCGCCTTGTAACCCGCAAGGTTCGATTGTGATGACAACACGTCCATCGATTGCGCGCGGGTGATGCGCGGCATGAATTCCATGCTCAATGCTTCAAGGCCCGCCGCCGCATAGGCATCCACCACATCGCGTTTCGCAAAGGGATCGAACAGCGCCGCCACCCAGGCACCGGACTTCGCGCCCTTCAGCAGCGCCACGTCGGGTGCCTGAATGCCGAGCACGATATCGGCATCCTTCACTGTGGCGGCGGCGGAACCGAGGCTCGCGCCTGCTTCCGCATAGGCCGCATCAGTGACCGAAGCCGTCACCCCCGCCCCCTTCTCAACCGCGACATCGAGCCCGAGCGCGGTGAACTTCTTGACTGTTTCCGGCGAGGCAGCAACGCGCGTCTCACCGGGCGCGCGTTCTTTCAGGATCGCAATTTTCACCCGCGCCGCGCCTTAATCGGCGATCAGCGCGAGAATGATGAAAACGATCACCGCGATGATCGGCACCGCCCATTTCAGCGTGGCCATGAACCCGCCGAAGGTTGCCTGGGCCTTTTCCATATCGTGAACTGTCATGATCTTCGTTTCCCCTTGGGCGTTCCAAACCGCAAACGCGCGTCTGGTTGCCGAAAAACATGCCTGCAATCGGCACCTGCTTTTCCTCGTATCGAAGCGGGCGCACTATCTCAAGTCAGCATTAATGACAGGCGTAGGCATCGCTGCAAACAGCCTTAATCCCGTTTTTACCTCCTTGCCCTATTCATCGTGGATTGTGTCATCCGGGGACTCGTGCCCGGGCTGAGGGAAAGTGAGCGGCAAGGTTGATGGCTGAGTTGGATTGCCACCCAGACGCGCACAGCGATGCGCGAATCGTGATGCTGATCGATGATGAGCCGGCACAATCGCGCCTGATCACCGCGATTGCCGCGCGCGATGGCTGGCGCACCATTGTCGCCGCCGATGCCGAAACCGCGATTGCGGTGCTCGGCACGCGAGAAGGGATGCAGCTATCCGCAATCCTGCTCGATCAATGGGTGCCGGGCGATGATGCCTGTAAACTGATTGCCGAATTGAAATCACGCCGCCCAGCGCTGCCGATCCTGATGCTCACCACCAGCGCATCGCCGCTGCTGGCGGTCGAAGCGATGCGCGCAGGGGCCAGCGATTACCTGGTCAAACCCGTCTCGCCCGACCGGCTGATGGAGGCGCTGCGGTCTGTCACAACCCGCAAAGCTCCGCGCGATGAACTCGCCCCGCTGACCGAAAAAATGTCCGCGCACCTCGATTTCGATGCGATGATCGGCACCGCGCCGCAATTCCGCACCGCCTTGGCGCAGGCCGCCAAGGCCGCGCGCGGCCAAGGCCATGTGCTGATCGAAGGCGAAACCGGCACCGGCAAGGAAATGCTGATGCGCGCGATGCACGCCGCCAGCCCGCGTTCCAAGGAACCGCTGCGGATCATCAATCTCGCCAGCATTCCGCCGGGATCGATCGAATCGGTATTGTTCGGGCACGAGCCGGGATCATTTCCCGGTGCATTCGACCGCCAGATCGGCGCATTCCAGCATTGCGACGGCGGCACGCTGGTGCTCGACGAGATCGACCGCCTGACCCTGGCGCTGCAACAGCGGCTGGGCGATGCGCTCGACAGCGGGATCATCCGTCCGGTCGGCGCGAGTTATGGCTTCCGGGTTGATGTGCGGTTGCTGGTGACCAGCAATGTCGGGCTTGACCGGATGGTGGGTGCCGGCCAGTTCGATGCCGGGTTGGCGGCTAAGCTGGGGAGCACCCGGATCGTGCTGCCACCCTTGCGGACACGCACCGGCGACATTCCGGCGCTGACCCGGCATTTCCTTGCCCGGATCGGTGAACAACCGGGGCTGAACCATTTGTCCGTATCGGACAGCGCGCTGGCGCTGCTGGCCGCCTATGACTGGCCGGGCAATGTCCGCCAATTGCAATCTGTGTTGTTCCGCGCGGCGGTCTATTGCGAAGACAACTCGCTTACCGCTGACAGTTTCCCGCAATTGTCAGAAATGCTGGGCGAACAGGGCAGCGTTACCATGGCGAGCGCGCACGAAGGGGTGGGCATCATGCTCTACACTCCCGACGGCAACCTGCGTCCGCTTGAGGAAATCGAGGCCGACGTGATTCGCCTCGCCATCGGCCATTATCGCGGCCGCATGACCGAAGTGGCGCGCAGGCTCGGCATCGGGCGCTCGACGCTTTACCGCAAGCTCAGCGATCTGGGGATCGATAACGCGGCGTGATTGGGGCGGCCTGATCGGTCAGCTTGATCGGCACAGCTTTCCGACCTAGCTCGGCAGGCATGACACAATTGCAAGATTTCGCGGGGCGTTCGGCGCTCGTCACCGGGGCGGCATCGGGGATTGGTGCTTCGGCAGCCAAAGCGCTGGCAGTGCGCGGTGCAGGCAAGCTGTTTCTGGTCGATATCGATGGCGCGGGGCTGGATGCGCTTGATCTGCCGGGTGAAGTGCACCGGATCGTTGGCAGCGTGGCGGATGAGGCGCTTTGGCAGGCGCTAGACCCCCGCTTGACCGGTCTAGACCATGCCTTGGTCAACGCAGGTATCGGTTCGGGCGGCCCGATTGCGTCGATTCCGTTCGCAGAATGGCGCCGGGTGATGGATGTGAACCTTGACGGTGCGTTCCTGACTTTGGCCAGTTCGCTGCGGGCGATGGCCTCGGGCGGAGGCAGCGTGGTAGTGGTCGCATCGGTCACCGGGATCAAGCCGGTGCCGGGCATCGGCCCCTACGGCGTGTCCAAGGCGGCCGTTGCTCACATGGCCCGGATCGCGGCGCTGGAAAATGCCGAAAATGGCATACGGGTCAATGCGATAGCCCCCGGAGGGGTCGATACTGCGATCTGGGAAAGCGGCGAGGATTTTCAGCGATCCGTCGTCGCACTCGGACGCGAAGCAACGATCAGGGCCATGGCGAAAACCACGCCGCTGGGGCGCTTTGCCACTTCAGAAGAGATGGCCGACAGCATCCTCTATTTGCTGAGCGATGCTGCGGCCAATATTACCGGGCATGTTATGGTGTCAGACGGCGGCTTTACACTCTGATTTTGTGCTATTTTCGTCAGAATAATCCACGCTAGTCAATCGCCTTCAAAACCGGATTCGAACGCCAACCAGGCCGGACACCGTTTCATAGCGGCCATCAAGTTCTGAATTAAAGATTTCACTGCCGCCGGCAACAAATTGGCGTTCGAAATTAAGGCCGGAGATGCGTTGATAACGCACGCCTGTTTCCAGATTGAGGCGATCATTCAGGCGAATGCTTAACCCCAGATCGCCCTGCAGCACAAACCCGGTATCGCTGCCTTGAATGGCGAAGGTATCTGATGTTGCCATGCCATTATTGGGGAAATAGCCGATACTGGGATCAACATCGGCAACCCCGATACCCGCACCAACATAAGGAACTACAGTCTGTTTTTCCTTGAACCGCACATCAGCGCGATAATTCAGCGTAAACGAATTGATATTGGCATCGCCGCCAAATGTCTGGTTGCCGCCATTAAAGGCACCGCCGTCAACATCGGGACTGCTATAACTATATTCCAATTCAACACGGGGCTGAAAAATCCCCAGAAGGCGGGTGGGGATTTGATACCCAACCGCGCCGGACACGGTGAAGTCCTCATCAAATTGGACGCGCGCGGAGGCAGGATCGCCGGCGACGCCGGGTGAACCGTTTGCGGGGGCCTGAATACCGGTGAATGTTTTGTCAGAGGGTGAGGTTACGCCGCCACGAACAACAACATAAATACCTTCATCGAGCTTAAAATCATCATCCTGAGCAAATGCAGTTGAAGGCAATGCCGCAAAGAGCATGGAAGATGCGATGAAAATATAACGGAGACGCATGACGGCTTTCTCCAAATCGAGGATGATCTGAGTGACAATTTCGTACTGTCATGAAGGTATTCGTCGTTCACATCGACAAGGTTACACTGCCAGATTGTAATCCGAATCATGCTATGGTCGGGTCGACACGTGCAGCACGCCGCAATCGCTATTATCCGCGATCGGATAGTTCCGCCGGGATCGTCGAAAAATCGGTGAGCGCCGCATCGCGCAAACCGCGCCACACATTGCGCGCCTGCACCGTCTCGGCCACATCGTGGACGCGCAGGATATGCACGCCTGCCTCCATCGCCCTCACCGCCAGCGCAAGCGACCCGGCGAGCCGCTGATCGGCGGTTTCCTCGGCGGACAGCGCGCCGATCATCCGCTTACGGCTGACCCCAAGCAATAGCGGGCTGCCAAGCGCGTGGAACAACGGCAAGGCGTTCATCAGCACGAGATTTTCGGCGAGCGACTTGCCGAAGCCAATGCCGGGATCAAGGATGATGCGATCTTCGGCCACACCTGCCGCAACCGCCCGCGCCCGCGCCGCCTTGAGGAAGTCGAACACCTCGCTTACGACATCGGCGTGATCGCCGCTCTTATGCAAATCCTCCCCCACGCCCGGCGCGTGCATCAGGACGACGGGGCAGGTGTTTGCGACAACAACTTCGATGCTGCGGGGGTCATAACGCAGGGCCGAAACATCGTTCGCCATATGCGCGCCTGCTGACAATGCGGCGGCCAGCACCCCTGCGCGGCGGGTATCGACGCTGATCGCGGCCCCCATCGCGGCGCAATATTCCACGGCAGGAACGACCCGGCGGATCTCCTCGTCCTCGAAGGTGGCCGAGGCGCCCGGACGGGTGCTTTCCCCGCCGATGTCGATAATCGCCGCGCCTGCCTCGAGCATCTCGGCGGCGCGGGCGCGGCCTGACTGCGGATCATCATGCGCTCCGCCATCGGAGAAACTGTCGGGCGTGACGTTGAGGATGCCCATCACCTGCGGCTGATCCAGCCGGATAGTGCGCGCGCCCAATTGCAGTGCAGGGTGGGATTTGCGCAGGTTGGCCCATTGCCGGGCTGCGTCATCCGCCACCACATCAGGCAGGCGAGCCAGCGCCTGCTCCACCGTGCCTGCGGTGCAGATGATCCGGTCAGCCACCACCCCATCGCGTCGCAGCACCAGCGCAAATTCGCGGGCATAGGCCATGCCGCCGCCCAACCGCACCGCTCCGCCTTCCACCGCCTGGGGGCCGGTAACGAACGTGAGCGGGTGGAGGTAGACGGTGGTGGTCATATCGTTCCCGTGCGGGAATTAATCTTCGTTCGCCAACAGATAGAGCTGCCGCGCGGCGTCAATTGGCTGCACATCCGCTCCGGCTTCGTAATGCCAGAACGACCAGCCGTTGCAGCTTGGCGCGCCTTGCAATTCCTTGCCCAGCCCGTGGATCGATCCGGTTTTGCCATCACATTCCAACGAGCCATCGGCGCGCACTGTGGCGATCCAGCGACGCTTTTTGTCGAACACCTGCGTGCCCGGCGGGATCAGGCCGGTTTCCACCACCGCGCCAAACGCCACCTTGGGCGCGGTGCGCGCGCTTTGCATGGTGGTGAGCGCGCTTTCATCGAGCGGTAGTTCTTTGGCGATCCGCTTTACAGCGACATCGCGGTAAAAATCCTCACGCTCGCAGCCGATCCATTCACGCCCCAGCCGCTTGGCCACCGCGCCGGTGGTGCCGGTGCCGAAGAACGGGTCAAGCACCACGTCGCCCTTTTCCGTCGTCGCCAGCAGCACGCGATAAAGCAGCGCTTCAGGCTTTTGCGTCGGGTGGGCTTTCTTGCCGCCTTCCTTGAGCCGTTCCCCCCCGCCGCAGATCGGCATCACCCAGTCTGACCGCATCTGCAATTCGTCGTTGAGCGTCTTCATCGTGCGGTAATTGAACTGATACCGCGCCTTTTCCCCCATGCTCGCCCAGATCAGCGTTTCATGCGCGTTGGTAAAACGGGTGCCGCGGAAATTGGGCATCGGATTGGCCTTGCGCCAGACGATGTCGTTGAGGATCCAGAATCCGAGATCCTGCAAGATCGCGCCGACGCGAAAAATGTTGTGATAAGAACCGATCACCCACAACGCGCCATCGGGCTTGAGCACCCGGCGAGCCTCTGTCAGCCATTCGCGGGTGAAGGTGTCATAAGCGCGGAAGCTGTCGAACTGATCCCAGTGATCGGTAACGGCATCGACATGGCTGCCATCCGGCCGGTTGAGATCGCCGCCAAGCTGCAAGTTATAGGGCGGATCGGCGAACACCAGATCAACGCTGTTGGTGGGGAGCGAGCGCATCGCTTCGATGCAGTCCCCCGGCAGGATGCAGCCCAACGGCAGATCGGGTGCAGGCACGATTTTTGGCGCTTTTACAGCGCGTTTTTCTTGTAACTTCACTTTTTCTATAATGCCCACCAGATCAGCCCCGCTTGATATGCTTGTAACTTATCCACAGGCATGAGTCTTTGAGGAGTCCGCGTCAAGCGACTAATTATGCGCACATTATGGTTAACGCTGCATCAACGCAGCGGAACGAAGCAAGACCGGCACAAGATGTTGAGTCCCGCGCTGCGCAAGGGACTCGATATGCAGCGGTGTGGCCCGCAGGACTCACCTGCCGCGCCATCAACCATGCAAAATTCCGATCAGATCAAGGTCAGCTGCGCAACCGGGGCAAAGCTGCGACGGTGTAGCGGAGTTGGGCCGTGGCGGCGCAGCGCCTCGATATGTTCGGCGGTGCCATAACCCTTGTTGCGCTCCCACCCGTATTGCGGGTGAGCGCGGGCGGCCTCCACCATCAGCCGGTCGCGCCATTCCTTGGCGATGATCGAGGCGGCGGAGATCGCCGGTTCGATCGCGTCTCCGCCGACAATCGCGCGCGCAGGCCAGCCCCATCCAGCACGGCGTCCGGCAGGGGTCATATTGCCATCGATCAGCACTTCGCGCACCGGCGCAGGAATTGCGCCAGTCAGGCTAGCCACCGCGCGGGTCATCGCCTCCATCGTCGCGATGAAGATATTGAGCCGGTCGATCTCGTCAGGCTCCACCACCGCCACCGCCCAGCCGCAGCTGGCGCGAATAGCCGTTTCCAGCCGCGCACGGCGCGCAGGCGAAAGCCGCTTGGAATCATCGAGCCCAGTGGGTATCTCAACACCAAGCACAACCGCCGCGGCCACCACCGGCCCGGCCAGCGGCCCGCGTCCGGCCTCGTCAACCCCAATGACAAGGCCGCCGCTTGTAACCGTGAAACCCGGAGTGACCCCAAACATGGCTCGTTCTTTCCCTTTGATCGCCGCACTTTCCCTGCCCGCGTTGATGCTGGCAAGCTGCGCCAATGCCGAAACCGGGGAAACTGTCGCATCAACGGCCGATGGTGCGCCGTTTGTCATCAGCGAAGTGACGACCTTTGAAGAACCCTGGGCGATTGAGTTTGCACCGGGCACCCCGGTGCTGTTCGTCACGGAAAAGGCAGGCACGGTGAAATTTATCGACACCGCCACGGGAACCATCGGCACGGTCAGCGGCGTTCCCGAAGTGGCCTATGGTGGTCAGGGCGGATTGGGCGACATCGCCTTCCTGCCTGCCGAAGCCTCAGATGTTCTTGGACAGCGCACAATCTATCTCAGCTGGGCCGAGGCAGGTGCGGATGATACGCGCGGGGCTGCGGTTGGCAAAGGGACACTGGTGTGCGGCGAGCCTGAGGCCTGCGCCATCCAAGGCCTCAGCGTGATCTGGCGGCAGACTCCCAAAGTCACCGGGCGCGGGCATTATTCGCACCGCATCAGCGTGTCGCCCGATGGTCAGCACCTGTATATCGCCAGCGGTGAGCGGCAAAAAATGCAGCCTGCGCAGGACACGTCCAATACGCTCGGCACGATCGTGCGGCTTAATCTGGATGGCACGCCAGCAGCGGGCAACCCGTTGGCGGATCAGGGCGGCGTGACGGCGGAAATCTGGTCTTACGGGCACCGCAATATCCTCGGGATGGATTGGGATGCGCAAGGGCGCCTGTGGGAAGTCGAACACGGCCCGGCGGGCGGGGACGAACTCAACCTTGTTCAGCGCGGCGCCAATTATGGCTGGCCGATCCGTTCCTATGGCGAACATTACAACGGCGGCGCAATTCCCGATCACAGCGCCGATGATGGCTTCGCCCAGCCTGCGCTGACCTGGACTCCGGTGATCGCGCCGGGCGATATGCTGATCTATGACGGCACAATGTTCGGCAACTGGCAGGGCCGCGCGCTGCTTGTCGGTCTTGGTTCGCAGGCGTTGGTAGAAGTCGCCATCGAGGGGGACAGTGCAAGCGAAGTCAGTCGCCATGAATTTGACCGACGGCTGCGATCGCTTGCCCAAGGGCCAGACGGCGCGCTGTGGATCGCCGAGGATGGCAAGGGCGCGCGGGTGCTGAAGCTTTCCGCGCAATGACAACAGCCGCCACTGCCCCCGCCATCGCGACGCTGATCCCGCTGGAGGCGGTCGATCCCGCCATGATCGAGGCGGTGCTTGACCGCGCGTTCGGCGCGGATCGTCATGCGCGCACGGCCTATCGCATCCGCGAAGGCATGGATTGGCTGCCGGGTCTGAGCCTGGCGGCGCTGGATGAAAACCAGTTTCTGGTCGCCACGATTCAGTGCTGGCCTATCGCGCTCCAGACGCAGCAAGGGCCAGTGCCGTTAGTGATGGTCGGGCCGGTGGCAGTGGTGCCCGAACGGCAAGGCGAAGGCTTCGGCGTCGGCTTGATGAGCGCGATGATCGCTGAAGACGCGCGGCTGGCTGCGGGTGGGCAGGCGCTGGCGCAGGTGCTGATCGGTGATGCCGAATACTATGGGCGCTGGGGCTTTTCCGCGGCAATGACAGGTGGCTGGCGGTGCCCCGGCCCCTATGAACCCCACCGCCTGCTGGCGCGCGGTGCGGCCTTGGCGGCCATGCCGGTGGAAGGGATGCTGGGGCCGTGGGAGGGGTAAGCAGCACTATTCCCCCTTCACCTTGAGCCAAGGTTCTGGCATCGCTGACATCACATCATGCCCTATGAACCGCCCCCCTATCTCGCCGAACTGACGCTCGCTGAAATCGCGGAGCTGGTGGCACAGCGCAAATTGCCGCCGGTCGAAGGCTGGGCACCGCAACAATCGGGCGATAGCGCGATGCGGATCGCCGCAGACGGCACCTGGTATCATGAAGGCAGTCCGATCCGGCGTGAGGCGATGGTGCGCGCCTTCGCCGGGCTGCTGAGGCGCGAGGACGGCGGGCAGCACTGGTTGGTCACACCGTTCGAAAAGCTGGCGATCGCCGTGGATGACGCCGCCTTCATTGCGGTTGATTGCGTGCGCGCCGATGATGCGCTGGTGTTCCGGCTCAACACCGATGACATCGTGATCGCCGGGCCGGATCACCCCCTGCGCGCGGCAGGTGATACCGATGCCCCGGCGCTCTACCTCGATGTAAGGCGTGGCTGCGAAGCACGGTTGAACCGTTCAACCTACGCGCAGCTGGCTGAAATTGCTCTGGCCGAAGGGGCCGGGGACTGCGGCTGGCAAGTCACCAGCAAAGGTCAGGCGTTTTCTCTGTTGCCATGACGCCATCCCCCGCCGCCAGTATTTACGATCCGCTTGTGCAGGCATTTGCCGAAGGCCACCGCGCACCCATCCCAGACCTGCTTAGCGACGCGCATTTCGCACAGGCTGGCCGCGTAACACCTGCCGCAGTGCTGATCGCCGTGACCGATGTAGCGCATGATCCGCAGGTAATCCTGACGCAGCGGCCGCGCGCGATGCGCGATCATCCGGGGCAGGTCGCCTTTCCCGGCGGCAAGATCGATAAGGGTGAGGACGCCATCACCGCCGCCTTGCGCGAGGCCGAGGAGGAGCTCGCCCTGCCGCGCGATGCGGTGCGGGTGATCGGAACCAGCGATGTCTATCATACCGGCACCGGCTTTCTGGTAACGCCGGTGGTCGGCGTGGTGCCGCCGGGGCTGACCCTGACCCCGAACCCGTCCGAAGTCGAAGCATGGTTCGAAGCCCCGCTCGGCCTGCTGCTCGATCCGGAAAGCTGGACAACGAACGAAGTGTTCTGGCGCGGCGCGACCCGACGCTATCTTGAGCTGGAATGGCAGGGTTTCCGCATCTGGGGCGTGACCGCGGCGATCATCGCCAAC
>PHEL01000149.1 GCA_002842925.1 Alphaproteobacteria bacterium HGW-Alphaproteobacteria-14
CGTGGAGCCTGCCGCTGCTGGCATTGATCGGGGCAGGCACGGGCATGGCGCTGCTGGCGCTGATCGCCGGGCGCACGTCGTCTGACGCTGCAGGCGGCGCGGGCGGCGGGATTGCGCTGTTCACGCTGGCGGGATTGATGATCGCCAGCCTTGCGGGCGCGCTGACCGCGCTGGCGATCACGCTTGCGCCCAATCCGTTTGCGCTGTCGGAAATCGTCATGTGGCTCAACGGCGCGCTGACCGACCGTTCGTGGCGCGAAGTGATGCTGGCCGCGCCGCTGGTCGCCGCCGGGATCGCGGTGCTGATGCTGGCCGCGCGCAGCCTCGATGCGCTGACCTTGGGAGAAGACGCGGCGCGTTCTATGGGGCTGAACCCTGCGCGGTTGCTGGTGCTGCTGGTGATCGGCGTGGGGCTGACCGTGGGTGCGGGGGTGGCGGTGGCGGGGATCATCGGCTTTGTCGGCCTGGTGGTGCCGCATCTGGTGCGCCCGCTGACCGACCGCCTGCCATCGAGTCTGATCGGCCCAAGCGCGCTGGCGGGCGCGTGTCTGGTGCTGGCCGCGGACAGCATCGTGCGGGTGTTGCCACTGGTGACGGAACTGCGGCTCGGCATCGCATTGTCGTTGATCGGTGCGCCGTTTTTCGGGTGGCTGCTGATCCGCATGCGGCGGGGGAGGCTGTGATGCTGGCGGCGCAGAACCTCACCCTGACGCGCGGCGGCAGGCCGGTGGTGGAAAGCTTCTCCGCCGCGCTTGTGCCCGGCGCGATTACCGCGATTGTCGGCCCCAATGGCGCGGGTAAATCATCGCTGCTGCTGGGGCTGGCGGGGCTGCTGGAACCTGCTGCTGGCAGCGTGATGCTGGACGGACAGGCGCTGGCAGCGATTGCGCCGCGCACCCGCGCGCAGGCCATCGGCTATCTGCCGCAGACACCCGATATTGCGTGGGATGTGGCGGTGGAAAATCTGGTGGCGCTGGGCCGCTTGCCGTGGCGTGACCGGGGGGCGGCAGCGGTGGAGGCGGCGCTCAGTGCGCTCGCGCTCGAACCGCTGCGCCATCGACCGGTCAGCCAGCTATCGGGCGGAGAGCGCGCGCGGGTGCTGCTGGCGCGGGTGCTGGCGGGGGAACCGCGCTGGATTCTCGCCGACGAACCTCTCGCCGCGCTCGATCTCGCGCATCAGCTCAGCTTGATCGCGCATTTCAAGGCCTGCGCGCGCGCTGGGCAGGGCGCTGGGCAAGGGGGGGCCGGGCAAGGGGTGGTGGTGGTGCTCCACGATCTTGCCATCGCGATGAACCATGCCGACCGGGTGCTGGTTCTGAAAGATGGACGCCTGATCGCCGATGGCCCGCCCGAAACCGCATTGGCGGTGGACGTGATCGCGCAAGGCTGGGGCATTGCGGCGCGCTGGCTGGGGGATGCTGGGGAACGGGCCCTGGTGGTGGGTAAAGTGTAGAAGCCGGGACATTCTGAAAGTGCGTTGGGGGGCGATTTCATCATGTCCCGGCCTCTGACCAATCTCTGGCTCAAAGCCAGGTTGCGACCCTGAAGGACCCGGCTGGAGATCGGCAAAGACAGCTTCATGATGGGCGCAGGTCGCGGTTCTGGCGACTTCAGATTTTCTGTAGGGTAGCGGTAAACGCATATAAACGTGTTTTTATTCAGTATCTTGGCAATTGAATTTTAATCGTTTGATCCGGTTTTTGGTGCCAGCAAGCGCTGAAATTGCCGTTTTGGCGGCTTTCAGAACCGCATATTGCACCCCCGCAACCCGTACCCATTTGCCGTCCACTGCGGAAACCTTTCCATACCTCCCTTGACCTGTGTGAACATTTGCGGAACAGACCACGTCCATGAGCCTCACCACCATCTCCGTGCGCGGTGCGCGCGAACACAACCTCAAGGGCATCGACATTGATCTGCCGAGGGATAGCCTGATCGTCGTCACCGGGCTTTCGGGCAGTGGCAAATCATCCCTCGCTTTCGATACGATCTATGCAGAGGGGCAGCGGCGCTATGTCGAGAGCCTGAGCGCCTATGCGCGCCAGTTCCTCGAAATGATGCAGAAGCCCGATGTCGAGCATATCGACGGGCTGTCGCCAGCGATCTCGATCGAGCAGAAAACCACCAGCCGCAACCCGCGCTCAACCGTGGCGACCGTCACGGAAATCTACGACTATATGCGCCTGTTGTGGGCGCGGGTGGGCACGCCTTTTTCACCCGCCACCGGCCTGCCGATTTCCGCGCAGACGGTTAGCCAGATGGTCGACCGCGTGATGACTCTGCCCGAAGGCACGCGTGCCTATCTGCTCGCCCCGGTGGTGCGCGGACGCAAGGGCGAATATCGCAAGGAGCTGGCTGAATGGCAGCGGTCAGGCTTCACCCGCGTGCGGATCGACGGCGAGATGGTTGCAATCGAAGAAGCCCCCGCGCTCGACAAGAAATACAAACACGACATCGAAGTGGTGGTTGACCGGATCGCGGTAAAAGCGGGGATCGAGACGCGGCTGGCGGATTCGTTCGAGCAGGCGCTGAAACTGGCCGACGGGCTGGCCTATGTCGATCTGGCGGACGGCAATCTTTCAGACGTCACCCCAGCTTCCGCTGGGGTGACCAAGGGAGGGATGAAAGGCGCGGGCCTGCCAGCCAACCGTATCGTGTTTTCGGAGAAATTCGCCTGCCCGGTTTCCGGCTTCACCCTTGAAGCTATCGAGCCGCGCCTGTTCAGCTTCAACGCGCCCCAAGGCGCCTGCGCGGCGTGTGACGGGATCGGGGAAAAGCAGCTGTTCGACCCGCAACTCGTCGTCCCGAACGAGGCGCTGACATTGAAACAGGGCGCGGTGGTGCCGTGGGCCAAGTCAAACCCGCCGTCGCCCTATTATATGCAGGTGCTGGCGTCGCTGGCGAAGGCCTATGGCTTCAACCTAACCACCCCGTGGGCCGAGCTGGAGCCCGACCAGAAGATGATCATCCTCCACGGCACCGGCGGGATGCCAGTGCCGCTGACCTTCAAGGATGGCCGCCGCGAATACACCGTCAACAAGGCGTTCGAAGGCGTGATCGGCAACCTCAACCGCCGCCTGCTCCAGACCGAAAGCGCCTGGATGCGTGAGGAGCTGTCGAAATACCAGACCGCGCAGGCGTGCGAGACCTGCGGCGGCAAACGGCTCAATGAAAAGGCGCTGAGCGTCAGGATCGCGAACACCGATATTGCCACCCCCGTGGCGATGAGCGTCGCGGATGCCAAGGCGTGGTTCTTGCGGCTAGACGCGCAGCTCACCCCGCAGCAAAGCCAGATTGCCAAGGCGATCCTCAAGGAAATCAACGAACGGCTGGGCTTTCTCGATAACGTCGGGCTGGACTACCTCAACCTTGATCGCACCAGCGGCACCCTGTCCGGCGGCGAGAGCCAGCGCATCCGCCTTGCCAGCCAGATCGGCAGCGGGCTTTCGGGTGTGCTCTATGTGCTCGACGAACCCAGCATCGGCCTCCACCAGCGCGACAACGACCGGCTGCTCGAAACGCTCAAACGCCTGCGCGATCTCGGCAACACCGTGATCGTGGTCGAGCATGACGAGGACGCCATCCGCGCCGCCGACCACATTGTTGACCTCGGCCCCGGCGCAGGGGTGCATGGGGGCGAGATCGTTGCGCAGGGCAGCCTCAACGACATCCTCAAGGCCAAAGGCAGCCTCACCGCCGATTACCTCACCGGCCGCCGCCGCATCGAAGTGCCCGCCAAACGCCGCAAGGGTAACGGCCACAAGATCGTGGTCAAAAACGCGCGGGCCAACAACCTCAAGGGCGTCACCGCGAAGATCCCGCTCGGCACTTTCACCTGCATCACCGGCGTTTCGGGGTCGGGCAAATCCAGCCTTACCATCGACACCTTGCAGGCGGGCGCGGCGCGGGTGCTGAACGGCGCGCGGGTGATCGCGGGCGCGCATGATGCCATCACCGGCCTCGAATATTGCGACAAGGTGATCGAGATCGACCAGTCGCCCATCGGCCGCACCCCGCGTTCCAACCCCGCCACCTACACCGGCGCCTTCACCCAGATCCGCGACTGGTTCGCCGGCCTGCCCGAATCCCAAGCGCGCGGGTACAAGCCGGGGCGCTTCAGCTTCAACGTCAAGGGTGGCCGGTGCGAGGCGTGCCAGGGCGACGGTCTCATCAAGATCGAAATGCACTTCCTCCCCGACGTTTACGTCACTTGCGAGGAATGCGGCGGCAAGCGTTACAACCGTGAAACGCTGGAGGTGAAGTTCAAAGGCCTCAGCATTGCGGGCGTGCTCGACATGACGATCGAGGATGCGGAAGAATTCTTCAAAGCCGTGCCATCAATCCGCGAAAAGATGCGGATGCTGAACGAGGTGGGCCTTGGCTATGTGAAGGTCGGCCAGCAGGCGACGACCCTGTCGGGCGGCGAAGCGCAGCGGGTGAAGCTGGCGAAAGAACTCGCGCGGCGCAGCACCGGGCAGACGCTCTATATCCTCGATGAGCCGACCACGGGCCTGCATTTCGAGGATGTGCGCAAACTGCTCGAAGTGCTGCACCGGCTGGTGGAGGGCGGCAATTCGGTGGTGGTGATCGAACACCGGGCCAGAGGGCGGCGTGCGCGGCGGGGAGGTGGTTGCCGTTGGTACTCCCGAACAGGTGGTGAAGGAGCCGCGCTCGTTTACGGGGCAGTACCTTGCGCCTTTGCTGGCAAAGTAATCCTCCCCTTCAGGGGAGGGGGGACCACCGCAGGTGGTGGAGGGGACTCGCCCCAGCCACCGCGTCTGAAATCTGTTTCACGCAGAGACCGCAAAGGAAAGGAGAGGCGCAGAGGAGTGACGCCAACCGGAAGCCTGTCCTGAGCCTGCCTGCCCCGGCGCAGGCCGGGGTCGAAGGGCGGGGGCCTCAAGATGGTTCGCGCCAAGCCGCCAAGCCGCCAAGATGCAGTCTCCCCCTTGGGGGAGAGCCTGTCCTGAGCTTGCCTGCGCCGGGACGGGTATCGGGGCCGGGGGTGGGTGTACGACGCTCGAAGCCCCACACCCTCCTCGCCGCCCCGTCATGCTGAACTTGTTTCAGCATCCATGCTGCGGCCCGCGCGGCGCAATGGACCCTGAAACAAGTTCAGGGTGACGAGTGGGAGGGCGGCGTGCGCGGCGGGGAGGTGGTTGCCGTTGGCATACGGGGCGGTATCTGGCGCCCCTCCTCAAGTGACCCCCCGCGCAGGGCGCCTCCTGAGCCCGCCGAAGGACGGGGGCCTCAGTCGGCAAACGCGATCCTCCCCCGTGGGGGAAGGGGAACTGTCCGAAGGTCGTGGATGGAATGCCGTCCGCGCTTGCTATCACATCCAGATTGGATGCATTTAGACATGGCTTCATTGAAGTTTTGTTCGAACTATGTTCCACCTGTGGCGCTGACGTTGGAGAACCTGACATGCATCGTCCCCTAGGTAGTGCTGCAATGCTTTATGCCGATGATCTCTTTGCAGAGGTGGATTCGCCACCGGGAGGCGATGCGACATCACTCATTGAAATGATACTTTCTTTCAATGAGTTCGGAAGTAAGACCGCATTCACTGTTGAAGATGGCATCCCGTATTACGTGAATGAGTTTTGGACATCCGGTCAACGTAAAGGCCACTCAGTTCACGAGATCAGCTACCGTGCATGCTTCAAGTCACAACTCCCCGAATTTTTCATCCGTCGACTT
>PHEL01000150.1 GCA_002842925.1 Alphaproteobacteria bacterium HGW-Alphaproteobacteria-14
GACAAAGAAAAGGCCGGACAAACCCGCAGGTCTGTCCGGCCCGGCGCTTTTCAGCGCGCTTTCGTAAACCGGGATTGGGAGAGAGGAGAGAGGCCCGGTTCAGAAACTTGTTTGCTTAGGCAGCCTTCGAGATCTTCTCGGCGGCAACGCTGGCGCGGTTCGAAATCGGAGCGAAAGCATCGTTATAAAGCTTCACCCAGGCTTCGGTGCGCTTCGAGCCGAACGCGACCAGAGCATCGAAGTTGCGACGGGCGATTTCACCCTGCAGCTGCATCAGTTCGGTCGGCGACTTGACGGCCGCAACCTTCTTGACGTCTTCGGTAACGGTTTCGATCACGGTCTTGCCGGTTTCGATGTCGCTGCGGACAATGTCCTGTGCGCCAGCGAAGAAGATCTTGCCACTTTCGACGACGGCATCAACGTTCGCCTTGCTGAATTCGCCAGCTTCGGCAGCCAGAACGGAGGTCTTGGCGTAGGCAGTCTTTGCACGGGTCTGGACGTCAGCGATGACTTCCTTGGCGGTGGCGGCGATATCGGTGTTTTTGGCAGTGGCCATGATGGTATCCTTTAATTTGATCACAGGGTTGGTCTTGGGCGCGGGGGCAGGCTTGCCGGCATTGCGGACAGCCTTCTTGGCCAGCACGGGCTTCTTGACCGGGGGCTTGGCAGTTGCCGTCTTCTTGACGGTCTTGGCAGCGGGTGTCTTGGCCACGGCTGCCTTCTTGGCGAGCGGGGCTTTCTTCTTCGGCGCTGCGGTTTTCGTTGCGGCCGGGACAGCCTTCGCCAGCTTGGCGACGGGCGCTGCTTCAGCCTTCGGTGCTGCTACAACCTTGGCCGATGCTTCGGCATAGGCTTTTTCCGCGGCGGCATCGATCTTGGCGACCGGGGGGGTGGTTTCAGCGGCAGTGGTTTTAACTTCGGACATGATGACCTCGCTTCATGTTGCACTGCACAAAATAGTGATTGCAACTGCGAAGTCAAGCATTTTTGTGCAGTGCACAATAATGACTTATATCATTGAATATATGCGGTAATTAGAAACTTCTTCACTCAACGGGTCTTGACGTAACGTCCCGGAGCATCCTCGATTCCCGCATCGCCCCTGCCGCCGGGCGCGCGTTTGCCCGTGGCCGGGAGGCGCGTGTCAGACTGGCGGTGCAACCATTCGAGCCAGTGCGGCCACCAGCTGCCGGGGTGTTCGGTGGCGCTTTCGACGAAGGCTTTGAGCGATGGCGCCGCGCTGTCGCCCACCCAATATTGATACTTGCCCGCCGCCGGAGGATTGACCACGCCTGCGATGTGGCCTGATCCGGCCAGCAGAAATTCCAGCGGCCCGGTAAAGTGCTGCGTGATTCGCCACACGCTTTCAGCAGGCGCAATGTGATCCTCGCGCCCGGCCTGCACAAAGCTGGGCGTTGCCACCTGTGTCAGATCGATCGGGGTGCCATCGGCCTGCAATGCATCGGGCACCACCAGCTTGTTATCGCGGTAGAGGTCGCGCAGGTAATCATTGTGCCATTTGGCTGGCAGGTTGGTGACGTCGCCGTTCCAGTGCAGCAGGTCGAAGGCCGGGTAATCTTCGCCGAGCAGGTAATTGTTGACGACATAATTCCAGATCAGATCGCGGCCTCGCAGCGCATTGAACGCGGCGGCAAGATAGCGACCATCCAGATAGCCTTGCTGCGACGACAACTTCCCGATCATCTCGAGTTGGCCATCATCGATGAAGTTTTTCAGGTCGCCGCTCTTTTCGAAATCGACCTGCGCGGTGAAGAAGGTTGCGCTTTTTACCTTGTCGGCCTCGCCCCGACGGGACAGGATCGCCAGCGTTGCGGCCAGCGTGGTGCCCGCGACACAGTAACCGATGGCGTGGACGTGGGGCACGTCCAGCCGTGTGCGAACATGGTCGATCGCATTGATCTGGGCGCGGATGTAATCATCCCACACCACATCGGCCATGGTTTCGTCGGCCGACTTCCAGCTGACCACGAACACGCTCAACCCCTGATCCACGGCCCATTTGATGAAACTTTTCTTTGGTGTCAGATCGAGGATGTAGAACCGGTTGATCCACGGCGGGAAGATGATCAGCGGCACGTCGAGCACGGTTTCGGTGGTCGGACTATACTGGATCAACTGATACAGCGGGGTTTCATGCACCACCTTGCCCGGCGTCGCGGCGAGGTTTTCACCCAGGCGGAAGGCATCGGGATCGGTGTGGGTCAACTGCCCGCGCTTCATGTCGTTGATCAGGTGCTGCATTCCGCGCACCAGATTCTGCCCGCGGGTTTCGACGGTGCGCTTCATTACCACCGGGTTCAGCGCAACGAAATTGTCCGGGCTCATCGCCTCGGTCAACGCGCTGATCGCGAATTCGAGCTGCTGGCGCTTGGCCTTGTCGAGCCCGCCCATGTCCTTGACCGATTGGCGGAAATAATCGGCCAGCAGCAGATAGGTCTGATGCAGCAGCAGGAAGGCCGGGTGTTCGCGCCATGCGGGATCGGCAAAGCGCCGGTCGCTTTTGGGCAGCGCGGCAGGATCGGGCGCCTCAGTGGCCTTGCCATCCCCGGTAGCGCCTGCTCCGATTCCAGCGACGAATCGCTCCATCACGCCTGACCACAATTTCAGCGAATCCTGCGCCAGCCGGGCTTGGGCATCAAACAGGCCCTTGGGCAGTTGGCCCAGCATGCTTTGCGAAAGCACCAGCCATTGCGCCGGATCAAGCGGATTGGCGCCCTCGGCCGCTTTCGTGGCTGCCGCCTGCGCCTGATGCGCAGCGAAATCGAGCCATAGTTGCTGCAATTGCGCGCTGGCGCTGGCCCATTCGCCCAGATCGTCGGCGTTCATGCCCTGCGGCAATAGCGCTTCAATCCCGGTGCCCGACATCATCTCGCGCATGGCGTTGCCTTGCATATCGAAGAAGCCCTTGAGGTTTTCACCGGCTGCACCCATCGGGTTTTTGTCGTCTGCCATAGCCTGCGTGGTCCCTTACTCGCCTTGTCGGCCAATAGTGCCGCCAATCCGGGCAAGCTGCAATTGGCGAAAACGCCTTCCCACTGCCCGAGATATTGGCCTAGGGTGAATTTTCTCAGGTGCCTAATCATTACCGCCCGAAACAAGGTGACACACACGATGAATGACCAGTTCTATCGTATGAAGCGAATGCCCCCCTATGTGATTGCGGAGGTCAACGCCATGCGGCATGCCGCGCGGCTGGCCGGGCAGGACATCATCGATCTGGGCATGGGCAACCCCGACCAACCCCCACCGCAGCACGTGATCGACAAGCTGTGCGAAGTCGCGGCCAAGCCCAATGCGCATGGCTATTCGCAGTCCAAGGGCATTCCAGGGCTGCGCCGCGCGCAAGCAGGTTATTACGCGCGCCGATTCGGGGTCGATCTTGATCCCGAAAGCGAAGTGGTGGTGACGATGGGATCGAAGGAGGGGCTGTCCAGCCTCGCCACCGCGATCATCGCGCCGGGCGATGTGGTGCTGGCACCCAACCCGTCTTATCCGATCCACACTTTCGGGTTCATCATCGCGGGCGCAACGATCCGGTCGGTGCCGACCACCCCTGATGAGGAATACTGGATCTCGCTCGAACGGGCGATGAACTTCACCGTGCCGCGCCCCAGCGTGCTGGTGGTGAGTTACCCGTCGAACCCCACCGCCGAGGTGGTCGATCTCGCCTTCTACGAACGGCTGGTGGCCTGGGCGAAGGAAAATCAGGTCTGGGTGGTGTCCGACCTTGCCTATTCCGAACTTTATTTCGATGGCAAGCCAACCCCGTCGATTATGCAGGTGCCGGGAGCGATGGATGTCGCGATTGAGTTCACCAGCATGAGCAAGACCTATTCGATGGCGGGTTGGCGGATGGGTTTTGCGGTCGGCAACAAACAGCTGATCGCCGCGCTGACACGGGTAAAATCCTATCTTGATTACGGCTCTTTCACCCCGGTTCAGGCGGCGGCTTGCGCGGCGTTGAACGGCCCGCAGGACATTGTTGAAACCAACCGCGAGCTTTACCGCAAGCGCCGCGATGTGATGGTCGAAGCCTTCGGCCGCGCGGGCTGGGATATTCCCGCGCCGCCAGCATCAATGTTCGCCTGGGCCCCGCTTCCGCCAGCCTTGCGCAGTATGGGCAGCCTTGAATTTTCGAAACAATTGCTCACCCAGGCCCAGGTCGCGGTTGCGCCGGGCGTGGGTTATGGCGAAAATGGCGAAGGCTATGTCCGGATCGCGATGGTCGAAAACGAACAACGGCTCAGGCAGGCGGCGCGCAACGTCAAACGTTATTTGCAGTCGGTCGGGGTGAACAGTTCGGCTGCCTGATTTCGCAGCGCAAGGCAGAATTTTGGCGAGGCATCAGGTATTGCGTGCGACATAGAAGAAATACCTACCGATTTGCCTCACCCAATGTGTTAAACGGGATTCACTGCTGAAGGAGAGCCCCATGTTGTCCGGAGCCGCACGGCGGCTGACCGACAGGCAGCGCGCAGTGATAGAGCGCATTGATCGCCGCGTGCCAATCAAGGTTATCGCGCAGGAGCTTGG
>PHEL01000151.1 GCA_002842925.1 Alphaproteobacteria bacterium HGW-Alphaproteobacteria-14
TCTGCAACCGCATGGATCTTCATGGCCTCCGTCCAGC
Source organism: Alphaproteobacteria bacterium HGW-Alphaproteobacteria-14 (assembly GCA_002842925.1). GTDB lineage: Bacteria > Pseudomonadota > Alphaproteobacteria > Sphingomonadales > Sphingomonadaceae > Erythrobacter. Next base: position 38 of record PHEL01000151.1, read on the forward strand.
TTCTCGCAAGACGCATCGCAAGACCATGTTATAAAACGTAATAATTATGAGTCAGACTCTTACGCTCGAATGGTTATGTCGGCGGTTATCGCTGGTCTGTTATGCGCGACAAGCTATTTCGTCCTCGCAAGCATGGAGCGGGACAATGCAGTTGATGAGCTGCTTCCAATCTTCTTCGGCCCCGCGATTATGTTATCAGTTGGCTTTGTCGGCCTTCTGTTGAACTGGTCTACAATTGTACCCTACTCAAAATGGATCGAGTCAGACGCAGAGGCCATAACGCTGAGGGGTATGGTTAGGCCGCGGATTAAGGTGTTAAATTCTGGCGTGTGCGCTCTCCGGAGTGTGCAGTACGGAATAACCCAACGAACTCTGGGCGGAACCAAACAGACTATACTAAGGATAGCACCGCCTTACTTCTGCGTGGATGTAGAAAACACTTCTGAGGTTTCTTTGGCTGATTGCGCGGCATACATAAGGGATTTCAAGAAGGTCGGCGAAAGCCAAATCAGCGAATGGCAGACAATCCCATTACCTTGGCTTCCTGTTGCAGAGGATAAGATCGAAAAAATTGATCTAGCACCCGGCGCTAGAAGGACTTTCTTTTTATTTTCGGCATTTAAAGACAGGGTTGCCTTCGTGAGTGACCTAATGCCGGTTGGCATGGTATCGCTAATTGACGATAATAGTCAGTACGAGGGTTGCATTGTCATAACGGCAGCCAATGGAGGTACAAAAAAAGTACCTTTCAACCTCGTTTGCAAGGCACCTGGCGATGAGCCTGTGCTAACTCTATTTGCAGGGCAGGAGTGAGTATATGAACAGCAAATTCGACCGCCTCCTAGACGCAATGGCGCATGGCCATGGGCCTACCGTGCAAAAGACAGCATCAACTCCGAAAGCATCGTCGCAGGGCGGTTCCGTCGATTGTGACGGAACTCAAACTCGCCCAGATACTTCGAAAGATGCTTCTGACTGACATGAATGTGGGTGCCGTTGATCGAGCGCTTTAGCTGCGCCCAGAACCCTTCAATGCCGTTCGTGGTCGCACCGTCTTTGCTGACATATTCGCCCGCGTCGTGATCGACCTGCTTGTGCCAGTAGCCGTTCACCGTGCCCATGTCGGTATAGGCACCGTGCTTGTCGGTGTGCAGTTCGCTGTAGGGCTTCACGTTTGCGGTAATGTGCGGAAGCAGTGAACCCTTGCGGCGATCAGGAACAACGCGAGTGATGACCTCGCCGCCCTTCTGCCACAGGCCCATAACCACCATCTTGTTGCCCTTGTATCCGCGCCCTTTGCCGCGCACCACGCCGCCGATGTAAGTTTCGTCAACCTGCACGGTCTTGAACGGCCCGCCCAGCGGCTCGTCACCGTCTACAATCGCCATATACTTGCGGATTTCATGGCACATGCGCCACGCAGTTTTGTAGGTCACGCCGATCTGGCGCTCGACTTCCTTTGCAGCCACGCCGTTGCGGGTGGAGCAGAACAGAAACATCACGTGGAACCAATCGTGCAGGCTCGTGCGGGTCTTGTGAAAGGGCGTGTCAGCGGTCGGATAAATCTGGTGGCCGCAATACTCGCAACCGTAGGAACGCCGCGCAGCGATCCGGTAGAACTTCGCATCCTTGCCGCACTTTTCGCAGGCGTGACGTTCACCAAAGCGCACCAGCTTCAAATGCTCAAGGCAGCTTTCTTCGGTGGGGAAGCGGTCTTGGAACTGGCGAAGGGTGGGGGCTTTCGTTTTCATAAGGATTGTATGCCACAAACGACTACGTGTCGCAAGGGGATAATCGCCCAAGAATATCATCGTCACCCACCGATTTCGCGCGGCCCGGATTGAACCTTTTCGTGGCTGTGAGAGACTACTGGTGTGATGAACAATCCACCCCGCCCTGACCCCGCCCCCAATTCTGGCGCGATATTCGACGAATTGCTGGTGATGCTGGTGGCGCAGGGTGATGGCCGCGCGATGGAACGGCTCCATGCGCGCTGGACCCCGCGGCTGGCGCGTGCGGCGCTGCGTTATACCGGCGATGCGGAAATCGCGCGCGATCTGGTGCAGGAATGCTGGATCGGGATCTGGAAAGGCATCACCCGGCTGCGCGACCCGGCGCGGTTTCGCAGCTATGCCTTTGGCGTGCTGCACCGCAAGGGCGCGGATTTCCTGCGCGGCGCGATCCGCGAACGCAATGCGGCATCCGGCCATGCGCTGGATGACTATTCCGAACCGTCTTGCGCGCCCCAACAAGGTGACGGCATTTCGTTGCAGCAAGCCTTCAGCGCGCTGCCGCCCGACCAGCGTTTTGCCGCGCATCTGTATTTTGTCGAGGGCCTGACCTTAAGCGAAATCGCCGAGGCCGCAGGCATCGCCCAAGGCACCGCCAAAAGCCGCCTGTTCCACGCCCGTCGCAAGTTGAAAGCGGCGCTGGGCGAAACTTACCCCGAACCAGCCAAGGAGAACCACTGTGAATAATAATGACCAACGGATCGCCGCCGCGCTTGATGCCGACGATCAGGCCTTCCTCGCCAGCCTCGATTCGGATCGCGGCATGTTCCAGCAAATTGGCGACACCTGGAAAGGGCCACTGGGCGGATGGGCAAAGCTGGGCTTTGTGGTTGCCATCGCCATCGGCCTTGGCCTTGTCTATTGCGTCTATCGCGCGATGACAGCCGATGGCACCGATGCCATCCTTGGCTGGGGGCTGAGTTCGCTCGCGCTGCTGATCATGCAGGGCTTTTTGAAGCAATGGATGTTCGAGCAGGTGAATATGCTGACCGTGCTGCGCGAAGTGAAGCGGTTGCAGGTGCAGATCGCGATGCTGAGCGAAAAGGATTGCTGATCGCGGGTCAGGGCCTGATTTCGATCACCGTGCCATCGGGCACGATCCGCCACAGCTCCTCAATCTCGGCGTTGGAAAACGCGATGCAGCCATTGGTCCAATCGCCGGGAATCCGGCCTCCCGGCAGCGCGTTTGGCTGCCCGTGGAGGAAGATTTCGCCGCCCGGTGATCGGTCATAGGCCTGCGCAAAGGCGCGGTCAGCGGGCGCGGGGTAGGATATTTTGAGGCTGAGGTGAAACGCGCTACCGGGATTGCGCGTTTCGATCACATAGCGGCCTTCGGGCGTGCGTTGGTCGCCTTCGAATTGCTTGTGCCCCTGCGGCCGGCCGCCGAATTGCAAGCCGCGCCACACCTTCACCGGCTGCCCCCCGGCATAGCCGATCATCAACCGTTCGGATTTATCAACCAGCAGGTAATCGACATAGGTAAAGGCGCGCTGCGGGATGATCGGATCACCGCTGCGCGCCAACAACGGCACCGCCAACGGCAGCGCGCCCGCACACACGGCAAGGGCAAGGATAGCAAGGGCAACGCGGCGCATCATCCGGGCAGGATAACCCCGCATCGCCCCAGTGATCAATCCACAAATGGATCCCGCATCAGGATCGTGTCGTCACGCTCGGGCGAGGTTGATACCAGCGCCACCGGACATTCGATCAATTCCTGAATCCGCTGGATATATTTGATCGCATTGGCGGGCAGATCGGCATAGCTGCGGGCGCCCGCTGTGCTCTCGCTCCAGCCGGGCATATCTTCGTAGATCGGTTCGCATTCGGCCTGATCGGCGGCGTGGCTGGGCAGGTAATCATAGACCTTGCCGCGCAGGCGGTAGCCAGTGCAGATGCTGACCCGATCCAGCCCGTCAAGCACGTCGATCTTGGTCAGCGCGATTCCGGTGACGCCAGAAATCGCGCAGGATTGGCGCACCAGCACCGCATCAAACCAGCCCACGCGCCGCTTGCGCCCGGTGACGGTGCCGAATTCATGCCCGCGTTCGCCCAGCCGCTGGCCGATGTCATCCTCCAGCTCGGTCGGGAACGGGCCGGAACCGACGCGGGTGGTATAGGCTTTGACGATGCCGAGCACATAGCCGGTCGAGCCGGGGCCAAGCCCGCTGCCCGATGCTGCCGTGCCGCTGACGGTGTTGGAACTGGTGACAAACGGATAGGTGCCGTGATCGACATCGAGCAGCACGCCCTGCGCGCCTTCGAACAGGATTTTCGCACCCGCACGGCGCACCTTTTTCAACCGTTTCCATACCGGTTGAGCGAAACGCAGCACGAAGGGCGCAATCTCGCGCAGTTCTTCCAGCAGCGCGGCGCGATCAACCGGGGGCTGGCCAAACCCGGCGCGCAAGGCATCGTGATGCGCGCACAGCCGGTCAAGCTGCGGTTCCAGCGAATCGAGATGCGCCAGATCGCATACCCGGATCGCGCGGCGGCCAACCTTGTCCTCATAAGCCGGGCCGATCCCCCGACCGGTGGTGCCGATCTTGCCCTTGCCCGCCGCAGTCTCTCGCAACCCATCCAGATCGCGGTGCAGCGGCAGGATCAGCGGGCAATTATCCGCCACCGCCAGGTTATCGTCAGTGATCGCGATGCCCTGCCCTTCAAGCTTCTTCACCTCATCGCGCAGCGCCCACGGATCCAGCACCACCCCG
>PHEL01000152.1 GCA_002842925.1 Alphaproteobacteria bacterium HGW-Alphaproteobacteria-14
CAAGACCACCACGACTGAACGGATTCTGTTCTACACCGGCAAGTCCTACAAGATCGGCGAAGTGCACGATGGCGCGGCGACGATGGACTGGATGGAGCAGGAGCAGGAACGCGGGATCACCATCACCTCGGCCGCGACGACCTGTTTCTGGAACGCTGAAGATGGCAAGGGTCCGGAACACCGGATCAACATCATCGACACGCCAGGCCACGTCGACTTCACCATCGAAGTCGAACGCTCCTTGCGCGTGCTCGACGGCGCGGTGGCCTGTTTTGACGGCGTGGCCGGGGTTGAGCCCCAGTCCGAAACCGTATGGCGTCAGGCCGACAAGTACGGCGTCCCGCGGATGTGCTTCATCAACAAGCTCGACCGCACCGGCGCCAACTTCAAATATTGCGTCCAGTCGATAATCGACCGGCTCGGCGCGCGTCCGGCGGTGCTTTATCTTCCGATCGGCATCGAAGCTGACCTCAAGGGTCTGGTCGACCTCGTCAACAACCGTGCGATCATCTGGAAGGACGAAGCGCTGGGCGCCGAGTTCTTCTATGAAGAAATCCCGGCGGACATGGCTGACGAAGCGGCGATCTATCGCAGCGAGTTGATCGAACTTGCGGTTGAGCAGGACGATGACGCGATGGAAGCCTATCTCGAAGGCAACGAGCCTGATGTGGCGACGCTGAAAGCGTTGATCCGCAAGGGCACGCTCAACCAGTCGTTTGTGCCGGTGTGCTGCGGTTCGGCGTTCAAGAACAAGGGCGTTCAGCCGTTGCTCGATGCGGTGGTCGATTACCTGCCGTCGCCGCTCGACATCCCTGACGTTCAGGGCCTCAAGATGGACAGCAACGAGCCTGACAGCCGCCCCGCGACCGACGAAGCGCCGTTCAGCGCGCTCGCGTTCAAGGTAATGAACGATCCGTTCGTCGGCAGCCTGACCTTCATCCGCATCTATTCGGGTGTGCTCGGCAAGGGCACCTACCTGAACTCGGTCAAGGACAAGAAGGAAAAGGTCGGGCGCATGCTGGAAATGCACGCGAACGAGCGCAAGGACGTGGATGAAGCCTTTGCCGGTGACATCATCGCGCTTGCGGGCATGAAGGAAACCACCACCGGCGACACCTTGTGCGCGGAAAAGGCGCCGATCGTGCTCGAACGGATGGAATTCCCCGAGCCGGTGATCGAATTGTCGGTGGAGCCAAAGACCAAGGCTGACCAGGAAAAGATGGGCATTGCGCTCAACCGCCTGTCGGCTGAAGATCCGTCTTTCCGCGTGTCGACTGACCACGAAAGCGGCCAGACGATCATCAAGGGCATGGGCGAATTGCACCTCGACATTCTGGTTGATCGCATGAAGCGCGAATTCAAGGTCGAGGCCAATGTCGGCGCGCCGCAGGTGGCCTACCGCGAATACCTCGCCCGCGAAGTGGAGGTGGACTACACCCACAAGAAGCAGTCGGGTGGCTCAGGCCAGTTCGGCCGCGTCAAGGTGACGGTAATCCCCGGCGAGCGCGGCCAGGGCGTGATCTTTGAAGACGTGATCAAGGGCGGGAACATCCCGCGCGAATATATCCCGGCGATTGAAAAGGGTTTCCGCGAACAGGCTGCCAGCGGGCACCTGGTAGGCTTCCCGATCATCGATTTCAGCATCAAGCTGACCGATGGTGCGTATCACGACGTCGATTCGAGCGCGATCGCGTTCGAAATCGCCGCGCGCGGTGCGATGCGTGAAGTCGCGCAGAAGGCCGGGATCAAGCTGCTCGAGCCGATCATGAAGGTCGAAGTGGTGACTCCGGATGATTATCTGGGCGATGTCATCGGCGATCTCAACAGTCGGCGCGGTCAGATTCAGGGCACCGACACGCGCGGCAATGCCCAGGCGGTCGAGGCGTTCGTCCCGCTCGCCAATATGTTCGGCTACGTCAACGAACTGCGCTCGTTCACGCAAGGGCGTGCGCAGTACACCATGCAGTTCTCGCACTATGACGAGGTTCCCGCCAACGTCGCAGCCGAGGTCAAGGAGAAACTTGCCTAACCCGGCCTGACGGTTTAGGGGCGGCGCCTGATTCAGCGGGCACCGCCGTTCTCGCGCGAACACACGATTTCATTCAAGAAGGTACACCAGAGAAATGGCCAAGGAAAAATTCCAGCGGAACAAGCCGCACTGCAACATCGGCACCATCGGTCACGTTGACCATGGCAAGACCACGCTGACGGCAGCGATCACCAAGGTGATGGCCGAAGTCTATGGCGGCGCTGCCGTCGATTTCGCCAACATCGACAAGGCTCCCGAAGAGCGTGAGCGCGGGATCACCATCTCGACCGCCCACGTCGAGTACGAATCGGCTGCGCGTCACTACGCCCACGTCGATTGCCCGGGTCACGCCGACTACGTGAAGAACATGATCACCGGTGCCGCCCAGATGGATGGCGCGATTCTGGTGGTGAACGCAGCTGACGGCCCGATGCCCCAGACCCGTGAGCACATCCTGCTTGCCCGTCAGGTCGGCGTGCCGGCGCTGGTCGTGTACATGAACAAGGTCGATCAGGTCGATGACGAGGAAATCCTCGAACTCGTCGAACTCGAAGTGCGCGAACTGCTGTCGTCGTATGATTTTGACGGTGATAACATTCCGATCATCAAGGGTTCGGCTCTGGCCGCGCTTGAAGGCCGTGATGACGCCATCGGCAAGGATTCGATCATCGCTCTGATCGAAGCTGTGGATGCGCACATCCCGCAGCCAGACCGCCCGATCGACAAGCCGTTCCTGATGCCGATCGAAGACGTGTTCTCGATCTCGGGTCGCGGCACCGTGGTGACCGGCCGTATCGAAACCGGCATTGTGAATGTGGGCGACGAAGTCGAAATCGTCGGCATCAAGGACACCCGCAAGACCACCGTCACCGGCGTGGAAATGTTCCGCAAGCTGCTCGATCGCGGTGAAGCTGGCGACAACGTCGGCGCCCTGATCCGCGGCGTTGCCCGTGAAGACGTGGAGCGCGGTCAGGTGCTGTGCAAGCCCGGTTCGGTCAGCCCGCACACCGAGTTCAGCGCCGAAGTCTACGTGCTGTCGAAGGACGAAGGCGGCCGTCACACGCCGTTCTTCGCCAACTACCGCCCGCAGTTCTATTTCCGCACCACCGACGTGACCGGCGAAGTGATCCTTCCCGAAGGCACCGAAATGGTGATGCCGGGCGACAATGTGACCATCGGCGTCAAGCTGATCGCACCGATCGCCATGGACGAAGGCCTGCGTTTCGCAATCCGCGAAGGCGGCCGCACCGTGGGTTCGGGCGTTGTTGCCAAGATCACCAAGTAAGCTTTTGCTCCGTTAAGGGGCGAAGGTGAACGACATTGAGGCCCGGCTCTCGAAAGAGGGCCGGGCCTTGTTGTATGAAGGCTACATGGTTTTTGGTGTCGGGCGGGGAGCATTTCCTTGCCGCGCAATTTCCTTACACTTCGCCCTTGCCAGAATCCTACACGCTTCGTATAGGCGCGGCACACGACGCAGATTCGCCTGTGTCGGAATGATATTCAATGAGGCCGCCCGCTCTCGGGAAACCGGAAATGAGCGGGGCCGGCCTTTGTTTTTTTGGGAAATGCCGGGCAACCGGCGGATCCTTGGCTCTTTCGCATCGGTAGTTGGACATGGAAGCTCAGAATATCCGTATTCGCCTCAAGGCGTTCGATCACCGCGTTCTCGACCAGGCAACTGGAGAGATCGCAGATACGGCCCGCCGCACTGGCGCTCTTATTCGTGGCCCCATTCCGCTGCCGACGCGTATCGAGAAGTTCACCGTGAACCGCGGCCCGCACGTCGACAAGAAGTCGCGCGAGCAATTCGAGGTGCGCACATACAAGCGGTTGCTCGATATCGTGCAGCCCAACGCCCAGACCGTCGACGCGCTGATGAAGCTCGATCTGGCAGCTGGCGTGAACGTTGAAATCAAGTTGGCGTAAGCCAGCCGAAACGCCCCTGCTTCGGCAGGGGCCTCTATCGTTCAGGCGATCTGCCTGATCTGACGATAGGGTGGATACCGCCGGATAATTATCCGGGCCGCGTCCCCCGTCTCGCTCCAGCGGCCAACCGGCCTGCCAGAGCACTCAGCCCGGACGGGGCGATGCAAGACAATTCGGGCTGAACGGGGCTGCGGCAGTTTTTGCTGTGGCCCGCCAAGCACCTGCGGATGGTCTGCGGGTGCCTCTGTTGAGGAGTAACTGACGATGCGCACCGGCGTTATCGCAAAGAAAGTCGGGATGACCCGCCTCTTCCAGGAGGACGGACGGCACGTGCCTGTGACCGTTCTCGCGCTGGAAGATTGCCAGGTAGTGTCGCACCGCACAGCTGAACGCGATGGTTATTTCGCAGTCCAGCTCGGCGCGGGCGAAGCCAAGCAAAAGAACGTTGCCAAACCGCAGCGTGAACATTTCGCCAAGGCCGATGTCGGCCTGAAAAAGCGCGTCGCTGAATTCCGTGTCGAAAATGCCGATGGCCTCGTGCCGGTCGGTTCGACCATCAGCGCCGAACATTTCATTGCCGGGGTTGACATCACCGGTCACACGCAGGGCAAGGGCTTTGCCGGTGCGATGAAGCGTTGGGGTTTCGGCGGTATGCGTGCCACCCACGGCGTCTCGATCTCGCACCGTGCGCATGGTTCGACGGGTAATCGTCAGGATCCGGGCCGCGTGTTCAAGGGCAAGAAGATGGCCGGCCACATGGGCGACCGTCAGCGCACCCAGCAGAACCTCGAAATCGTCCGTACCGACGCGGAGCGCGGCCTGCTGTTCGTCAAGGGCTCGGTGCCCGGCGCGAAGAATGGCTGGCTGCTGGTCCGTGACGCGGTGAAGCTTCCGCTTCCCGCTGGAGTGCCGTTCCCCGGCGCTGTCCTGTCAAAGCACGCACCTGTCGCTGAAGAGACCCCCTCGGTTGCCGAAACGGCTGCTGAAGATGTGGTCGCGGTTGAAGCTGTCGAAACCGACGCTCCGGCCACCGACGATAATAAGGAAGGCTGAGCCATGAAAATTAAGGTTCAGAACATCGACGGCAAGGCGCTCAAGGGTGCTGGCGCTGATATCGAGCTTTCGGATGATGTGTTCGGTATTGAGCCGCGCGCTGACATCCTGCACCGGGTCGTGACCTGGCAGCTTGAAAACCGCCGTGGCACTGCCCGCCCGACGCGTGAGCGTTCGGACGTTGCCCGCACCGGCAAGAAGTTCGGCAAGCAGAAGGGTGGCGGTACTGCCCGTCACGGCGACCGTGCAGCCCCGATCTTCATCGGCGGCGGCAAGGCCCACGGCGCGCGCAAGCGTGAGTTCGAGCAGTCGCTCAACAAGAAGATCCGTGCGCTCGGCCTCAAGATGGCGCTGTCGTCGAAGGCCAAGGACGGGCTCGTCGTGGTTGACACGCTCGCACTCGCCGAAGCCAAGACCAAGGTGCTCAAGAGCCACCTCGCCAATGCCGGTTTTTCGGGCAAGGTGTTGGTGATCGACGGTGAGCAGGTCGATGCAGGCTTCCGCAAGGCTGCGGGCAACCTGCCGGGCATCAACGTGATGCCGGCGATGGGCGCCAACGTTTACGACATCCTCAACCATGACACGCTGGTGTTGACCAAGGCTGCTGTCGAAAAGCTGGAGGCGCGTTTCAATGGCTAAGAAGCAGACCGTCGATGCGCGTCACTATGACGTGATCCTCAGCCCTCACATTACTGAAAAGGCAACTCTGGCGTCGGAAAACAACGCCGTGGTCTTCAAGGTTGCGGGCAGTGCGACCAAGCCGCAGATCAAGGAAGCCATCGAAGCGATCTACGACAAGAAGGTCGTCGCGGTGAATACCCTGATCATGAAGGGCAAGACAAAGCGCTGGAAGGGTAAACCCTACACGCGCTCCGACGTGAAGAAGGCCATCGTCACCCTCGCTGAGGGTGAGATGATCGACATCACCAGCGGTATCTGAGGCCAAGGGACAGGAAACGAACAATGGCACTCAAGAATTACAAACCGACCAGTCCCGCCCGGCGCGGTCTGATCCTGGTCGACAAGTCGGCCCTGTGGAAGGGCAAGCCGGTCAAGGCGCTTACCGAAGGCAAGCACAAGACCGGTGGCCGCAACAACAAGGGTCATGTCACCTCGCGCGGGATCGCTGGCGGTCACAAGCAGAAGTACCGCTTCATCGATTTTAAGCGTCGCAAGTGGGATATGCCTGCGACCGTTGAACGTCTGGAATATGACCCCAACCGCACCGCTTTCATCGCTCTCGTCAAGTACGAGGACGGCGAGCAGGCCTACATCATCGCTCCGCAGCGTCTTGCTGTCGGCGACACGGTTGTGGCCGGTGAAAAGACCGACACCAAGCCGGGCAACGCGATGCTGCTGGGTCAGATGCCGGTTGGCACGATCTGCCACAACGTCGAGATGAAGCCGGGCAAGGGCGGTCAGATCGCCCGTTCGGCCGGCACCTATGTTCAGGTTGTTGGTCGTGATCGGACGATGGTGATTGTGCGCCTCAATTCGGGCGAACAGCGTTACCTGCGGGCCGATTGCATGGGCACGGTTGGTGCGGTGTCGAACCCCGACAACGGCAACCAGAACTTTGCCAAGGCTGGCCGCAAGCGTTGGATGGGTGTCCGCCCGCTGACCCGCGGCGTTGCCTCGGGTGGCCGCCATCCGGTTACCCCATGGGGCAAGCCGACCAAGGGTGCCCGCACGCGCCATAACAAGCAGACGGACAAGATGATCATCCGTTCGCGTCACGCGAAGAAGAAGAGGTAAAAGACGATGGCACGTTCCGTCTGGAAAGGCCCGTTTGTCGAGCTGAGCCTGCTTAAGAAGGCAGAAGGCGCGCAGGAAGCGAGCAACACCAAGCCGATCAAGACCTGGTCGCGTCGCTCGACGATTCTGCCGCAGTTCGTCGGGCTCACCTTCAATGTCTATAACGGGCGCAAGTTCATTCCCGTTTCGGTTTCGGAAGAAATGGTCGGCCACAAGCTCGGTGAATTTGCGCCAACGCGCACCTTCCCCGGCCATGCTGCCGACAAGAAGGGCAAACGCTAATGGGCAAGGCAAAAGCACCCCGCCGCGTGGGCGATAACGAGGCGCTGGCCGTCGGCACCACGATCCGTGGTTCGGCGCAGAAGCTCAACCTTGTTGCTGCGCTGATCCGCGGCAAGAAGGCAGAAGAGGCGTTGAACATCCTCGCCTTTTCGAAGCGGGCAATGGCGCGCGATGCGACCAAGGTGCTCGCTTCGGCGATCGCCAATGCTGAAAACAACCACAACCTCGACGTTGATGCGTTGATCGTGGCGGAAGCGTCGGTCGGCAAGTCGGTGACGATGAAGCGGTTCCACACCCGTGGCCGCGGCAAGTCGACCAGGATCCTCAAGCCGTTCAGCCGGTTGCGGATCGTCGTTCGCGAAGCAGAAGAGGCGTAAGATGGGCCAGAAGAGCAATCCGATCGGTCTGCGCCTGCAGATCAACCGCACCTGGGACAGCCGCTGGTACGCTGAAGGGCGTGACTATGCGCAGCTGCTCAAGGAAGACGTCACGATCCGCAAATACATCATGAAGAACCTGCCGCAGGCGGCAGTTTCCAAGGTGGTGATCGA
>PHEL01000153.1 GCA_002842925.1 Alphaproteobacteria bacterium HGW-Alphaproteobacteria-14
GCGAACATCAGCGCAATCGCGTGTTCGGCGGTGGTGATCGAATTGCCGAACGGGGTGTTCATCACCACCACGCCCTTGCCGCTGGCGTAGGGAATATCGACATTGTCGACGCCAATCCCCGCGCGGCCGATCACTTTCAGGTTGGTCGCGGCATCAAGGATCGCCGCCGTCACCTTGGTCGAGGAACGGATCGCAAGGCCATCATAGTCGCCGATGCGCGCGATCAATTGTTCAGGCGTTTCGCCGGTGATGACATCGACATCGCAGCCGCGCTCTTCAAAAATGCGCGCGGCGTTGGGGTCCATCTTGTCGGAAATGAGAACTTTGGGGCGTGTCATGTTTTTAACTCCACATAACCAACCGTTCGCCCTGAGCTTGTCGAAGGGCTGCACTTCATTTTATGCATCGGTCGGAAAAAAGAAAATCGGTGCTTCGACAGGCTCAGCACGAACGGGTGTTGCTTAAATCAGCCGTTCTTGACCGTTTCATAGGCCCATTCGATCCACGGCAGCAGGCGCTTCACGTCCTCCTGCTCGACCGTGGAGCCGCACCAGATGCGCAAGGATGGCGGCGCATCGCGGTAGCCGTTGAAATCGAAGCCGACATTGCGGTCTTCGAGCAGTTTGACGATTTTCTTGGGCACGGCGGCCTTGTCGTCATCGGACAACGCGTCATACCATTCGCCCTGAAACACCATGCACACGCCGGTGTTGGTCTGCTGCGCCGGGTCGGACGCCATGTTGCGCAGCCACGGGGTCGCCGTGATCCAGTCCTTGACGATCTTGGCATTGGCATTGGCCCGTTCGACCAGCGCCTTGCGCCCGCCGATCGCCTTGGCCCATTCCAGCGCCGCGATGTAATCTTCGGTCGCCAGCATCGAAGGGGTGTTGATCGTTTCGCCCACAAAGATGCCGGCGTTGATCTTGTTGCCCTTTTTCATGCGGAACAGTTTTGGCAGCGGCCACGGGGGATCGTAGCTTTCGATCCGGGCGACGGCCTTGGGCGAAAGGATCAGCATCCCGTGCTGCGCTTCGCTGCCCATCACTTTCTGCCACGAATAGGTAGTGGCATCCAGTTTCGACCAGTCCATTTCCTGCGCGAAGATCGCGCTGGTGGCATCGTTGATGGTGATCCCCTCGCGGCCAGCTTCGAGCCAGTCGGTGTTGGGGATCATCGCGCCGCTGGTGGTGCCGTTCCAGGTGAACACCACGTCATTGGCTTGCGGAATGGTGGTGAGATCGGGGATTTCGCCATAATCTGCGGTGAGGACTTGCAGGTTGGGCAGTTTCAGCTGCTTCACCGCGTCCTGAATCCAGATATTGCCAAAACTTTCCCACGCGGCGACCGTGACCGGGCGCGCCGGGTCGAGCATCGCCCACATCGCGGCTTCGATCGCGCCGGTGTCAGACGCGGGCATGATGCCGATCAGGTAATCGTCGGGAATGCCGAGCAGTTCGCGGCTCAGGTCGATGGCGTATTTCAGCCGGGCCTTGCCCAGTGCCGAACGGTGCGAACGGCCAAGCGATTCGGTTTTGAGCTTGTCCAGCGACCAGCCGGGGAATTTTGCCGTGGGGCCCGACGAAAAAAACGGGCGTTCAGGCTTCAGCGTCGGCTCGTGCATGAGCCCGCGTGCATAGTCAGTCATGTATTCTCTCCTTGCAGAGAGCTCGCGCGGCGTTGGGACCGCGTGGCCCGCTGGCCGCTCTAGTGGCGGCGCGGGCCAAGTCAATGAAGGATTTACCAAGCTCCCCGACCCGGCAGCCAATCCCCTCTCGCCAAGAGAGCCGAATGTTACTAATCAGACCGCTCAATGGACACATCTAACCTTCGCATTGCCCTGTTCAGCGGCAATTATAACTACACCCTCGACGGGGCGAATCAGGCGCTCAACCGGCTGGTTGGATCGCTGCTCGGCAATGGCGCGGCGGTGCGCATCTATTCGCCCAAGATCGCCAACCCCGATTTTGCCGCCACGGGTGATCTGGTCGGCCTGCCCAATGTGCCGATGCCGGTGAAGGGGCGCGGCGATTACCGGATGCCGACCCACCTTGGTGCGCGGGTCAAGCGCGATCTGGCTGAGTTTGCGCCCAATATCGTCCATGTCTCGTCCCCTGATCCGTCGGGCCATTCGGCGCTGCGCTGGGCACGGGCGCATGACATTCCGGTGCTCGCATCGGTGCACACCCGGTTCGAGACTTACCCGCGTTATTACAACATGGCGTTTCTTGAACCGCTGATCGTCAAGGGTCTGCGCCGGTTCTACAACCGCTGCGATGCGTTGGTGGCGCCGTCCCAATCGATGATCGATGAACTGCGGGCGATGCGGATGCACCACGATATCGGGCTGTGGAGCCGGGGGGTGGATCGCACGATCTTCTCGTCTGCCCGCCGTGACCCGGAATGGCGGCGCAGCATCGGGCTTGCCGATGATGATGTCGCGATCGTGTTTCTTGGACGGCTGGTGATGGAAAAGGGGCTGGATGTCTTTACCGAAACGATCGCCGAACTGCGCCGCCGCAAGGTTTCGCACAAGGTGATGGTGATCGGCGATGGCCCGGCGCGCGGCTGGTTCGAAGCGAACCTGCCCGGCGCGGCCTTCGTTGGCTTCAAGACCGGTGATGGTCTGGGCCAAGCGCTCGCCAGCGGGGACATTTTCTTCAACCCGTCCGTCACCGAAACCTTTGGCAACGTCACCCTTGAAGCCATGGCGAGCGGGTTACCAGTGGTGGCAGCGGGCGCGACCGGCAGCACCAGCCTTGTGGCAGAAGGCGTGACCGGACGGCTGGTGGCCCCATCGGGCAGCACGGATGCCGACGCAGCCGCCTTTGCCCTTGCGATTGCCCCCTATTGCACCGACCGGGCGCTACGCACCGCTCATGGCATGGCGGGCGAAACCCGCGCCACCCAATATAGCTGGGAAGCGATCAACCAAGTGGTCGCCGATACCTATATCCGGGTAATCGAAGCCCGCCGCGCGGCGCACGCAAGCGCCGCTGCCAAAGTGGCCTGACGGCTCGCCAAAGGCTGCGCTTCGCGATAGCTGCTTGGCGTTCGGGCTATCTCAGCACCCCCGCCAGCACCATGCGGCGGGCGTAGAACAGCAGAAACAGTGTCACCGCCCAGATCGCCACGTCAAGCGCAGGTGCCTGCATGTTTGGCGGAACCTCGACCAGCGCATAATTATAGAACGTGGTGCCGATCAGACCGACCAGCGCGATCATTATCGCCGCCACCGCAAAGCGCGATCGCAGCAGCAGCAGTACCGACCCGGCCACTGCGCCCCACACGCCCAGCGCCCACAGCCCATTGGCCCACACCGGATAGCTTTCCATGAAAGCGATCTGATCGGGCGTCATGCCCAGATCAGCCAGTTTGTCCAACCGCATCATGGTATAGCTCATCGCCCCCATCGCATTGAACAGCAGCGTGGCAATGCCCACCAGCCAGAGGTGCCACGGCGTTCGCCCACCGCCGATTGTCTCATTATTCACAGGCGTTCCCTTCCCCATCCGGTGCGACCCGAATGGAGGAAGGATACGCGCCCGTGACCTTGGGTGCAATCTGCGCCTAAATCCGCTCGATCCGCTTGGCCATTTCGTCGATCATGTCGACGATTTCGTTGATCGTGCGTTCGTCCAGCTTGCCGCTGACCGCGCGGTTTTTCCGGGTGATCGCACCGTGTGCGCGCGCTCGGCATGGCGGCCCAGCCGCCGCATCAGCGTTTCGACCTCATCCTTGCGTTCGTCGAGTTCGGCGCGGCCTGCGTCGGTTGCGGCAAAGGGCTTTTTCGCGCCATCAGCCTCGGCCTCGGCAATCGCGCCTTCATCTTCGAGCAGTTGCAGCGTCGGATAGACCGCGCCGGGACTGGGGGCATAGCCGCCGCCGGTCATCTCTTCGATTTGCTTGATCAGTTCATAGCCGTGCGAAGGCTGCTCCGCGATCAGCGCCAGCAGCGCCAGCCGCAATTCGCCGGATGCAAACATCCGTCCGCGCCGTTGGCGGCGACCGCGACGAAGGCCTTCGGAATCTGCATCTCCGCCGGCCTCGTCGCTATCCCAGCGCCAGCCCATCTTCATGCGCGGCCCGCCGAAATTGCCCGCCACATTGCTTGCCGCCATCATTGCGATCGCTTCACCCAATTTGTCCCAGCCATTGCCGCGACCATATCTGTTCCAGCTCATTGCCTGTTCCTCCATGCGTTGTGATACATCCAAGATATATCTTAGACCTATCTTGACAAGGGGCGCAGCGGTCGGCGGTTTCTTTTTCCGACCATGCGCCTATCACGCCCGATGAATGACTGATCTGTTCGGACAAGATGCACCTGAGCCATCACTAACCGGCGCGGCCACCGATGCGCCGCTGGCCGACCGTTTGCGCCCCGCGACGCTGGCCGAGGTTGTCGGGCAGGAACACCTGACCGGCCCCGAAGGCGCAATCGGGCGGATGGTGGCGGCGGGGCGGCTTTCCAGCATGATCCTGTGGGGGCCACCCGGCACCGGCAAGACCAGCATTGCCCGCCTGCTGGCCGATGCCGTGGGAATGCGCTTTGCCGCGATCAGCGCGGTGTTTTCGGGCGTGGCGGATTTGAAGAAAGCCTTTGCCGAGGCTGAGAAGTTTGCCGGTGCGGGACGCAAGACGCTGTTGTTCGTGGACGAGATTCACCGCTTCAACCGCGCGCAGCAGGATGGTTTCCTGCCCTTTGTCGAACGCGGGGTGGTGACATTGGTGGGCGCAACCACCGAAAACCCCAGCTTCGCGCTCAACGCCGCGCTGTTATCGCGCGCGCAGGTGCTGGTGCTGAACCGGCTGGATGAAGGCGCGCTGGCGGCGCTGCTGGCGAAGGCGGAAGGCCTCGAAGGCCCCCTCCCCCTGACGCCAGAAGCGCGCACCGCGTTGATCGCGCAGGCCGATGGCGACGGACGGTTTGTGCTGGGGCAGGCCGAAACGCTTTATGCCGCCGGGCTTTCCGAGCCGCTCGACCCGCAGGCGCTAGGCGCGTTCCTGCAACGCCGGGTGGCGGTGTATGACAAGGATCGCGACGGGCATTACAACCTCATCAGCGCCCTGCACAAAGCGGTGCGCGGTTCCGATCCTCAGGCCGCGCTCTATTACCTCGCGCGGATGCTGACCGCAGGCGAAGAACCGCTGTTCCTCGCCCGGCGGTTGGTGCGCATGGCGGTGGAGGATATCGGGCTGGCCGATCCGCACGCCCTGCCGCAATGCATGGCCGCGATGGAGGCTTATCGCTTCCTCGGCAGCCCCGAAGGCGAATTGGCGCTGGTGCAGGCCTGCCTGTATCTTGCCACCGCGCCCAAATCCAACGCCGTCTATCTGGCGCAGAAAGCCGCGTGGAAATCCGCCAAGGAGACCGGCAGCCTGATGCCCCCGATGAATATCGTCAACCCGGCCACAGGGCTGATGGAAAGCCTCGGCTATGGCAAGGGCTACACCTATGATCACGACACGAGCGATGGCTTTTCAGGCGATGATTACTGGCCCGAAGAGATGGAGCCGCAGACCTTCTATTCACCGGTCGAACGCGGGTTCGAGCGCGAGGTGAGGAAGCGCCTCGACTACTGGGCCAAGTTGCGGAACGAGCGGCAGGGGTGACCCGCTTCAAGCACTTCCTCGCAGTCGATTGGTCAGGCGCGAAGGGTGCGCGGCAAAAGGGCATCGCGCTCGCCGTGGCGCTGGCCGATGGCGGGCCGCCGGTGCTGGTTGCCCCTCCCGATCCCAAAGGCTGGGCGCGATCCGAAGTGCTGGCATTGCTGCAATCGCTCGAAGCGCCGACGCTGGTGGGCCTCGATCTCGGCATCAGCCTGCCGTTTGTCGATGCGGGCGCGTTTTTCCCTGATTGGGATACCTCGCCCGCCGATGCGCGCGGGCTGTGGGCGCTGATCGACGCGCTGTGCGCCGATGATCCGCATCTGGAGGCAGGCGGGTTCGTCACCCACGCCGAGGCTTCGCGCTATTTCCGCCACGGCAAGGATCATCAGGGCGACCGCTTCCATCTGCCCGGCGCGGCCACCCGCGAAGGGAGGTTCCGGGTGGCAGAGGCAGCACAGCGCGCGGCTGGCGTGCGGCCGGTAAGCAATTTCAACCTCGTCGGCGCAGCGCAGGTCGGCAAGTCGAGCCTTACCGGGATGCGAATGCTCCACCGCTTGGCGGGCCGCGTGCCGGTGTGGCCGATTGATCCCTTACCCGACAGCGGATCGGTGGTGGCTGAAATCTACACCTCGGTCGCAGCACGGCTGGGCGGGGTGACGGGGGCTGCGACCAAGCTGCGCAGCTACGAAGCGTTGAACGATGCGCTCGATACGCTTGGCTCGCCGCCGGTCACAGGCAGCGGCGCAATCGACGACCATTCCTCCGATGCGCTACTGACCGCTGCATGGCTGCGCTGTGTCCATGAAAGCAGCGACCTGTGGCACCCGCCTGGCCTTACGCCCGCCATCGCAGCCACCGAAGGCTGGACTTTCGGCGCGTTCTAGTTTGCCCTATCGCTTCGCTACTTGAGGGCGTTTTTGTGCCCTATCGCTTCGCTACTTGAGGGCGTTTTTGTGCCCTGTCGCTTCGCTACTTGAGGGCGTTTTTGTGCCCTATCGCTTCGCTACTTGAGGGCGGGGGCCGTTTGCCCTAATGGCGCGTTCGGACAAGCCATGTGCCGGCTTAGCTCAGTTGGTAGAGCACCTGATTTGTAATCAGGGGGTCACGAGTTCGAATCTTGTAGCCGGCACCAGTTTCGATCGGAAAATACCATCCGGCGGATGGTTTTCCATCGAAACTCCCGAGCGCAAGCGACGGGCATCACCCCAAAACTCACGAATAATCCCTACCGCTCGCCGCACAGCCGCAAGTTGCTGTAACGTTTTTTCAATCCCGGCGGCGCTATAGGCCTGCTGGTGGGGTGGAACTTGCCTATAACCAAGGTCAGTGGCCGATACAGCAGTGCTGCCCACGCACGAATGCTGACGTAAATACAAGGACGGGCAATGGCACTGGGATTTCTCAAATCCGTGCGCGGGAAGGCTTCACAGGCGCGGGCGGATGATTCCGCAACGGCGCCATGCGACGCCCGGCCCGAACGCACGGCAGTGCTCAGCGATATCGAAGAACTTGGCATCGGCATGTTCTGGGCGACCGATGCCGATGATCGCCTGACGTTCCTGTCGCAGCGCGCGCTCGAAGACCTTGGCCAGGATGGCGAATCACTGATCGGCAAGCCGATGGCACAGGCATTCCGCGATATCGATAACGAGCCGGGCGCCCCGACCCAGCGTTCCTTGTCGTTCAAGCTCAAGGCGCGGTCGAAACTGGAAGAACAGATCGTCGCGTTCGAAGGTGGCCGCAGCACCACCCGCTGGTGGCGGCTGAATGGTCGGCCGCTGCTGGATCCCACCGGCAAATTTCTCGGCTATCGCGGAAGCGCGGTCGATATTTCGGGCCAGTATTTCCACGAAGCGCAGGTCGCGCGGCAATCACAGGTTGATGAGCTGACCGGGCTGGCCAACCGTCGGAAACTGAACGAGCGGCTGACCGCAACCCTGGCCGCGTTCCGGGCTACCAAACGCAGTTGCGCGCTGATGATGCTGGATCTCGACCGGTTCAAGCAGGTTAACGACACGATGGGCCACCCTGCGGGTGACGAACTGCTAAAGCAGGTGGCACAGCGCGTGACCGCAATTGTCAAGGATCGCGGCGAGGTCGGACGGTTGGGCGGCGATGAATTTCAGATCTTGCTGCCCGACATGGATGACCGCGGGATCCTGAGCGATCTGGCCAACCGGATCGTACAGTCGGTGTCGCAGCCCTATCAGGTCAGTGGACGCCGCGCGATTATCGGCACGTCGGTGGGGATTGCGATTGCGCCTTATGACGGGATCGACACCGACGAACTGACAAGCGCGGCCGACATGGCACTTTATGCCGCCAAAGGCACCAACGGCGGCACCTTCTGCTTTTTTACGACCGAACTGCGCGATGAGGCATCGCGCACGGCGGTGCTGGGCGATCGCCTGCGCGATG
>PHEL01000014.1 GCA_002842925.1 Alphaproteobacteria bacterium HGW-Alphaproteobacteria-14
TCCGGATTGTTTTTCGCAAAACTCCAGAATCAACGATGCAGCGCGGCGTCAAGCCAAACTACTGATACCACTCAACTTAATTTCGGGTCGGACACTAAGAGCCAAAAAGGTCGCTCACGGTTTTCTGCCAAGCGAAGCCGAGCGCGGACAAGCAATATCGCATCCACCCCGCATATCAGCGCGCCCCGCGATTCGATAGCGGTTGACACAAGATAGATGTTCTACGTGTCGCAAGGGGATAATCGCGTATTCTTGACCTGAACCTGTTTTGTTCTATTATCGTTCCAATATTGTTGGAGTGCGATTCGATGTTATCCCACCCTGCCGCCGAAATTGATTTTTCCTATGACAGCGCCAGCGATGCCGCCGGGCTGCCCGCACGGGTGGCGATTTTTGGCGGTGATGCGGGCGGGCGGGCGCAGATCGCGGCTGATCTTGGCGGCGCGGGGTTCCGTTCGATTGATGGCGGATCGCTCGCCGCGCTGATCGAAGGGCCGATTGCGCTGCTGGGTGATGTGGTGGTGGTTGATTGCTCCGCATCTGGCCCGCGCGGTCTGGATGGGGTGATGCTGGCAGGGCTGGCTCGGCTCGATATGCGGGTGGCGCGGACGGGTGCCAAACTGATCGTCGCGACCAATCTGGCGGGGCTGGATGATGTGTTCGCGGTAATGGATCAGTCAAAGCCGCAGATCCTCGTTTCCCCCAGCCGCGCCGAACGGGTGATCGCGGTGGGCCGGGTGATGGGCGAAGCGGGCGCGGCGCGCCTGCGCGAAATGGGCGAGGAAGACCGCATTGCCTTGCTGCGCCTGTCACAACAGGTCGAAGCGATTGCCCATTCGCTTGATCGCCTGTCGCACACGGCGCCGCAGGCGGAAGGGGTGGGCGTGCTTGGTGAATTCAAGCGTGATTATCACCCGCACGATCGCGCGCATGGCTTTGGCGAAGCGAGGGGGAAGACGGCGCTTCCCGATCCGCGCATGGTGCGGCAGATCATCGCCAACCGTCAGGCGCGCGCGCAGTTTTTCGATCCGGCGCTGTTTGGCGTTCCGGCTTGGGATATGCTGCTCGATCTCACCGCCGCGCATGGTGAAGGGGCACAGGTCTCGGTCACTTCGCTGTGCATCGCAGCGGGCGTTCCGACAACCACCGCGCTGCGCTGGCTGACGCAGATGGTTGAAAGCGGCATTTTCATAAGGGTTGCCGATCCGGCGGACAGGCGGCGAGCGTTCATCGCGCTGAGCGACAAGGCGATCGCTGCGATGGCGGGCTATTTCGCGCAGCTTCGCGCGCCGGTCGAATTGGCGGCTTAGGCATCGTCCAACAGATCGGGCCGCCAGCGCAGAATCAGCGTGAGGCCGGTTGGGTGGGGGTTGTCTGATTTGGGATTGGCGGCCAAATCGACTGTGAAATCGGGGCGCGCAAGGCTAGACCCCTCCTTGCCCGCTCCAGACCCTGCCTTGCCTGGGCTTGCCCCCTGCTCGATCGGTCCAGACCCCGGCTTGACCCCCGCTTGCCCCGCTTCATTTGCGCCCAACACCCGCCGCCCAGCATCGGCGCGGGCACGGGCCAGAATGGCTTGCGGCACCGCGCCGTCCAGCACCAACACGTCCGCCTCACCCAGCAGCCGCGCCTGCCGCAACGTCAGGTCGTCGGGGTCTGCGCTGGAGAGAGTGAGGTCGAAAATCGCGCCCGAATGAGCCTCGGCACCGCCAGCTAACCACGCCTCAACCCGCTCAAAAGATTGTGCATTCAACGGATCGAGCGCGCCGCCCTCACGCAAGGCCGCATCCACCGCCCGCCGTCGGTCGGCTCCGTCAGGAAACCGCCGCCGCAGCGCCGGTCGCGCCGCCTCAAGCGCCCGTGCCAGCAGCCCCAGTGTTGCGGGCAGCACCCGCTCCAACCGCAACCGCACATGTTTCGCCAGTCCGGCAGACGCTCCGCCAGTGCCAATCGCCACCAGCAAGGGGCTGCGATCAAGGATGCTAGGCGTTGTAAAATCACACAATTCTGGCCGATCCACAACATTGACCAGCATCCCGGCACAGCGCGCATTGATCGCCGCAGCCTCGCAGGCGCGGGGGTCATCATAGGCGATGAAGGCGATCCGCACCCCTTCGTCCACCGCGCGGGTCAGATCGTCCACCACCACGCCCCCGGCGCGCTCCACCAACAGCCGCTTGGGTTCAGCCGCAGGCCCATCGCCCAGCACCAGCACCTGTTGCCCAGTGATCTGGTGGAACAGCGGCAGGCTGGCGATGGCGCTCATAAACGGCTCAAATCAGCCATTCCGGCACGCGTTCCGCGTCCATGATCGCGCCCGCTTCGATCCGGTCGGCGACCACTGCGAACTTGTCGCCATCAACCAGCACCTCGGCCACAAACCCGCGCGAATTGTAGGACGATGCCATGGTCGCGCCGTAAGCGCCCGCGGTGCGGAACACCGCCAGATCGCCTGCTTCCAACGCGTCGCACTCGCGGCCCATGGCAAAGGTATCGCCGGTTTCGCAGATCGGGCCGACGATATTGGCGGTCATCCGCGCGCCCGAAGGCTCGACCGCTTCGAAGTGGTGATAGGCCCCGTAAAGCGCCGGGCGGGCGAGATCATTCATCGCCGCATCGACGATCACGAAGGGATCATTGATCCCCCGCTTCACCCGCACCACCCGCGTTAGCAGCACTCCGGCATTGCCCGCGATCACCCGCCCCGGTTCAAAGATCAGCTTCACCCCCCAGTCACGCGTCACCCGCGCCACCATCGCGCCGTATTCGGCGGGCGCAGGCAGCACTTCGTCCACGCGGTAAGGCACGCCAAGCCCGCCGCCAAGGTCGACATGGGTAATGGTGTGCCCCGCGCCGCGCAGTGCCGTCACCAGTGCGCCGAGCTTTTCGAATGCGGCCTGAAGCGGTGCCAGATCAGCGAGTTGGCTGCCAATATGCACCGCCACCCCGCGAAGGTTCACCCCTGGCAGGCCCGCCAGCTTCCCAAAAATCTGGCCTGCTTCGCTGATCGGCACGCCGAATTTGTTATCGGCCTTGCCGGTCGAGATCTTGTCGTGGGTGCCCGCATCGACATCGGGATTGATCCGCAATGTGCATTGCGCCATCACACCCTTGGCGGCCGCGATTTCCGCAAGCTCGATGCCCTCTTCCTCGCTTTCAATATTGAACTGCCCGATCCCGGCGTCGAGCGCGGCGATCATCTCGGCAGCGGTCTTGCCCACGCCTGAAAACACGATCATGTCCGGAGCAATCCCGGCGGCAAGCGCGCGGCGCATTTCGCCCACCGATACCACATCGGCGCCCATGCCGCAGCGCTCCAGCACCTTGAGCACCGCGAGGTTGGGGTTCGATTTGACCGCAAACGCGATCAGCTTGTCAGGCACATCCGCCAGCGCCTCACGAAACACCCGCGCGTGGCGTTCCAGCGTGGCGCGTGAATAGACATAGACCGGGGTGCCGACTGCATCGGCAATGTGCGGCAGCGGCACATCTTCGGCGTGCATCACACCGTTCGAAATCGCAAAATGATCCATCGGGCTCGCTTTATTCGGGAGGGAGATCGAAGGGGTCGTCCTGCCGTTCTTCCGAGCGGCGGCGCAGTTCCACGCTGCGTTCGGGCGCGGCGAGCGCATCGCGGCGCAGCAATTCGTCAGCAGTGGGATTGGTAAGCGCGCCGTAGGGAGCGGTTGGCAGGGCTGCGCCTTGGGGCGGGGTCAGGGGTGCGCGGGTTCCGCATCCGGCGAGCAGGGCGGCAAGCAGGGCGGCAAGCCCGGGGGCAATCGCGATCCGCATTATTCCTCCATCCCCAGCGCAGCGCGCATCCGGGCCACCTGCAACCGAACCTGATCGGGCGCGGTTCCGCCATAAGAGGCACGCGCCGCGACTGAGGCATCAACCGACAGCGCAGCATAGACGCTTTGATCGATCCGCGCATCAATCGCTTGTAAATCGGCGAGCGGTAGCGCATCGAGCGCCGTGCCCCGGCTTTCCGCCAGCTTCACCGCGCTGCCGGTAATGTGGTGCGCCTCGCGAAACGGGATGCCTGCTGCGCGCACCAGCCAGTCGGCCAGATCGGTCGCGGTGGCATAGCCAAGCTCCGCCGCAGCGCGCATCCTGGCGGTGTTGAAGGTGCTTTGCGCAATCATCCCCGTCATCGCCGCAATGCTCAGCGCCATCAGGCTGGCGGCTTCGAATACCGGGGGCTTATCGTCCTGCATATCCTTGGAATAGGCGAGCGGCAGGCCTTTCATGGTGATCATCAGGCTGGTCAGCGCGCCGATCACCCGGCCCGAATGCCCGCGCACCAGTTCAGCGGCATCGGGGTTTTTCTTTTGCGGCATGATCGAAGAACCGGTCGAAAGGCTGTCGGGCAGGCGGATGAAACCGAACGGCTGGCTTGCCCACAGGATCAGTTCTTCGGCCAGCCGCGACAGGTGCAGCGCGCAGGTGGAGCAGGCGTAGAGGAAATCGAGCGCGAAATCGCGGTCGGATACCGCGTCCAGCGAATTCGCGGTCGGCGCGTCAAAGCCCAGCGCCGCTGCCGTCGCATCACGGTCAATCGGAAAGCCGGTGCCCGCCAGCGCGGCCGAACCGAGCGGGCATTGGTTCATCCGCACGCGCGCATCGGCCAGCCGCGAACGATCGCGCCGCAGCATTTCGACATAGGCCATCAGATGGTGGCCCAGCGTCACCGGCTGCGCGGTTTGCAGGTGGGTGAAGCCGGGCATGATGCTGTCGGCGTGTTCGCCCGCGCGGGTGACGAGCGCGGCTTGCAGTTCAGCCAGCCCCGCGTCCATCTGGTCAATCGCGTCGCGCACCCACAGGCGGAAATCGGTCGCCACCTGATCATTGCGGCTGCGCGCGGTATGGAGCCTCCCCGCGACCGCGCCGACCAGTTCGGCCAGACGCGCTTCGGTGGTCATGTGGATGTCTTCGAGCTCCCAATCCTCGGGCACGCCATTGGCGGCGTATTCGGCGGCGACTATATCCAGCCCCGCGCTGATCGTGGCGGCATCCTCAGTCGAAACAATCCCTTGCGACCCCAACATGGCGACGTGGGCCTTGGACGCAGCGATGTCCTGTCGCCATAGCGCCTTGTCGAACGGTATCGAGGCGTTGATTTCGCGCATGATCGCGCTAGGGCCAGCAGCGAAGCGCCCGCCCCACATCGCGTTTGTTGCACCATTATCGGAGCCTGTCATGTCCCGCTCGTCGCTCATTCTCGCAATTCCGCTCCTGTCGCTGGGGGCTTGCGATAGGGCCGCCGACGCGCCAGCGCAACCGGGCGCACGCGAAGTGGTTGCGACGCCCGCTGGCACGGTAATGCGCAGTTTTGCCGGAACCCCGCTTCCGGCGCTGCAATTTACCGACCCGTCGGGCAAGGTGCTCGATCTGGCGGCGCAAGATGGCCCGGTTCTGATCAACCTGTGGGCGACATGGTGTGCGCCCTGCGTGGTCGAAATGCCGCAGTTAGATGCGCTCGCCGGGGAGCTGGAGGGCGAGATCAAAGTCATCACCATCAGCCAGGATGTGCGCGGGGCAGATGTGGTGACGCCGTTCTTTGCGAAGAAAGGCTTTACCCGGCTCGAACCGTGGCTCGATCCCGATGCGCAGATGTCGGCGCAGTTCTCACCCGAAGGCCTGCTGCCGCTGACCATCCTGTTCGATGCACAGGGGCGTGAAGTGCTGCGGGTTACAGGCGCCTATGAATGGGACAGCGCCGAAGCCATCGAAATGATCGGCGATGTGCTCGCTCCGGACTGATCGCGACCCGTGACAGAGGGGTTCGCGCGGGCGGGGCGCAGGCCTTCTTCAGCCTGCGCCCGGTTGCTCACTTGCCGATTTCGGTCGGGTATGGCGGCGGCGCTTTGACAGGCGAGGTTGCCCCTTCGAGCTGTTGCAATACGCTCCCGATTGCCGCTTCAAGCTGAGTGTCCTGCCCCCGGTCAAGCGCGAGCGGATCGAGATCGACCACGATGTCGGGCGCAACCCCCTCGTTCTCGATCGTGAAGCGGCCCTGTGTGTCGTAAAAGCGGAAATTCGGGACTGTCAGCCGCCCGCCGTCGATCAGGTTGGGGTTGGCACTGATCCCGATCAACCCGCCCCACGTGCGCGTGCCGATCAGCGTGCCAAGACCGTTTTCGCGGAAGGCGTAAGGCATCCAGTCCCCGCCTGAACCTGCGTCCTGATCGATCAACATCACCTTGGGGCCGTAGATTCCGCCGCCCGGGGTGGAATAGGTCAACCCCTCGCGGTCTTTCCAGCCTGCCAGCCATTTGCGTCCCAGCACGTCAATGATGTAATTGGCCGCCTGCCCGCCGCCGTTCGAACGTTCGTCGAGGATCAGCGCTGCCTTGTCGGTCTGTGCGAAATACATTCGGTTGAACAGGGTGAACCCGGCGTCGGCGGTGTTGGGCATGTAGACATAGGCAACCCGCCCGCCTGTCGCCTGATCGACACGTCGGCGATTGTCCTCGATCCACGCCCACAGGCGCAAGGTGCCTTCATCGGCGACCGGTTCTACCGTCGAGGTGCGGCGCGGACCGTTGGGGGTGGCGGCAACGGTCAAAGCGACCTGAGTGCCGCGCGCGCCGGAAAGCGCGGCGTAGATGTTGTCGTGCGCGGTCAGTTCGTGACCATCGATGGCGATGATATAATCACCTTGATTCACATCGACACCGGGGGCGGCCAGTGGCGCGGCAACGAACGGGTTCCATTGTTCGCCGTTGAAAATGCGCTTGATCCGGTAATACCCGTTTTCGGCCGCAAGGTCTGCACCCAGCAGTCCCGGCGCGGCCGCGCTGTTACCATACACCTTGCCGCCGCCGATATAATTATGGCCGACGCCCATTTCCCCCGCCATTTCGATCAGAAGGTCGTTGAGGTCTTCGCGCCGCCCGACATGGGGCAACAAGGGTTCGAACTTGGCGCGAACGCCCGCCCAATCCAGCCCGTGCAGGCCCGGATCGTAGAAATATTCTGCTTCCATCCGCCAGACATCGCCGAAGATCTGCTTCCACTCGGCCAGCGGATCGACATACAGCTTTACCCCGGCGAGGCTGACTGGTTCGGGCTCAAGCTTCTTGCCTGCATCGGCTGTGAGAAGGGTATCGTCGTGCTTCATCAAAAGCAGTTTTTCGCCTTTGGCATCGGTCGTCACGGCGATCACGCCCTCGCCAATCTGTTCGGCCTTGCGCTCTTCGAAATCGAACCGCATCAGCGCAGCGCGTTCCTGCCCGCTGCCGGGGCCGGTGGCGACGCCGGGCTGGATGCGCTCGACATAGAACAGCGCACCGTCCTTGGCGGTGGCGAGGCTGGCATAGGACGCCTCTGCGACGGGCAGCGCAACGATGCGCCGTTCGAGTCTGACCGGATCGACTTTGGGGGCCGGATCCTTGGCCTTGGCGCTGTCGGTCTTCTTGTCCTTGGCGTCCTTGTCCTTGGCGTCCGGAGTCTCTTCACCTTCGTTGGCGAGGATCGGGGCGAGCGGCGATTTGCCGTCAACTTCAAGCACGGCGGCATAGATTCCAGCGCGATACGGCCGGTCCTGCGTCGTCATGTCGAGCCCGGAATAGAACGAGCCAGCGTTGGTCGAGGCCGTGAAGAACAACAGTTTGCCATCCTTGGAGAATTGCGGTGAGCCGATGTCGGCAAAGCTGCTCGTTACCGGATAGCCTCGGCGGCTGGCGAGGTCGTAGAGGTTGAGCGAGGCATTCTCGTTCGCGCCGCGTGTGGTGTAGGCCACCCATTCGCCCGTGGGCGAAATTGTCGCACCGAAATTGCCGTTGCGGCGCGGGCTGCTGGCTATCTGCCACTGTGTCCCGGTCGCCACCTCCAGCGCATGCAAGGTCAATTTGTTGCTCGCAAAGATGATGTGTCGGCCTTGGTTGCCCCAAGCGACCAATT
The DNA here is from genome assembly GCA_002842925.1 of Alphaproteobacteria bacterium HGW-Alphaproteobacteria-14. GTDB lineage: Bacteria > Pseudomonadota > Alphaproteobacteria > Sphingomonadales > Sphingomonadaceae > Erythrobacter. The sequence goes on from PHEL01000014.1 coordinate 7,906, forward strand.
TGTAAAAATGCTCCCCCAGCGGGATGCGCCGCGCAGGCTGGATGCCGCTTTGATCCTCGATCACCAGCGCCTGCCCGGCTCCATCGTCGGTGATATAGGCGAGCCTGGTGCCATCGTCCGACCAGATCGCGGTGTAATCGCGGGTCGCTGCGCTTTGCGAGATGTTGCGGACTGCGCCCTTGTCGGTCGGGACGGTAAAGACTTCGCCCCGAGCGGTTACCGCGACGCGCGCACCTGACGGGGAAAGCGCCGCGCTCGTCATCTGATCGCCAACCGGTTGCCAGCCCGCCAGGCGCGCGGGCAGGTCTGCGATCAGTGTGATTGGCAGGCGGTTGGACGCGCCGCTCGCCACGTCGAGCGTATGCAGCACACCGCCCGCTTCGTAAACGATGCGCCCATTGTTCCCGGTGATGTTGCGGATGTCCCAATCGCTTTCGCGGGTGATCTGAACGGTCGCTCGTGTGGCCGGATCGTAGCTGAAGATATTGGCGCGGGTGTTCCAGCGGTCGGAGAGGAAATAGAGCTTGCCGCCCATCCAGATCGGATCGAACTCGCTGGTGCGATCGCCGGGGATGGTGGTTGACGTGCCCGCGCCGAAATCGATCAGCTGGAGCGACGGGGTGCGCCCGCCGCGATAGCCGCGCCATCCATTGACCCCGCCAGTCAGCACAGCATTGCCTGACCCCCACGGGACATTGGCAAAGACGCGTCCGCTTTCATCATAGCTGCCCGCCGCCACCGTTGCTTCGGACACCTTTTGCGGCAGGCCGCCATCCAGCCCGACGTGGTAGAGCTGACCCGATCGGCCCGATCGCCGCTCGCGCGCGCTGACGATCGCCACCTTTGTGCCGCCGGGTGCCCAGTCGACCGCAGTATCATCGCCGGGATGCCAGGTCAGTCGCTGCGGCTCGCCCCCGCGCACGTCGATCACAAAGACATCGGCATTGCCGTCGTAATTGGCAGTATAGGCAATCTTGGTGCCATCGGGCGAGAATATCGGATCGCGTTCATCGGCCGGGTGCGAGGTCAGCCGCACCGGGTTGCTGCCATCTGTCGCAGCGATCCAGATATCGCCGGCATAGACAAACGCGAGCGCGCTGTCCGACAGCGCCGGATCGCGCAGCAGTTTGGTCTCGGTCTCCTGCGCGTGGACAATTGGCGCGGCGAGCGCGCTCGTGGTCAGCACGGCAGCGGCGATCCAGCGGTGTTTCATATTTGTCCCCCTCCTGTGACTGACAGGCTGGGATAAGCCTAGCGCCAACATTGCCAAGCAAAAATGCCGCTGGTCGAGCGTGAGAGAACTTTGGGCGATTGCCAGGCCGGGAGCTGCCTTGGCGCAGCATGAAGCGAGCCCGGCGCAATAATCCCTTCACCCCGTTTGCTTTGCCCGCTACGCCAAGCAGCCATAAGGCCCGAAGGATCGTCGGCCAACGACAGGAACACAGATGAAGCGAACATTCACTTGCAATCTCGCAACGGTTATTGCTGCGCTGATGTTTCCGAGCGCGGCTGTGCTGGCGCAGGATAGTGCCGGCCCTCTTGCTGCCTCGGACGGTGCGTTCGCGCAGGAAGACGCGCGCCTGACGGCATTTCTCGATGCAGAATTTGCCGATTGGCTGACGCAGCAACCGCAGCTTGCCACCCGTTTGGGCATTCAGGATGGCGGGGATCGCTGGAACGACATCAGCGATGCGGCGGCAGCTGCGCAGGTCGCCTGGCGCGAGGCCAGCGTTGCCCGGATGCGCGCGCAATTTGACCGCGCCCGCCTGTCGCCCGAAATGCAGGTCAATTTCGATATCTGGGCGCTTGAAGCAGAGCGCGCGGCCCTGTCGCAGGCCAATCGTCTATATCGCCCGCCATTCTATTCGCGGCTTTATTCGGCGCACAGCCAACTGCCCGATTTTCTGGTCAATACCCATACCGTGGCCGATGAGGTTGACCTGAAGAATTACGTCGCCCGGCTTCGCGGCATTCCTGCGGTGCTAGATGTCGCCATCGCCCGCACCGAGGCAAGCGCAGCGGCGGGCATTCGTGCGCCGCGCTTTCAGATCGAAACGATCATATCGGGTAGCCGCCAGCTGATTTCCGGCGCGCCTTACGGGGATGGCCCGGACGCAGCGCTTTGGGCGGACGTCAAGGCCAAGACCGAGGCTTTGGTTGCCGCGGGCAAACTGACGCGCCGCGATGCCGATGCCTTGCTGGCCGAGGCCCGCAGCGCGATAGTGGCCTTGCGGCCCGCCTACGAACGCGTGATTGCCTGGGCCGAGGCAAGCCTGCCCGATGCGCCCAGCGGCCGGGTAGGGGCAGTGTCGTTGCCGGGCGGCGCCGAATATTACGCCAACGAACTCCGCCTCACCACCACAACCGATCTGACCGCTGAAGAAATCCATGCGATTGGCCGGGCAGAAGTGGCGCGGATTGAAGCAGAGCAGGATGCGCTGGCGCAGCAGGCGGGCTTCAAAGATCGCGGCGCGTTTTACGCCGATCGTGCCCGGCTGTACCCGCCCCGGCCCTATGACGATGCGGCGCGCGCCGAATATCTCGCCACCGCCAACGCCTTTGTCGCCAATACGCGCACTCTGCTTGCGCCTTATTTCGGCACCTTGCCTGCCTATGGCATCGAGGTGGTGCGCGAACCGGCCTTTTCCGAAGTGGCGGGCGGGGCAGCTCATGCTTCGGCCCCTAGCCCCGATGGTTCGCGTCCGGCGCGCACCTATGTCCACCTTGTCGGCAACACGCCCGATCCGGCTGCGATGTTCACATTGATGTGCCACGAGGCGATCCCGGGCCACAATATGCAGGGCGATATTCAGGTGCGTCAGCGCGGCGGGCCCAAGTTCCGCTCGGTGACCGGCTATGTCGCGTTCGGCGAGGGATGGGGCCTTTATGCCGAGGCGATGTGCGCCGAAATGGGAGCTTTTCCTGACATTGCTGCCGATTTCATGCGTCTTGATGCCGAACTGTTTCGCGCGGCGCGACTGGTGGTCGATACCGGTATCCACGCGCTCGGCTGGACCGAGGATGAAGCGGTGGAATACATGAACGTCACTGGTCGCCAGCCGCTACAGCGGTCGCGCTCAGAAGTGCGCCGCTATATCACTCTGCCCGGACAGGCCACCGGCTACAAGATCGGCATGATCAAGATCATCGAGCAGCGGCGCAAGGCCGAGGCGGCGCTGGGCGCGAAGTTCGATATCAAGGGCTTCCACGATCTGCTGATCGCATCGGGATCGCAGCCTTTATCGATCCTCGAGCGCCGCGTTGATGAGTGGGTCGATCGCCTTTCGATGTGATCGCAGGCCAGTGCATCGTCCCACACGGGCCCATTGGCCGCCGCGATCCCGGCTTCGAACAGCACCCCCGGGTCTTGGGGGCATAGCCTGCATGGCCCGACTGATAGGCAAACGGGATGCCTACTGCACGTAGCACCGCGCGCAGCACTTTCTCGGCAAGATCGCGCGTCTTGCGGTCGTCGCTGCAATGAGGTTTGGCATCAATGCTAAAGCCCGTGCGGCTGGCGACAAGAGAAAGGGCGCGGCTCCGCCGACTCAACCCCCCTCCGACGTCGCCATCCATATCTGGACGGGATCAGCCCGCTCGCATTCGAGGCCAAGGTGGCGGTATGAGATCAGTGACGGCACGAAACCGTTACAAGTCCAAGATGCGTGCCCCGTCGTTGCAGTTATGCCTAACGAAATAGTAACCATTACCTCGTAATTCTCCTGGGTATGGATAATTCACCTTACACCTATCCCTCGTTAGCCATGCTAGTCCGTTCAGCGCTACTGGTCGGAATCCTGGCACCCGTGCCCGCGTTCGCTGCGGGCGTGACGGCAGGCACTTTGATCGAAAATACCGCTGTCGCCAGCTATGATGACGGCGCCGGCCCACGCACGATCAATTCGAATACGGTTACCGTGCGGGTTGACGAACTGCTCGACGTGACGCTGACCTCGCAAGACTCTGGCCCGATCAACACGCGTGCGGGCGACGCGGTACTGACCTTTGAATTGACCAATCAGGGCAATGGCCCCGAAGCTTTCACCCTGAACGCCAACCCTGCGGTGGCCGGCAATGATTTCGACGTAGTGGTGCGCAGTATCGCCATCGATAGCAATGGCAACGGTGTCTATGATGCCGGGATCGACGCAATCCTTTCCGCACCGCAAACCACGGCGATCCTCGCGCCTGATACGGTGCTGACGGTATTCGTCCTGGTGACAGTGCCTGACGCGGCGAGCGATACACAGACCAGCGCTGTCGATCTGACTGCCGAAGCGGTGACCGGCAGCGGAGCGCCGGGGACAGTGTTCGCAGGCGCAGGCGTCGATGGCGGCGATGCAATTGTCGGCACTACCGGTGCGCAGGTTAACGCGCGCGGGCAGTTGGTGGTCGGCGTGGCGAGCGTCGAGCTGGTCAAGTCTGTGACTTTGCGCGATCCGTTTGGCGGGACCAGTGCGGTGCCCGGCACCATCGCAACTTTCACCATCCTCGCCCGCGTCAGCGGCAGCGGTGTGGTGAATGGACTGATTGTCACCGATGCCATTCCCGAAGGCACCACCTACGCGCCCGGCACCCTTGCGCTCGATAGCGCAGCGTTGAGCGACGCCGAAGATGGCGATGCTGGGGCCGCTTCGGATGCGGCGGGCATTGCCGTCAACCTGGGCGATGTGACGGCAGATGCCGCTGCCTCCGTCACCTTTGATGTCGTGATCAATTGACGTTTGAACACCTCAAGAACCCACCAAAAACGGGAATATAACAATGAAAATGCTCACCAAAATGGCAATCGCTTTGGCGGCCTCGGCGCTCGCGCTGCCGGGCATTTCGGTTGCCGCACAGGCGGCGGCAAGCCCGATCGCACTGGTCGGCGACGTCAAGGCAGAAAAGGTCATCACCGCGCCTGACGGCACCGAACAGACAATACTGGTAGAACCCACTGCCATTATTCCGGGCGACCGGCTGATTTTCGGGACAGATTATGCGCATGGCGGCGGCGAAGCGGTGAACAACTTCATCGTCACCAACCCGCTACCCACCGCTGTCCGGCTCGCACCTGATGCTGATCCAGCGCTCGAAGTGTCGGTTGATGGCGGCAAAAGCTGGGGCACGCTCGCTGCGCTCACCATTGCCAATCCCGACGGGACGACACGCCCCGCTGCCCATGCGGATGTGACACATGTCCGCTGGGTGCTGGAGAGCATCGCGCCCGGCGCCACAGGGAGGCTCACCTATCCGGCCATCATCCGCTGACCAGCGGGCGACAACCGCCAGGCCCTGCGGGCGGACTTTTTCACGCGGGGCACACGCAAAGGACTGTAACTCATGAAGAACACCACCCAGTTGCTGGGGGCGGTGAGCGCGATTGCGCTTGTCGTCATGTCCAGCGCTCCAGCATGGGCCGAAGGGACCAGCGCAGGATCGACTATCACCAACAATGTTTCCGTCATCTATGACGTCGGCGGCGTTACCCAGAATGCTGCAACCGCCAGCGACACCTTCACGGTTGATCGCCGGGTCAATGTCAACGTCAACTTTGCTGGCGCTGCTGCCACCAGCGTATCGCCGGGTCAGCAGGATGCCGTGATCGCATTTGACGTCACCAACCTGTCAAACAGCACCGTTGACCTCGATCTGAGTGCAGCGCTGACGGTAGGTACCGGGGCGAACATCGCGAACTTCCAGATCTATCGTGATACCGATGGTGACCGCGTCTTGAGCGCGGCGGAACTGGCGGCTGGCCCGATCACGTTCCTCGACGAAGTCGGTGAGGATGTGACGTTGGCTGTCATCGTGATTGCCGATATCGGCCTTGGTGCTGGCAACGGCGATGATTTTGATGTGACGCTGACTGCCAATGCCCATGCCGCTGGCGGCGCGGGTCTGGGAGCTGAACTCGTCGGCACCACCGGTGCCAACACCAATGGCGTCGACACCGTGCTGTTCGATGGCGCTGGTGCCACCGATCAGGCCAACCAGGGCGATTTCTCCGACACGGGCACTTACACGGTTGCGGGCGCGCTCGTGACAGTTGCCAAGACCAGCCGCATCGTGAGCGATCCGGTCAACGGGTCGACCAATCCCAAGGCGATCCCGGGCGCGACGGTTGAATATTGCATCACCGTGTCGAACGCGACCGGCGCTGCAACCGCAACCAACATCGGCGTGTCCGATGATCTGCCGTTCGACGTCACCTATGACGCCGCCTTCGGTATCTTCGTCGATGGCAATGCAAGCTGCGCCAATGGCGTGGCGGGCGGCAGCTTCAGCACCGGAACCGGGCCTGCAGGCGCAGACCAGGTGCTGGGCGGGCTCGCTAATGTGGCAGCAGGGCAAACCCGCTCGCTCTACTTCCAGGTTCTGATCAACTAAGCCTGGCTGGTAGAAAGCTTTGCGTGTGATCCCCTCTTTGCGGCTGATGGCAGCAGTACTGTTTGCAGTGCTGCTGCCATTCGTCGTGCCGCAAGAGGGGGCCAGCGCGCAAACCAATGATGGTGAATTGGTGCGTACGATCACCAATATCGCCGAGGCTTCATGGGATGCTGACGGGTCGCGCCGCCGGATTTCCAGCAATCCGGTCAGGTTCGACGTCAGCAGAACCCCCCTGCAGCCACCCACGATCCAGGTGTTCCGCAATGCGCCGGGTGGCGGCGCAGAATTTGCCTATCGTCAACCGAGTTGCAGCGCCAATCCCGGCCCGGTGCAAGGCGTGGGCCGCGTTTCCGCGACATCCGGGGCGACCGCGACCACCGCAACCGCCATGACCACCGCCGTGGTGCAGCCGACCGAGCAGTTGCGCGGCGGGGAGCCGCTGTTTTTCGAGGTTATCGCGCATGGCGCGAACCGTGACCCCAATGAAATCGACAGCCTGACCGTCGTCCTCACCTCTGCTGATGGCGACCGCGAAACCATGACGGTGTTCGAAACCGCACCTGATAGTGGCATTTTTTCTGGTGTTATCAATACATTGCGCATCCCGCCGCAACTGGTGCAGGAAGATTGCCAGCTGAGCGTTGGCGTGGATTCGCGCATTACTGTCGCAGCAATGGATCCTGTCACCGGCGGCGTTCTGGTTGAGGCCGACGTCGCGGTTCTGGTCGATCCGTTCGGCGTGGTGTTCGACAGCGAAACCGGCGCTCCGGTTGATGGCGCGCGCGTTTCGCTGGTCGATTCCGCCACTGGTGCGCCCGCGACTGTCTTTGCCGAAGATGGCATAACATCCTGGCCATCCAGCGTTATTTCCGGCCAACCAATCACCGACGGCGCGGGCCGGGTGGTGCAAATGGGGCCGGGCGAGTTCTGGTTCCCGCTGACGGGGGTGGGCACCTACCGCCTCGTGATCGAACCGCCGACCCCCTATACTGCGCCCTCTGTCGCCCCGCGCGAAGTATTGGCGCGGCTGACGCGACCCGATGGCCGTGCTTTCGTGATCCGCGATGGATCATTCGGCGATCCGTTCGTGCTCGACAATCCGATTCCGTTTGAAGTCGACATCCCGGTCGACCGCCCGAGCCCCGCGCTTGCGCTGACCAAGACCGCTTCGCGCGTCAATGCTGCGCCGGGCGACGTTGTGTTCTATACATTGACCATACGCAACGCCGATCCGGCGCGGATCAAGCGTGCGGTGACGCTCACCGATACGCCGTCCAAGTGGTTGAGATTGCGTGCTGATACAATCCGTATTAACGGTCAGCGTGCGCCTGACAGCGTCACCATCACGCCCGATGGGCGCCGCTTCACGATCGCGCTTGGCGACCTTGCGGGCGGCGGTCTGGCACGGGTGACCTATGCCATGACCGTGCGTCCCGATGCCCCTCCGGGCCGGACGCTGAACGATGCCCTGGCGAGCGATGCGCTCGGCCGACTGGCGCGGGCCAGCGCTGCGGTCGATCTGGTGCGCGACGGCATTGCTGACCGGATGACAATCATTGGCCGCATCACCACTGGTACGTGCTCGCTCGACGAAAAGTCGCGGGCTGGTATCGGCGGGGTTCGCGTGATGCTTGAAGACGGCAGCTTTGCCGTCACCGACGCCGACGGGCGTTACCATTTCGAAGGCGTCGTTCCCGGCACCCACGTGGTGCAGGTGGCCAAAATGACCCTGCCTGCGGGCACCAAGATGGTCGACTGCCAGCGTTCGACCCGCAGCGCGGGCAGCGCCACGTCGCGCTTCGCCATCGGGCAGGGTGGCAGCCTGGTGGTCGCTGATTTTCACGCGGTTGTACCTGAAAACGCGGCACAAACGCCTGAGCTCGCCGTCGTAGCGCCTGCGCCTGTCAAACCCGACGCTGCGCCCGTTGTGAGCGATTACATCGGCATGGGCGACGGCGAAGACGGCTTCCTCGCCCCGACTGCGGATGCCAATCCGCGCGCGCCAGCTGTGCGCGTCGCAATCCGTCATCGCCGCGGGCAGAGTGTTCAATTGTTGGTCGATGGCAAGCCAGTCGATCCGCTTGCGTTCGATGGCACGCAGAATCCTGAAAAGGGACGCTTTTCCGTCAGCCAATGGCGCGGCGTACCGCTGATAAACGGGCGTACCGTGCTTGAGGCGCGGATCATCAACAGCTTTGGCGAAGTGGCCAAGACGTTCACCCGCGAAGTGTTTTTTACCCGTGCGCCTGCCAAAGTCGAATTACTGCCCGAACAATCGAACCTGATCGCCGACGGCCGCACCCGCCCGGTGATCGCGATCCGCGTGCTCGATCGCAACAATCGCCCGCTGCGCGAAGGTGTGGCTGGCAGCTTTACCCTCAACGCGCCCTATCAAAGCGCCGAGCAGATTGATCGCCAGCAATTAAACCAGCTGACCGGCACCGCTCCGTCAGCCGCTCGTTGGGTGGTTGAGGGCGCGGACGGAATCGCCCGAATCGAACTCGCCCCGACCATGGTCAGTGGCTCGCTGCGGCTCGCCTTCCAGTTCGATGATGGCAAGATTACGCGGCGTCAGGAACTCGACGCGTGGATTGAACCTGGCGATATCGAATGGACGATTATCGGTCTGGCCGAAGGCACTGTTGGTGCGCGGTCGGTCGCCGACAACATGGAGCGCGCTGGGCAGTTTGACAGCGATCTGGGCGATGACGCGCGCGTCGCGCTGTATGCAAAGGGCCGGGTGCTGGGCAAATATCTGCTCACTCTCGCCTATGACAGCGCCAAGCAGCGCGATGACCAGCGCGTATTGGGCGCGATCGATCCTCAGGCCTACTATACCGTGTTCGGCGATGCCTCGGTCCGCCAGTTCGATGCCGCCAGTCGCGAAAAGCTGTATGTGAGGATCGAAACTTCGACCTTCTATGCACTGTACGGCGATTTCCAGACTGCCTTCAACCAGACTCGGCTAGCCAATTACAACCGCACCGCGACCGGCGTGAAGGCCGAAGCGCGCGTCGGCAATGTTACCGCGCAAGGGTTCGCAGCCGAAATCGCCAGCCGGTTCCAGCGGCAGGAAATTCAGGGGCAGGGCATCACCGGCCCCTACACCCTCGCCAGCCGCCGCATCCTCGCCAATTCCGAGCGAGTGACGATCGAAGTGCGCGACCGCTTTCGTTCCGAAGTCATTGTTTCGGTGCGTGAGCTGACCCGCTTTGCCGATTACGACGTCGACTTGCTGTCGGGCACGATCAGCTTTGCCGCGCCGGTGTTGAGCCGCGATGAGAACCTCAACCCGCAATTCATCGTCATTGAGTTCGAAGCCGATGGCGCGGGCGAGGCCGAAATAAACGCCGGCGTGCGCGCAGACTGGACGAGCGATGATGGGGCAATCCGCATCGGTGCGAGCGCAATTTCCGATGCGAGCCTGACCGGCGCAGCTGGCAATGTGACCCGCACGGATCTGGGCGCAGTCGATCTGCGTGCGCGAATTGGCGACGCGACTGAAATCCGCGCTGAACTCGGCGTCAGCAGCCGCGAGGGCGACACGTCGACCGGCTGGCTGGTCGAAGCACAGCACCAGACCGCCAATCTCGACCTGCTTGCCTATGCGCGCCAGATTGACGGCAACTATGGCATTGGCCAGCAGAACGCGGCTGAGCGTGGCCGCCGCAAGGTCGGTGTAGATGGCCGGGTGTTGCTGAGCGAAGAATTGAACTTTGTCGGTTCCGTGTGGCAAGACGAAAGCCTGATCGATGCTGCCCGCCGCCGTGCCGCGCAGGGACAGTTCGTGCTGACCCGCCAACGCACCGATCTGCGCATCGGGCTGGTGCATTTCGATGACCGGCTGGCCAATGGCGGCGATGCGTCCTCCACCGTGCTGGAAGCCGGCGCGACCCAGCGGTTGTTCGATAACAAGCTGGAATTGTCGGCCGGAACCGCCGTGGCGTTGGGCAAGGCGGAAAGTGTCGATCTGCCGGCCCGCCACCGCCTTGGTGCGCGCTATGCGATCACGCAGGATGTGCGGCTGGTCGGCACCTATGAAATCGCCGATGGCGAAAACCTCAACGCGCGGCAATTGCGCGGCGGTATTGAAGTGACTCCGTGGCGCGGCGGGCAGGTGGTAACGACGCTGGGGCAGGAAAGCATCGGCGAACGCGGCACCCGCAGCTTTGCCGCTTTCGGCCTGTCGCAATCGCTGCAGGTCAGCCCCACGCTGACGATCGACGCCACCATAGATGGCAACCGCACGCTTGGCGGTGCGGCGGCCAATGCGCAGAACGCTGGCGGCGTGATCAACCCTGCGCAGCCGGTGGCCAGCGGAGGGCAATTAAGCAACGGGCTGTTGTTTGAAGATTTCACCGCTGCCACGCTTGGCGCGGCATGGCGCAAGGGCCGCTGGAGCGTGACCGCGCGCGGCGAAGTGCGCGACGGCGAGACCGCTGACCGCAAGGGCTTCACCTTCGGCGCGATCCGTCAGCTGGGCGAGGGCAGTCTGGTCGGGTCTGGCGGCACCTGGACACGCGCGGAAAGTGCCGGCGGCGCGGCGAGCGAGATCATGGATGCCAGCATCGCCTTCGCCCACCGCCCGGATGATTCACCACTGGCGATGCTCGGCCGGCTCGAATTCCGCAGCGACCGGGTGACCGGCGCGGTTGCGGGCGAAGCGGGCGGCGCCGGGCGCACTGCGCTGGTGGTGGACGGCGATGCGACCTCGCGCCGGTTGATCGCCAGCCTTTCGACCAATTACAGCCCGCGTGGGCATGAAGACGGCGCGCAGGTGCGCCGCCACGAAGTCTCGCTGTTCCTCGGCGCGCGGCACAATTTTGATGAATTCGAAGGCACCGAGTTTTCGGGCACCAGTGTGCTGGTCGGCGGCGATGCCCGGATCGGGATCGGTGAACGGTTCGAACTGGGGGCCAGCACCACGGTGCGCACCAACCTCAATGATAATGTGACCAGTTTTGCCTATGGCCCGACGATCGGTGTTGTCCCGGCCGAAGGGATGCTGGTCACCGTTGGATATAACGTCGAAGGTTTCCGCGATGGAGATTTCGGCGCGGCGCGCAGCACCAACAAGGGTGTGTTTGCCGCCGTGCGGATGAAGTTTGATGCCGACAGCTTCAGCTTCCTCGGACTGGGGAGGTAAGCGATGAACAGCCCATATCGACCCGCCAAGGCTAACCGTCTGTTTACCATGTTTTCCTATGGCAGGGACATGGAGCGGAAAATCCGAGTTTTGAAGGGTTGGGGAAAGCTGCGCAGCGGGCTGCGGCTACTGGGCGCGGTGCTGGCCAGCGGCCTTGCTGTGCCGCTGGCTGCGCAATCGGTCACGACAGTTGTCAATACCACCGAGGGCGCGATCAACGGCACGACGACCTGTGCAGCACCGCTGGTTCGCCAATTTGTTGTGACCAGCAATTTCATCATCGCAGATGTCGATATCGGGGTGCTGGCCACACATACCTGGCGCGGTGATCTTCAGATGACGCTGGTGGCACCCGATGGGACGCGGGTGCAGCTTACCAGTGGTGATACCGCGAATATCAGCGGCGATAACTTCAATGTGCTGCTTGACGATGCCGGCACTCAATTGGTCAACACAGATGGAGCAACGCGAACGCATTCCACTACCGCGCCGCCGTTCCAGAATCGTTTTCGCCCACGCAATTCCCTTTCTGCTTTCAATGGTCGCAATGCCATTGGCACATGGCGTCTGGAAATCTGCGATCTGTTCCCCACTGCCGACAACGGTACTTTCAGGCGCGCCGAATTGAACCTTACTGCAGCTGGCAATTTCGCTGACCTGTCGCTGACCAAGCAGTTGATCGGATCGCCCCCCACCGCCGGTGGCAGTGTATCGTGGCGGCTGAGCGTGACCAACGCTTCGAGTTCGACTGGCACGGCGAGCGGGATCGTGGTGCGCGATACGTTACCGGGCAACTTTACCTTTACCAGCGCGAGCGGTAGCGGCACCTTCACTCCCGGTACCGGGACCTGGAATGTCGGTGCGCTAGCCCCGGGCGAGGTAGCGGTAATGACCATCACCGGATCAATCTCAGCAAGCGCCGGCACCACCATCACCAACACCGCACAGATCATCGCCAGCAGCCTGCCCGACCCGGATTCGACTGTGAACAACGACGCAACCAGCGAGGATGATTACGCGGTGTCGAACCTCGTAGTGCAATCGGGCCGTGCGGCCGGCATTCCGCCGCAGCTGGTCTGTCCAGCGGGCTTTTCGGTGTTCGATTGGGGCGCGATTGCGGGCTGGACGCCGGGGTCGACCGACAACACTTACGCCTTCGCCAGTTTTGGCAACATGCGCTTCCGGCTGGCGAATGACGGGGTGTTTCTGAACCTTGCCACCTTTGGCGGGCAGTCTCCGACTGTCAGCGCCACGAATACCGGGGGACTTTCACCTTCCGAGCCGGGGCTGACTGTCATCGCCGACCAGGCCAACCTTTCGGGCGTTGTCACGATAACAATCAGCCTGCCACGATCTTTTAACGGGGTGCAGTTCACCATCTTCGACGTTGATTTCTTCGCCAATCAATTTGCTGACCGGGTCGAAGTGGTGGGTGGTTTGGGCGGCAATCAAGTGCTGCCCGAACTTACCAACGGCAATGCCAATTTTGTGCAAGGCAATGTCGCAATTGGCGATGCGCTGTCCGCTGACAATGAACCCTTGGGCAATTTAGTGGTGACTTTTAGCAATCCGGTCGACACTATCACGATCCGCTATGGCAACCACACCACCGCGCCGACCAACCCGGGGCAGCAAGGGGTCAGCCTGCATGACCTGATCGTGTGCAATCCCTTTGCCGCGTTGTCTGTCACCAAGGTCAGCTCGTTGATCTCTGATCCGGTCAACCTGACCAGTAACCCCAAAGCGATCCCCGGCGCGCTGGTCGAATATCTGATTTCGGTTACCAATAATGGCACCGCGGCGACTGACAATAATAGCGTGGTGGTGATCGATAATGGCCCGGCGGATGCCAAGCTGTGCCAGATTGCGCGTGCAGGGGGGCCAATCATCTTCAACGATCCGGGTGGTTCGGGACTGGCCTACAGTTTTGCCGCACTCGGCTCGGCGAGCGATAGTCTGGAGTTCTCCGACGATGGCGGGGCCAGCTGGAGCTACGTTCCGGCACCTGATGGGCAGGGCTGTGATGCCAGCGTGACCAGTTTCCGTGTGCGGCCCGGCGGCGGGCTTGTTGCCGGACGCAGTTTCACGCTGCGGGCGCGCTATATCGTCGAATAGGCCGGGTGCTGAGGTTGCGTGCATAAACAGCAGCATCGCCAGGGCAGGTGCTACGACCCCGGCCAGCGGCGCGGATAGGGCGGCAGACACGCCTCGGCGGAAGTGGAAAACACCTCCGCGCCGTATCGTATTCGGGATCGAACCCATGCCCTCATAGCCCTGCTCTGTAGCAGGGTTCTGTAGCAAAACCCCACCGTGGTCCGGGCGCCGAGAAAAAACCTTTGTGGCTAGTGCTTTAATGGGAAACTGGCTGGGGTGGCAGGATCCCCAGCCAGGAATGATCCAAATACCTGAAATTACGAGTTTCTTGCAACCAAATCCGGCCAAAGCACCACTACAGGGTGCCACGGCAGGGTGCCACGGCAGGAGACCACGGCGATGTGCCGCATTCAGAACGTTACCCGCAAGCAGGGGACCTATTACTTCCGCAGATCCATACGTTTAGGTCCCGATAAACCTTTTCGGTTACGCTTCTCGCTCAAGACCACCAGCCGGAAACGGGCAGCCTTGCTGGCCCCGGCCATGACCCTGATCTGTGAACGGCTCGCGATGACCATGACCGCCAAGATTGCGACCGACGGACTGACCGCCCCTGAGCGTGCTGAGATCTTCCGCCGCCAGATGCTCGTCGAGCGCGACCGGCTCGAGGTCATGCATGCCCAGCTTCACATTTTGCCGCCTGAGGATCACGAGGACATCGACAAGGCGCTTTCGCTCCGGCTGGGCGCAAGCGAGCTGGCAGCCATGGATGGCGCCGCCAAGGGCAAGGTCGAGGACTTCCTGGTCGCCCGCATCGACCCCGATAAGGATGATGAGCCGATAGTGGTCATGGCGTGGTCGGATCTCGCTGCCTCGATCGCGCAGAACGGCGCCGAGGAAGCCGCCATCGCTCGCCTTGCCGAGATCGGCGTAGAACAATCCGCGTTGCGTGAGGCGATGGCCCGCAAAGTTGTCAATCAGGCGCGCATCGAGGCGATCCGAGAGTTTCGCCAGACGCTTGCCAATCCCGGTGCCGCCTACGCCCCAGTCCCTGTTGCAGGGTATGAACAGCCGGCACAGCCCCAGTTCAATGTTTCGGCACCGCAAATGCCGTCACAACAAGCGGCTCCGGTCATCGTCGGGCCTTGGACGACCATGACGCCCACCGCGGCGGTCGAAAAGTTCTTCGAGCATAATCCGCGCACGGGCGGGGTCGACGGGATGTCGCGTCGCAGAAGCGGAGAGCCATGGACCGAAAAAACGCGCGAGCAGTTCAGGCTGCCAGCTCTGCTGCTCGAGCAAGTAATGGGTGGGGGGCCACTGGCTACTGTCACCCATGACGACCTTGTTCAGCTCAACAATTGTTTTGGGAGGCTGCACGGCCCTTCATTCCGCAAGTCTCCGAAGCAGCGGGCAATGACGATCTGGGAGATCGTCGCCAAAATCGAGGAGCGCGTTCGAAAGGGCGAAAAGGCAATCGCGCAGGCAGCAAAGCGGAAAGACAAAAGCGCCACCGTGGAAATGCCGGCCGATGCGCTTAGCGAGGAGCAAATCGGCCTCGGTCTCACTACCACGAACCGCCACTGGAGCTTCCTGCGCCAGCTCACAACCTGGTTCGACACGCACCATAAGCTCAGCCCGCTGAACTATGGGGCATTCATCGAGAACGATTGCCGCGATGCTCGGGAGCAGCGCGATGCCTATACCGAGGAGCAGGGCAGAATGCTGTTCAGCCTGCCGCCCTGGACAGGGTCGAAATCCTTCGCCCGTCGGATGCAGCCGGGGAACCTACTCGTTCACAGCGCATGGTATTTTGTGCCGCTGATCGGCTGGTATACCGGGATGCGGCGCGATGAAATCTGCGGCCTCCGGCTCGATGATATCGAAGTTGTTGATGGCGACTGGCAGTTCAACGTGCAGCCGACCGAAATACGCCGACTCAAGACGATCACATCGGCCCGCAAATTGCCATTCGCAAGCGAGCTGGTTCGTCTGGGGCTGCCGGACTACGTCACGGCGCTACGAGCAGCGGGCGAAACTCTGCTGTTTCCCGAACTGGTGGCGGAGAGCGGAAAAGGCACTATGGGGGATGCCTACTACAAAACCATCTGGACCAAGATCGCAGTTGCGCTGCCTTTTTTGAAAGCGGGGCAAGGGACCCACTCCTTCAGGCACACGGTCATAAACGCAATGAAGGGGGCCGAAGTGATGCCTGAATTGAGGGCTGACTTTGCAGGGCATAAGCTTTCGAGCGAGACCGAAGGGCGCTATTCGAAAGCGCATATGGAGTTGCTGCGAAAGGCTGCCACAGCGATCCCCAATGTGACCAGGCACCTCGATCCATTCCCGGTCACGCTGCTTCCCGCCCGCTTGCGCGCCCCGCGAAAGGCGAGAAAATCCAAACAGTCAAAACCGTGAGGTGTATGGAGCAGCGCTGGATCGCCTCGTCTGCAGTGGGTTGCCGGCTCGAGGTGGATGTCTGCGGAGAATAATCATTGTATTCTCCGCATTCTCTGCAGAGATTGCTGTTGCCTCTGCGGAGAATATAACGCATAATCTCCGCAGAAAGTGCGGGGATTATGCCGACCTATATCCATCAGCTTAGCGAATGGCCGAACTTCACATGGGACAGCAGCGCTGTCGCTGAGCTCCTGGCAAAAGCCTCCCGGCGACAGGGGCGGCTGATTGGCCGAATGGAATCTCTCGGTTTCCCGCTTCGCGAAGAAGCTGTGCTCCGCACGCTGACACAGGACGTTCTCAAATCTTCCGAGATCGAAGGCGAAATTCTTGATGCCGATCAGGTGCGCTCGTCAATTGCACGCAGACTTGGTCTGGACATCGGCGCTCTGACCCCCGCTGATCGGAATGTCGAGGGCGTCGTCGAGATGATGCTCGATGCGACACAGAACTACGATCAGCCGCTTACGCAAGAGCGGCTGTTTGGTTGGCATGCGGCACTGTTTCCGACCGGCTATAGTGGCATGAGCAAGATCATCGTGGGCAACTGGCGAGACGACCGTGCTGGCCCGATGCAGGTGGTCTCGGGCCCCATAGGCCGCGAACGGGTTCACTTTGAGGCGGTGCCTGCGCGACAGGTGCCTGACGCGCTGGACGCCTTTCTCGCGTGGTTCAACAAAGGGATGACGATCGACCCTGTTCTCGCGGCGGCGGTTTCGCATTTCTGGTTTGTCACCATTCACCCCTTCGAGGACGGAAATGGTCGTTGTGCGCGGGCCATAGCCGATATGGCCCTGGCGCGTTCGGAAGGAACGCGGCAGCGCTTCTACTCGATGTCGGCTCAAATTCGCCTTGAACGCAAGGCCTACTACGAGATGCTGGAACGAACCCAGAAAGGCAGCCTCGACATCACTGCATGGCTTGTGTGGTTTCTAGACTGTTTGAACAGGGCCTTTGATGGTGCCGAGGTCACACTTGCAGCGGTCTTGCGGAAGGCGGCGTTCTGGGACACCCATGTAGCCCACCTCTTCAATGATCGTCAGCGCCGGATCTTGAATATGTTGCTCGACGGTTTTGAGGGCAAACTCAACTCGTCGAAATACGCCAAAATCACGAAGGTCGCGCAGGATACCGCCACCCGCGATCTGAACGATCTCGTTACCAGAGGGGTGCTGCATAAAGACCCGGCCGGCGGCCGAAGCACGAGTTACTCCTTGCCAAAGCGTGGTTGAAGCACGCTCGACCGTTGGGGCCGAAGAGACGAAGGCCTCGCCAGATTCTTGCCGCAATGCTCACGAACCCCCGCAGGCACAATCGGGACTTCCAGCTTACGCTCGATGCTGACGCAGTGTATCCGGAGCACCAACGCCGCGTGATTGTGTCACGCTGGGCTGTTTGAACCGCCCCGGGATTGTCGGAGGCTCCAACTCTTGAGTAGATGGAGTCCTTATGAGCAAGACAACGAACAAGTTTTCGCCGGAGGTTCGCGCCC
>PHEL01000154.1 GCA_002842925.1 Alphaproteobacteria bacterium HGW-Alphaproteobacteria-14
GGTCGTCTGCTCATCTTATCTCCTGTCATACCCACGCTGTGGGCGCTGTCAGGCAGATAATCCACTTATCCCAGTGTGCAGTTTTGTCAGGCCACCTCTGTTCGAGCCCTAGTGCGTCCACCAAAACCATCCTGATGTGATCGAAATCGCAGGTTTTGCCGCGCCACCTTGCATTCGTTGCGCGGGCTTTGATCGAAAATCCACGTAAGGCCTACGAATATCGACCGTTCAATGTGCCGTGCCGTGCTTGCAATCACACTTCATTGTGATAACAAGGCGGCATGAACACATCGCCCATCACACGCGTGCGTGAACTCGTCACATCCGGCGCAATGACCAAGGCTGGACTTGCTCGTGCCGCTGGCCTCCACGCCAATACTCTGCGTGATTGCACCGAGGATAGCTGGAACCCCACCGCCGAGACTCTCACCAAGCTTGATAGCTTTCTTGTCGCGAATGACGAACGTCCCGTGCTCGCCAGCATCGAGGAAATCATCGATGAGGCGCGGAACGGGCGGATGTATATTCTCGTCGATGATGAAGACCGCGAAAATGAAGGCGATCTGATCATCCCCGCGCAGATGGCGACGCCGCAGGCGATCAATTTCATGGCCACCCATGGGCGCGGCCTGATTTGCCTGGCGCTTGCCAAGGCGCGGGTGGATCACCTCAATCTGCAGCCGATGAGCCGAAACAACAAGGAATCGATGCAGACCGCCTTCACCATTTCGATCGAGGCGAAGGAAGGTGTGACTACCGGCATTTCGGCGGCCGACCGCGCGCGCACCATTTCGGTTGCGATTGACGCTGCCAAGGGGCCTGACGACCTCGTGACACCGGGACACGTTTTTCCGCTGATGGCACGCGAAGGTGGAACGTTGGTGCGGGCAGGCCATACCGAGGCAGCGGTCGATATCTCACGGCTGGCCGGCCTCAATCCTTCCGGCGTTATCTGCGAGATCATGAACGAGGACGGGACGATGGCCCGGCTCGATGACCTTATGGCATTTGCGCGCAAACACGACCTCAAGATCGGCACGATCCGCGATTTGATCGCCTACCGGATGCGCAATGATCATCTGGTCGAACGGTTGAGCGAACGCGCCTTCACCTCAGATTACGGCGGCCAGTGGCGCATGATCACCTATCGCGACAGGGTGGCCGGTAATGAAGCCTATGTTCTGCAGAAGGGCCATATCGTGCCCGGCGAAGCCACCCTCGCCCGCGTTCATCCGATTTCGGTATTTGACGATGTGTTGGGCCAGCCCGGCCCGCGCAAGCGCACGCTGCAACGCGCGATGCAGGTGATTGGTGAACATGGCGCAGGCGTAATCGTGATCCTGACCGGACGCGTGGGCACTGGCGAATGGCAGCACGACGAGGAACTGCGCAATATCGGCATCGGTTCGCAGATACTTGTTGATCTGGGCGTCAGCGACATGGTGCTGCTATCGAACAGCCGCCCTGATCTCGTTGCGCTCGAAGGTTATGGCCTTACCATCACCAGACACCAACCCATTCCGGAGTAAGTTTCATGGCCCGAATCCTGATCGTCGAAGCGCGGTTCTACGCGCACCTTAACGACATGCTGATTGCCGGGGCCAAGGCCGTGCTGGCTGATGCCGGGCACGAGGTTGAGGTGCTGACTGTGCCCGGAGCGCTGGAAATCCCCGGTGCCATCGCAATGGCAGCGGAAAGCGGTGAATATGACGGTTTTGTTGCCATCGGCGTCGTAATCCGGGGTGAAACCTATCACTTCGAAATCGTAGCCGGCGAAAGCGCTCGCGCGATTATGGCTTTGACTATGGACGGCATTGCCATCGGCAACGGTATTCTGACGGTGGAAAACGAAGCACAAGCGCTCGAGCGTGCTGATCCTGGGCAAAAGGACAAAGGCGGCGAGGCGGCCAAGGCGACACTTGCGTTGCTCCAACTGCAAAAGCGGTTCGGGAATTGAGGCGCTAACCCCAGCAGCTGTAATTTCGCGTATAAAATCTGTCCCATTTTGACTGACTACGTAGTTTCCCTCTGTAGATTTCCGTAGGCCATTAACGCGATATCCGACCAGCTTAAGCTGTTGCTCGCCGGTCGCACGGGATAGCAGTTACGTGCAGCCAGCTTCAGGATACGACAGTGAAAACCGACAAAGCCGAGTCACCGGGGTCCCCCGGCCTGCCTCACATTATCGCCAAACTGGAAAAACAACTCGCCGCGCTTGACCGGATGGGCGCCCATATTGGCGCGGCGCATCTCGATGCGGCGATCCAGCATCTCAGACTTGAACAAACGCGGCGATCCTTGCGATAGGGTGCGCACGAGAAATCGGGGGCGGCGGCAGACAGATTTACGGCAGGAAAAGAACTCACTGCGTAGTTCCCCTTAAAGCCAAGCGCGGCTGGCCACGCTAGCTCTTATCCGTGTTCCAACTTAGTTCCCTGCCCTTCAACGGCTCCGACACGGAGACTGGCATATGGATGACGCCATAGTGCCTGACAGGCTCGATTCCGACGGGTCGGTTGCCGCTGTTTCGGCGTCTGAATTGCACCCGCTGGCAGATGAGCTGGTAGCGATTGCCGCAAGGCTGCGTGATGTGGCTGACAGCGCGCCGAAAGCAGCGAATACGCCAGCCAGCACACCGGATCGTGCGCCGCGTTCGGATCGTCGTCATCTTGTGCTGGCCCGGAAAACCTATGGTCTGCGCCGCAAACGCGCCGCGATTTTCGGCAACCCCGAATTATTCGGTGAACCGGCTTGGGATATTCTTCTCGACCTCTTCATCGCGCAGGCAGAGGACAAGCCGGTTTCGGTTTCGAGCGCGTGTATAGGATCAGCTGCGCCAGCGACCACTGGGCTTCGTTGGCTTGGGGTGCTTGCCGATGAAGGGCTGATCGTGCGTGAGAATGACGCTGGGGACAACCGCCGCGTGCTAGTGCGGCTGAGCCACACCGGTGTTAAGGCGATGGAGCGGTTTTTAGAAGCAGTTGAGGCGAGCTTGTAAGCCCGCCCCAACGTCAGCAGCGCCCGCCGAAACAGCCCTTGCCCGCAAATGCTGCGCTGTCGCCCAGTTCTTCCTCGATGCGAATCAACTGGTTGTACTTGGCAAGCCGATCCGAGCGCGCGAGCGAACCCGTCTTGATCTGCCCGCAATTGGTTGCCACCGCCAGATCAGCGATGGTCGCGTCTTCGGTCTCACCCGAACGGTGGCTCATCACGCAGGTATAGCGCGCGCGGTGCGCCATATCGACCGCCGCCAGCGTCTCGGTCAGCGTGCCGATCTGGTTGACCTTGACCAGCAGCGAATTGGCAAGGCCCTTGGCGATACCATCAGACAAGCGCGCGGGATTGGTGACGAACAGATCATCCCCCACCAGCTGGACTGTGTCGCCAATCCTGGCGGTCAGCGCCGTCCAGCCTGCAAAATCATCCTCGCTCATGCCGTCTTCAATCGAACGGATCGGGTAATCGTCACACAGCTTGGCGAGGTAATCAGCCATTTCGTCGCCTGACAGGCTCAGCCCTTCGCCCGTGATTTCATAGCGACCGTTTTTGAAGAACTCGGTGGCGGCGCAATCCAGCGCCAGCACCATGTCCTCGCCCGGAGTAAAACCGGCTTTGGCGATGGATTCCATGATGAAATCGAGCGCCGCGCGCGTGCTGGCAAGATCGGGCGCAAACCCGCCTTCATCTCCGACGCTGGTGGCGAGACCTTTTTGCGCGAGGCCCTTTTTCAATGTGTGGAACACTTCTGAGCCCCACCGCACGGCTTCGGCGATGCTGTCTGCGCCGACCGGCATGATCATGAATTCCTGAATGTCGATCGGGTTGTCGGCGTGTTCGCCGCCGTTGATGATGTTCATCATCGGCACTGGGAGCAGGTGCGCAGAAACGCCGCCAAGGTAAGAATAAAGCGGCAGGCCGCGCGCATTGGCCGCCGCCTTGGCGACCGCCAGGCTGGTGCCAAGGATCGCATTGGCGCCAAGCCGCGCCTTGTTGTGCGTGCCGTCGAGTGCGATCAGCGCAAGGTCGACATCGCGTTGATCCTCGGCATCGAAATTGTCGATCAACAGGTCGCGGATTTCGCTGTTGACCGCATCAACCGCCTTCAGCACGCCCTTGCCAAGATAACGCGCAGCGTCGCCGTCGCGCAGTTCAACCGCTTCGTGCGCGCCGGTTGAGGCACCCGACGGAACCGCAGCGCGCCCGAAACTGCCATCTTCCAGCAGCACATCGACCTCGACGGTGGGATTGCCGCGGCTGTCGAGAATCTCGCGTCCGTGCAGGTCGATTATGGCGGTCATGTTTGGCTCCGGCAGGAATGTGTTGTAGAATGATAAGACACTTTGCACGGCATGATTCTGCGATTTGCCGCGCGTATGAAGCCCCTAAGCGCCTGATCGAAAGGGCGCAAGCGGGCGGCGCTGAGCAG
>PHEL01000155.1 GCA_002842925.1 Alphaproteobacteria bacterium HGW-Alphaproteobacteria-14
ATTCAGCGCCACTGCCGAGCCAAAACTGTGGGCAGCCACGATGGGTTTTCGGTCATGACCGAAAAGGCCCAATGCTTCGGCAACCCCAATCATCTCGCGCCCGCGCGCCGCCATGTCGCAGTCCGGGCGCACGTCACTGTCGCCCATGCCGGAAAGGTCATAGGCGACCACGTGGTAATCGCGGGCGAGAAACGGGGCGACAAAGGCGAAACAGCGGGCGTGCGAAAGGAAGCCATGGGTCATCAGTACCGGCGGCGCGGCCGGATTGCCCCATCGGAAGTAGTGCATACGCACGCCATCGACGGTTACGAAACTGTCGTTGCCCCTTAATTCCCGGACAGTTCCTCACTGGTTGATTGGGTGATGTATTCGCGCGGGGCGAGGTAGCCAAGGGCGCGATGCGGGTGGACGGTGTTGTAGTGGTGGAACCAGGTTGGCAGCTGGCTGATCACGGCTCTGGCGTTGGGCTTTTCGGCGACGCGAACGTAGTCCCGCTTCATGGTGCGCACGAACGCTTCGGCCATGCCGTTGGATTGCGGGCTTTCGATGGGTGTTGTGCGGGGCCTGAGGTTAATCTCGCGGGCGAAGCGGCGGGTCTCTCTGGCGGTGTAGCAGCTGCCATTGTCAGTCAGCCATTCGATAGTGGCAGGCAAGCGGTTCACGCGGCCGAAGCGGTGCTCGACGGTGGCGGTCATGAGATCGCGCACATCCTCGGCGGATATGCCTGCGGTGGTAGCAACGAAGCCCATCGCCTCGCGATCGCAGCAGTCGAGCGAGAAGGCGACCCGCACCTTCTCGCCGTTGTCGCAGCCGATCTCGAAGCCGTCGGAGCACCAGCGGGTGTTGCGGGTATCGACCGCGATGCGCCCGTCGTGCCGACGCTCGTCGGCCTTGCCGCTGTGGCGCTGCAGCAGCAGGCCATGCACCTTCATCACCCGGTAGACGCGCTTGGCATTGGGCGCAGATGGCCCGCCATTGCGTGCTTGCCGCCGCAGGAGCGCATGGATCCGGCGGTAGCCATAGGTCGGCAGATCGGCGATCAGGGCCTGGATACGCGCGACGAGCTCTTCCTCGGGCAGCGGAGGTCTGCCGCGGCGGCGTGCAGCGGCCTTGCGTCTGGCTGACGAGAGATGCTGGCGGGAGACCCCCAGCGCGTTGGCCACCGCGCTCACAGATCGCCCTCCGGCAACGAGATCGTGCGCAACGGCGTTTTTTTGGGACCTGCCACGCGCGAGATCGCCTCGCGCAGGATCTCGTTCTCCATGGTCTTCTTGCCAAGCATGCGCTGCAACTCGCGCACCTGGTTCTCCAGCGCGCGATACTCGCTGGCCGGAACCACCTCGCCACCAGCGCGGGTGGCAGTGAGAGCTCCGCTTGCCGCCTGCCGGCGCCAGCCAAACAGCTGGTTCGGCGCTACCCCGTGCATGCGCGCCACACGCGACACGCTGTTGCCGGGCAGGAAGGTCTCTTCGACCATGCGGAGCTTCTCTTCCGGGGTCCAGCGCCTGCGGCGCTGAACCCCTCCGAGAAGCTCCGCATGCACATAGCTCCTGGGATTACTGTCGGTCATATGCCTCACTCTTACATAAGTGTGAGGTCCTGTCCGGTCATTTTGGGGCCACTTCAGAAACCTTCCTCGCGCGGAACAGCCATGGCCTCGGTAAACCAGCCTGGCAGGACCGACGGGTCAGGTGCCCATTCCGAATTGCCCAATCTACGTTCGCACGCAGCCGAAAGACCCGCTGCCGTCATGAAGAAATCAGTGCGTTCGTGGAGGCGCTCGGGCAGCTGGCTGCTCGCCGCCGCGTGACTGATCGCCTGCGTTTGCAGGTCGCTGACGAAGATGCCCATGAACATCTCGGCGAGGAATGTCGGCGAGCCGTTCATCGCGGTCCCGCTTGCCTGCCACCGCGCGAACAAGGCCGCGACGGCATCGCGGGTGCGGTTGGCCGTGCGTTCGAAAAATTGCCGCGCGAACTGCGGTTCGCTGATGCTCCGCGCGATCACGATCCGGACCAGGGCGATCACGTCGGGAGCGAGGAAATGCCGGTAAAGCCCTTCCGCCAGCCGGCGCAATGTTTCTGCCGGAGGTAAGCCGGAGGCTTCGACGTCCCGGACCAGCGCCTCGCCCGATGCTACGGTTTCGAGGATCACCGCTTCCAGCAGGCCGTCTTTGTTCCTGAACAGTTTGTAGACCGTCGCGAGGGAACCTCCTGCGCGTGCGACGGTTTCGGCCAGTGTCGTGCGTTCGTAGCCTTGATCGACAAAGAGATTCCGGGCCGCACAGACGATCGCTGCCCTGCGCCGGTCTAGTCGCAATGTTTCAGGCGATGATTCCATGGCGGTGGATTCTCCGCAGACGGGGATTGATTGACAATGGTGTAATTAGCATTACATTTTCGCAGCTACAATAAAAGTATCAAATGAAAGTCCTCTCCCGATGAAGCGCATCTGCACAGGCATTGCCGCCTGCCTCCTTGCCGTCGCGTGTTCAGGTGAACAGGCTCCGCCCGCACCGCAGCCGATCCCGGTGCAGACTGTCACCATTGCCAGCCAGTCCATTCCCAACGTCATCGAGCTGCCGGGCCGAGTCGAGCCGGTGCGTCAGGCCGAGGTGCGCGCGCGAGTCACCGGAATCGTGCAGAAACGGCTTTACACGGAAGGCACTAATGTTGCGCAGGGCCAGCCCCTGTTCCTGATCGATCCGCGCGAACTCCGCGCCAGCTACGCCCAGACCAAGGCCGCGCTCGATCGCGCCCAGGCCACGCAAAGCAACGCGCGCGCCGTAGTCGAGCGGTACAAGCCGCTGGTCGCGGAAAACGCCATCAGCAGTCAGGAATATGATGCCGCGTTGGCGACCGCGCGCGAGGCCGAGGCCAATGTCGCGCAGATTCGCGCGCAGCTGGAGGCCGCGACCCTCCAGCTGAATTACACGACGGTGCGCGCGCCGATCGCGGGGCGCGCCGGACGAGCGGAAATCACCGAGGGCGCGCTGGTGAGCCAGACCGAGGGCACGCTGATGACGCGGATCGAGCAGACCGCGCCGGTCTATGTCAATTTCGCCCAGTCGGCGAGCCAGGTTCTGGCGATCCGCCGGGCGATCAGCGCGGGCGAGGTGGTGCTCGATGCCAATGACAGGGTCGAGGTCCGCCTCACCTTCACCGATGGCAGCGAATATCCCATCCCCGGCTACATCAACTTCCTCGCATTCTCCGTCGACGAGGAAACCGGGACGGTCGGCCTGCGCGCCGAATTCCCGAATCCCACCGGGCTGCTGCTGCCGGGCGAATTCGTCCGGGCCAAGCTGTTCGTCGGCGAGCTGAAGGAGGGGATCACCGTCCCGCAGCGCGCGGTCACGCTGTCCGAACAGGGCGGTTCGGTGTTCGTGATCGACGCCAAGGGTCTGGTCGCGCCGCGTCCGGTCAAGCTCGGCTCGCTGGTCGATGGCCGCTGGATCGTCGAAAGCGGCCTGAAGGCAGGCGAGTTGGTGATCACCAGCAATCTCCAGAAACTGCGGCCCGGCGTGCCGGTGAAGGCGGTCAACGGCGCCGCGGAGGCCAAGCGTTCTACGCCGCCCAAGCCTACGCAACGCAGCGGAGCGCGCTGATCCATGGCACGCTTTTTCATCGATCGCCCCATTTTTGCCTGGGTGGTGGCGCTCGGCATTCTGCTCGCCGGTGTCATCGCGCTGAGAGCCCTGCCGATCGAGCAATATCCCGAGGTCGCCCCGCCTTCGCTGACGATCAGCGTGGTCTATCCCGGTGCCGATGCCGAGACGCTCGAACAGAACGTCACACAGGTGATCGAGCAGCAGCTCAACGGGGTCGAGGGTTTTCTCTACATGGCCTCGTCGAGCGCATCGAACGGGACCGCAAGCATCACGCTGACCTTCGAGGCGGGCACAGATATCGACATCGCGCAGACCGAGGTGCAGAACCGCCTTAGCACGGTCGAGGCGCGACTGCCCGAGGAAGTGCGCCAGCAGGGCATCACCGTGCGGCAGGCCAATGCCGGGTTCCTGCTGATTGTGGCGCTGACCTCGACCAATGGCGATCTGACCAGCACCGATCTCGGTAACATCGCCTCCAGTCAGGTGATCGACGAGTTGCGGCGCGTGCAGGGCGTGGGCGACGTCACCTTGTTCGGTTCGCCCTATGCGATGCGCATCTGGCTCGATCCCGACGCGCTCGCCTCCTACAACCTCTCGCCCAGCGCCGTGCTGGGCGCGATCCGCGAACAGAATGCGCAGATCGCGGGCGGTTCGATCGGTGCCAAGCCGCTTGCGCCCGGACAGCAGATCAACGCGACGATCACCAGCGACGGCCGGTTCCGGACGGTCGAAGAGTTCGAGAACATCATCCTGCGCGCCCTCCACCACATTGAACGGCGCGCCGATGGCCGGGATGGCGGTGCAGCTGGGCACCGGAGCCAATGCGCTAGCCGCGGCCGAAGGCGTGAAGGCCCGCATGGCCGAGC
Source organism: Alphaproteobacteria bacterium HGW-Alphaproteobacteria-14 (assembly GCA_002842925.1). Lineage (GTDB taxonomy): Bacteria > Pseudomonadota > Alphaproteobacteria > Sphingomonadales > Sphingomonadaceae > Erythrobacter. The sequence continues at coordinate 4,477 of PHEL01000155.1, forward strand.
TGGAATCCGGGCTGCCGAACGATGTCAGCTGGTCGATCCCCTACGACACCACGCCCTTCGTGCAGGCCTCGGTAGACGAAGTGATCAAGACGCTGGTCGAGGCGATGGTGCTGGTGTTTCTCGTCATGTACCTGTTCCTCCAGAACTGGCGCGCGACGCTGATCCCGACGCTGGTCGTCCCCATCGCGCTTGCCGGTGCCTGTCTCGGGCTGTGGCTGTTCGGCTTTTCGATCAACGTGCTCTCGCTGTTCGGGATGGTCCTGGCGATCGGCATTCTGGTCGACGATGCTATTGTTGTGATCGAGAATGTCGAACGGATCATGCGCGAAGAGGGGCTGTCCCCGCTTGAGGCCACGCGCAAGGCGATGGATCAGATCACCACCGCGATCATCGGCATCACGCTGGTGCTGATCGCGGTGTTCGTGCCGATGGCGTTCTTCCCCGGTTCGACGGGCGGCATCTACCGCCAGTTCTCGGTAACACTGGCGATCGCGATTTTCTTCTCGGCATTTCTGGCCTTGTCGCTCACGCCGGCATTGTGTGCCACCTTCCTCAAGCCGATTACGGGCGAGGGGCATGGGGGTGCCCATGCGGCCGAACCTGCGGGGCTGGGGGAAGCTGTGCCCCATCAGCCGGGCTGGCGCGGCTGGATCGCCCGAGCGGGCCGGTTCGTCGGTCGTTTCCTCGGCAAGTTCAACATTTGGTTTGCCCGCATGGAGGGCAAATATGATCGTTCCAACACGCGCATCCTGTCGGCCCCCAAGCGGGGCATGGCGGTCTTCCTCGCGTTGGTCGCCGTAACTGTCTTGTTGTTCGTGCGCTTGCCGACTGCCTTTCTTCCGACCGAGGATCAGGGCTTTCTCATCACGGCAGTGCAAGCCCCTCCCGGGGCCACCGAGGAGCGGATGGACGAGGCGCTGAAGCCCGTCACCGATTTCTGGATGGCGCAGGACGAAGTGCAAAGCCTGGTCGTGGTGCGCGGCTTCAGCTTTTTCGGGCAGGGCCAGAACAACGCGCTGATGTTCGCCTCGTTCAAGCCATGGGGCGAACGATCCGCTGCCGAAAGCAGTGCGGAATCTCTGCTGCAACGCGCGATGGGTCTGTTCATGCAGAACGATGGGGCTACCGCCTTTGTCATTCAGCCCCCCGCGATCCAGTCGCTCGGACAGGCGAGCGGCTTTACGCTCAAGTTGCAGGATCGCGCCGGGCTGGGGCGCGAGGCGCTGATCGCCGCACGCGACCAACTGCTGGGTGCAGCGTCGCAAAGCTCTCTCATCACAGGCTTGCGGCCCGAGGATCAGGGACCTAGCCCCGAGGTCAAGGTCAAGATCGATCGGGTGCAGGCCCGCGCGCTGGGTCTCTCGATGACCGAGGTTAATGCCGCACTCTCGATTACTTTCGGTTCGGCTTACGCAAATGACTTCAACCGCGAAGGGCGGGTGTTGCAGGTGCTGGTGCAGGCCGATGCCCCCTTCCGCATGACGCCCGATGATGTGCTGGCCTTGCGCATTCCCAATGCCGTCGGCGAACTGGTGCCGTTCGGCGCCTTCGCCACAGCGGAATGGTCCGCCGCGCCTGCCAGCCTTGCGCGCTACAATGGGTATCCGGCGATGACCCTGTCTGGAATGGCGGCCCCGGGCGAATCTTCGGGTGCGGCGCTGGCCGAGATGGAGCGGCTCGCCAGCGAGCTTCCGCAGGGCATCGGCTACGAATGGACCGGCGTGTCCTATGAAGAAAAGCAGGCGGGCGGCCAGATTGGCCTGCTGCTGGGCCTCTCGGTCGTGGTCGTGTTCCTCGTGCTGGCGGCGCTCTACGAAAGCTGGACGATCCCGCTGGCGGTGCTGCTGATCGTGCCGATGGGCGTGTTGGGCGCGGTGTTGTTCTCGATGCTGCGCGGGCTATCGGCCGATGTCTATTTCAACGTCGGCCTGATCACCATCATCGGTCTGGCTGCAAAGAATGCGATCCTGATCGTGGAATTCGCCACCGAGGAGGAAGAGCGCGGCATCTCCCCGCTTGAAGCGGTGAAGTCTGCTGCCCGGCTGCGACTGCGTCCGATCATCATGACCTCGCTCGCCTTTGCGATGGGGATGGTGCCGCTGGTGCTGGCTAGCGGAGCCGGTGCGGCCAGCCGTATCGCGGTGGGAACGGGCGTGCTGGGCGGAATGATCGCGGCAACCGTGCTCGGCATCTTCCTGATCCCGCTGCTCTATCTGACGATCCGACGGATCGGCCGCAAGCA
>PHEL01000156.1 GCA_002842925.1 Alphaproteobacteria bacterium HGW-Alphaproteobacteria-14
AAGCGTTTCTGCAAGTTCGAACAGCGATTCGATCAAAGGTGCGGCTTCGCGGTCATGCCGGGCGAGGCGCGACAGTGCCTCGGCATGGCGGGATATCTCGTGCGGATGGCGGGTCAGCCCGGCGATGACAGCGGTGAGCAAGCCTTGGCGCTGGCCACCGGCCATCATGCCTGAAAGCCTGGTGCGCGCATCATCAGACAGGCGCTGTGGCACTGGCTGACCGCCGCGCCAAGGGCCGCGTTGGCCGGTCTGGGGCGATTGGCGCGGCGCGCGCGCTGGATAGGCAAAAGCCGAGAACCGGTCGCTCAATTCGCGGCGATAGAGGCCCTTGACCTCAGGATCAGCGATGGTTTCGACATGCGCCATCAGCCGCGCCTTCAACCCCGCCTTGGCCTCTGGCGTGGTGAGCGGCTGCGCATCGCGTTCAAATTGCCAAAGCGATTCGATCAGGCTCGCAGGACTATCGAGCAAGCGTTCCATTGCGCCCTTGCCCTGCGCCTTGATCAGATCATCGGGATCAAGCCCGCTCGGCAGCCGCACGATATTGAGCGAACGCATCGGCGCCAGCATCGGCAAAGCCCGCGCAATTGCGCGCATCGCTGCGCGTTGGCCCGCCGCATCGCCATCAAAGCACAGTACCGGCGCATCAACCATCCGCCACAATAGTTCCAGTTGCATTTCGGTGAGCGCCGTGCCGAGCGGGGCGACCACATCGGTGATCCCGGCATTGGCAAGCGCGATCACGTCCATATAGCCTTCAACCACCACCACCCGCCCGCTGTGGCGCGCGGCGGGCGCGGCGCGGTGGAGGTTGTAGAGCGTGCGGCCCTTGTCGAACAATTCGGTGTCGGGGGAGTTGAGATATTTCGCAACACCGTCTCGTTTGTCGAGTATCCGCCCGCCGAATGCGATAACCCGCCCGCGAGCATCCTGGATCGGCAGCATCACCCGCCCGCGAAAACGGTCGTAATGCTCGCCCGCCTCGTTGGCGGCGCGCATCCCTGCCGCTTCGAGCATATCCTCGCCAAATTGCGAGAGCGCCTTGGGCAAAGCCTGCCGATCATCGGGCGCCCATCCGAAGCCGAATTCGCGGCAGATCGCGGGCGAAAACCCGCGCCGCTCCAGATATTCGCGCGCCACCTTGCCGTTTGGCCCGGCGAGGGTTTCGACATAGAACGCCTGCGCGGCATCGGTTACGTCGATCAGGCTGGCGCGCTGCTCGGCGCGTTTGGCCATTGCCGGATCGGGCGCGGGCACTTCCATCCCGGCCTGCGCCGCCAGTTCGTTGACCGCATCCATGAATTGCAGTCCCGCGTGATCGACCATCCAGCTGATCGCATCACCATGCGCCCCGCAGCCAAAGCAGTGATAAAACTGCTTTTGATCATTGACGTAAAAGCTCGGCGTCTTTTCGTCGTGGAACGGGCAGCACCCCTTCCATTCACGCCCCGCACGGGTCAATTTGACGCTGCGCATCACCAGCGTGGACAGGGTGATCCGCGCGCGCAGTTCGTCCTTCCATTGCGGGGTGATAGCCATGGGCGACTATTGATCCCCGTTTCTGTTCGTGTCGAGGTGAGGCACCAAGATCATGTGCACCCAGTGTGGAAACAAAATCCGTTCGTGCTGAGCTTGTCGAAGCATTGTCCTTCTTTTTCCAACCGAAGTCCAAAAAGGAAAAGCAGCCCTTCGACAGGCTCAGGGCGAACGGAATGAGAGATCAGGAAAGCGCCGCTTTCACCAGCCCGCTCGCCAGTTTCCCGTCGAGCACTGCGCCGTGGCGGGCTTTCAGCTCGGCCATCACTGTGCCCATGTCCTTGATGGTGGACGCACCGGTTTCCGCCTTGATCGCTTCGATTGCGGCGATGGTATCGGCCTCGCTCAGCATCTGCGGCAGGAATGCCTCGATCACCGCGAGTTCGGCGCGCTCGACCGCCGCCAGTTCCTCGCGCCCGCCGGCAACATACATCTCGATCGATTCGCGCCGTTGCTTGGCCATTTTCTGGAGCACGCTGACCACCAGTTCATCATCGGGGATCGCCTTGCTGCTGGTGCGTTCCTCGATGTCACGGTCCTTGATCTTCGCTGAAATCTGGCGGAGCGCGGCGGTGCGGTCTTTCTCGCCCGCCTTCATCGCGGCGATGGTGGCGGATTTGATATCATCACGGATCATGGCGTGTTTCCTGTGGATGGAATGAAGCGCCGGGCCTCTAACGCAAATAGTAGCCAAAGCCTAGGTTGACGCGAAGGGCTGGGGGCCTTAGCGGACAAAACTTAGCAACATCGCTGGCTTTTTACTGGAACGGAGCGCCCCCAATGGCCGACCCCGCATCTTTCCGCGCGCAACCTTCTGGCGCGACCGGTTGCCTAGTGCTGGCAGATGGCACGGTGATCTGGGGCCGGGGGTTTGGTGCGGTTGGCTCGGCGGTGGGCGAAGTGTGCTTCAACACCGCGATGACCGGCTATCAGGAGGTGATGACCGATCCCAGCTACGCCGCGCAGATCGTCACCTTCACCTTCCCGCATATCGGCAATGTCGGCGCCAATGGCGAGGATGTGGAGAGCCGCGTTGAAGGCGCGGTGGGGTGCGTGGTGCGTGAGGATGTGACCGAGCCGAGCAGTTTTCGCAGCATTGAACACTTTGCCGACTGGATGGCGCGCAATGGCAAGATCGGGCTGGCAGGCGTGGACACCCGCGCGCTGACCCGCCGCATCCGGCAGAGCGGCGCGCCCAATGCGGTGATCGCCCACGCGCCCGACGGCAAGTTCGATATTCCCGCCCTGATCGAGCGCGCGCAAGGCTGGCCGGGGCTGGAGGGCATGGACCTCGCCATCCGCGTCACCCGCGAGAAGCATGAGAGCTGGGAGGGCGGGTACTGGACGCTCGGCAAGGGGTATGGGCGTGCCGCCCGCGATGCCAAGCCGCACGTGGTCGCCATCGATTACGGTGCGAAGGACAATATCTTCCGCAATCTGGTGAAGGCCGGCGCGCGGGTGACGGTGGTTCCGGCCAAGACGAGCTTTGACGAGGTGATGGCGCTCGCTCCCGACGGCGTGTTCCTGTCCAACGGCCCCGGCGATCCGGCGGCGACAGGGGAATATGCAGTGCCGGTGATCGCGGCGCTGCTCGATGCCGATGTGCCAATCTTCGGCATCTGTCTGGGGCACCAGCTGCTGGCGCTCGCAGCGGGGGCCAAGACGATCAAGATGCATCAGGGGCACAGGGGCGCGAACCACCCCGTCCAGCGCGTGGGCGAGGGCTGGGGGGAGACTTCGGGTCTGGTCGAAATCACCTCGATGAACCACGGGTTTGCGGTGGATGTCGCGACCTTGCCGGAGAATGTCGAGCAGACCCATGTGTCGCTGTTCGATGGCACGAATTGCGGCATCGCGATCAAGGGCAAGCGGGCGTTTGCAGTGCAGTATCACCCCGAGGCGAGCCCGGGGCCGCAGGATAGTTTCTATCTGTTCGAGAAGTTCGTTGGGGGTCTGGGGTGAGCGAAGGGGGGCAAAATATGTTGTCCAAGTGGGAGTTCGATGTGCTTTCCGCGGTTAACGAAGCTAGAACCAAGCCATTGCCCTTTGAAGGTCCTACTTTCGATGCAGAACGAGGGTGGTTCACCGTCACTCAGATCACAGATCTTAACAACTTAAAGGGGCCTAGTATTAGGCCAGTTTTGTACTCTCTGATTGGAGGTGGATTTGTTGAGAGCAAACCCCTTGAATCTGGACGCTACTATCGTGTTACGGCGAAGGGCAAGGCGCGGCTCAGCCAGGGTTTTTCGGAAGAACAAGAGCAGACTTTCGTTAACAGTTCGGCTTGGACGGGAATTATTGATCCCGTGCAGGTAGCGCAGGTGATGGTGATACTCGGTGAGATGGAAGACGTGTGCGAACAGATTACCGAGAACCAACCTCGTGCGCAGATATTCGGCTTAATCCGGGCACTCGAGATTTTGGTGAATGTACCTGAACCCCCAAGGCAGGGGGTTGTTGCCTTGTTGAGAGACCCTGCATTCGCAAATGTAGTGCAAGTTGCCACCTTTCTTACAGCTCTAGTTGCGGCGGTGAAGCCTTAAATGCCCAAAAGAACCGACATTTCCTCGATCCTCGTCATTGGCGCTGGCCCCATCATCATCGGGCAGGCGTGCGAGTTCGATTATTCCGGCACGCAGGCGATCAAGGCGTTGAAGGAGGAGGGCTACCGCGTCATCCTCGTCAATTCCAACCCGGCGACGATCATGACCGATCCCGAATTCGCCGACGCCACCTATATCGAGCCGATCA
>PHEL01000157.1 GCA_002842925.1 Alphaproteobacteria bacterium HGW-Alphaproteobacteria-14
TGAAGGAGGCGGCCAAGCCGCACCTCGCATGTTCGATATCGGCGCCGCAGAACTGCTGGTCATCATCATCGTCGCGGTCGTTGTGATCGGGCCGAAGGATTTGCCGCTCGCCATGCGCGTGGCGGGCCGGTGGATCGGCAAGCTGCGGCGGGTCTCGGCCCATTTCCGCAGCGGCATTGATACGATGGTGCGCGAAGCCGAGCTGGAAGACATGGAAAAGAAGTGGAAGGCGCAGAATGAGGAAATCATGCGCCGTTCCGCTGCCTTGACCGAGGCTGAGGTTGCGGCCAGTTCTGACGCGGAGCTGATGACCGGGCCGCCTCCGCTGGACGCGCCTTCTGACACGCCAGTCCAGCCTGCACCCGAAACCCCTGCCAAAGGCGGCGATAATGCTCAAGATTGATGATCTTGACGAAAGCCGCGCGCCGCTGCTCGATCACCTGATCGAACTGCGCACCCGCATCATCCGCGCATTGCTGGCGCTGGCGGCGGGGTTTGGCGTGTGCCTGTATTTTGCCGACGATATCCTCGGCTTTCTGGTGTGGCCATTGAAGCAGGCTTTCCCCGACGGCGAAGGCCAGCTGATCTTTACCAAACTGCCCGAAGTGTTCTTCGTTGAATTGAAGGTCGCGCTGTTCGCTGGCTTCATGGTCAGCTTTCCGGTGATCGCCAACCAGCTTTGGGCCTTCATCGCGCCGGGGTTGTATGCGCGCGAGAAAAAGGCGTTTCTGCCGTTCCTGATTGCCACTCCGGTGCTGTTTCTGGGCGGTGCGTCTCTGGCCTATTTCGTGGTGATGCCCACTGCGTTCCGATTTTTCCTCGGGTTTGGCGGAGAGGCGGGGGGGATGCAGTTGCAGGCCCTGCCCAGCGCGGGTGAATATCTCAGTCTGGTAATGCAGTTCATCCTTGCCTTCGGGCTGACCTTTCTGCTGCCAGTGCTGTTATTGCTACTGCACCGCGCGGGGATCGTCACCCGCGCGCAGATGGCGGGCGCGCGGCGTTATGTGATCGTGGGGATATTTGCGATTGCCGCGATTGTCACGCCGCCCGACCCCGGCTCGCAAATCATACTTGGTCTGCCATTGATCCTGCTGTTCGAGGCATCGCTGGTGCTGATGCGGTTGCAGGAACGCAAGGTAGAGGCCGGGCGCGTGGCCGACACCGAGGAAACGGCGGCGGCGGAGTAATTACTCGCCGCTGACTTTAACCCCGCCGATCCACACTTCCATCACCTGCGTGGCGCGGATGTCATCGGGCGAGGCGAGCAGCGGGTCGCGGTCAACCAGCAGGAAATCGGCGCGTTCGCCGGGGATCAACCGCCCGAACCGCCCTTCCGCAAACCCGGCATAGGCCGCGTCCGAAGTGTAGCCAGCCAGCGCCTGTTCGCGGTTGACGGTTTCTTGCGGCAACCACCCGCCGAACGGCTGCCCATCGGCATCGGTGCGGCTGATCGCGGCGGCGAGGCCCGCGAAGGGATCAGCCGGTTCAACCGGCGCGTCCGATCCGAATGCGAGGCGGCCCCCGGCGGCGATGATGCTGCGCCACGCATAGGCTCCGCCCAACCGATCCGGCCCCAGCCGCGCTTCGGCCATTGTCCGGTCGGATGTCTGGTGCAGCGGCTGCATCGAAGCGATGATGCCATGCTGGCCAAAGCGCGGAATATCCGCCGGATCGATGATCTGCGCGTGTTCGATCCGCCAGCGCCGGTCGCCGGTGTAAGTTTCGGACAATTCCTCGACCGCGTTCAGCACATCGGCATTGGCAGCATCGCCGATGGCGTGGATGGCGGTCTGGAAATTGCCCATTGCGGCGCGGCTCATCAGGTTGCGCAATTGGGCAGGGGTGGTCAGGGCAAGGCCGCGGGTGCCCGGTTCATCGGCATAGGGTTCCTTCAGCGCAGCCCCGCGCGATCCCAGCGCGCCGTCGACATAAAGCTTGATCCCGTTCAACCGCAGCCGGTCATCGTAAAGCCACGGCGTCGGGCCATTCCCGCCGATCAATTCCATCAGTTCCGGACTATTGGCATAGGCCATGACACGAATGCGCAGCTGGCCCTGGTCGGCGGCGCGTCGATAGGCATGCCATTCCTGGATGTCCACGGCCATGTCGCCCACGGCGGTGACGCCATTGGCGATCAACCGTTCCTGCGCCATCGCCAGCGCCCGGTCGTAATCCGATGGGCGCGGGGCCGGGACGCTCTGCCGTACCAGTTGCCTGGCTCTATCGACAAAGATCCCGGTCGGTTTGCCCGCTGCATCGCGGATGATCCGGCCCCCGGCCGGGGCTTTCGCGGCGGCAGTCACCCCTGCCTGTTCCATGGCAAGGCTGTTGGCCCAACTCGCATGGCCATCGGCCCGATCGAGCAGAACAGGGCGGTCAGATACGACCGCGTCGAGTTCGGCGGCGGTAGGGAACCGGCCAAGGCCCCATTTCTCCTGATTCCAGCCACGCCCGAGAATCCACGGACGTCCCGGATTGTCAGCGGCGAATTGCGCGATTTTCTGGAGCGCTTCGTCAAGGCTGTTCGTGTCCGACAGGTCGAGCGTCAGCGCGGCAAAGCCGATCTGCCCGACATGGACATGCGCATCGATTATACCGGGCAGCATCACCTGGCCTTCGCCATCGAGCCGGTAATCGACCTTTGGGCGCTTGTCGCCGCGCACCAAAACCTGCGTAACCTTGCCATCCTCATCGAAGATCAGACCGGTAAAACGCAGCACCTTGCCCGCATCATCAATGGTCACCCCATCGACATTATCAATCAGCGTATCGGCCAGCGCGGGCGCTGTAAGCGCGAAAAGCGAAGTCGCGGCGAAGGCGGCAGAAAGGGAATGGCGCATGGTCATCCTTTGATCAGGAAAAGCGGGTGAGACGAAGGGACTATCGTGTTGGCGCGCGCTTGCCAACACCCTCGCGCGCGCAAATGACTTGCCGCAATTTGCGCAAACAAATTGCCCTTGACGCGCCAAGCCTCTAATCGCCGCCGCATCATGTCGACACAGCCTGTATCATCCCGCCCCAAGGGTGCCGCCGCCAGCCCGGCCGACCTTACCATTGACGATGTCCGCGCCGCCGCTGCGCGGATTGATGGCGCGGTGGTCAAAACCCCGATGATGCATTCGATCACCCTGTCGGAAATCACCGGCGCGGATATCTGGCTGAAGTTTGAAAATCTGCAATTTACCGCTGCTTACAAGGAACGCGGCGCGCTCAATGCGCTGCTGCTGCTGAATGACGAACAGCGCGCGCGCGGCGTGATTGCGGCCTCGGCAGGGAACCATTCGCAGGGCCTGTCCTACCACGGCACCCGGCTGGGCGTGCCGGTCACCATCGTCATGCCGCGCACCACCCCCACGGTGAAGGTGATGCAGACCGAAAGCGTCGGCGGCAAGGTGGTGATCGAAGGCGAAACCTTCGACGAAGCCTACGCCCATGCCCTGACGCTGGAAAAGGAATTGGGCCTGACTTTCGTGCACCCGTTTGATGATCCCGATGTGGCAGCGGGCGCGGGCACGGTGGCGCTGGAAATGTTCGCGGTGAAGCCCGATCTTGATTGCATCGTCACGCCGATTGGCGGGGGCGGGCTGATTTCGGGCATGGCAACCGTGGCCAAGGCATTGAACCCGGATATCGAAGTCGTCGGCGTGCAGGCCGGGCTGTTTCCTTCGATGTTCGATCGGTTCAAGGGCGAAAGCCATGATTGCGGCGGCGATACGCTGGCCGAAGGGATAGCGGTCAAACAGCCGGGCGATTTCACCGCACAGGTGATCGCCGAGAAGGTTGATGACATCCTGCTGGTTGATGAACCCGCGCTGGAAAAGGCAGTGGCGCTGCTGCTCCAGATCGAAAAGACCGTGGTTGAAGGCGCGGGCGCGGCGGGACTGGCGGCAGTGCTCAGCAATCCGGATCGGTTTGCGGGCAAAAGCATCGGCCTGGCGCTGTGCGGCGGCAATATCGACACCCGGCTGCTCGCCAATGTGTTGCTGCGCGATCTGGCGCGGCAGGGGCGGCTGGCGCGGCTTCGGATCACCTTGCAGGATCGCCCCGGCGCGCTGTTCAAGGTGATGCGCCTGTTTGACGAACACAACGTCAACATCATCGAAATCTATCATCAGCGGATTTTCACCACGCTGCCGGCCAAGGGCCTGATTACCGACATCGAATGCGAAGCGCGCGATGCCGATCAGGTCGATCGGCTGGTTGAAGGCCTGCGGGCCAAGGGATATTCGGTGCAGATGGTCGAACTGGCCTGATCCG
>PHEL01000015.1 GCA_002842925.1 Alphaproteobacteria bacterium HGW-Alphaproteobacteria-14
GCTGGAATATAATGCCAAGCTGGGCAAGGGTAAGCAGCCCGCTGAAGGGGTGCCGATCCTGCTCGGGATCACCAAGGCAAGCCTGCAGACCCGCAGCTTTATCTCGGCAGCCTCGTTCCAGGAAACTACCCGCGTGCTGACGCAGGCGGCGGTTGAAGGGAAGAAGGACACGCTGGTCGGGCTGAAGGAAAACGTCATCGTTGGCCGTCTTATCCCTGCCGGTACCGGCGCGGGCATGAACCGGTTGCGGGTTACCGCCAACAGCCGCGACGCTGCGCTGAAGGCCGCGTGGAAAAAGCAGCAGGACGCGCTGGCCGCAGCAGGTCAGCGCGAAGCTGAACCGGTGGCAGATGCGGTTGGATCGGAAGAGAAGATGAAGGCGGCGATGGCAGCGATGGCTGCTGCCGCCCCCGCATCGGATATCGAGGACGCTGGCGAGGAGTAATTCACTCCGCTGCCGCTGCGCAACATGGAAACCCCGCCGGAGCCTGTGCTTCGGCGGGGTTTTCCTTTGAGAACCGCGCGCCAAGGAGGAGAGAGACATCCTATAAAAGGCCGCGCAATTCTTTGCGAGCCAGCGGGCGTGAGGTTCGCGCCAGAAGGACTTTGGCGTGGAGTGCTGGCGGCTGCGGACCGGTCGTCATCTGCGCGTGGCGCGCCAAGGACGCCAAGACCGACATGAGCCACGAAGAATTCGTCGCCCGGTGTCAGTGCGTCGGCGCGCATCATCAGCCAACACCCACCACCGTTACCCCGACTTGATCCGGGGCCCAGCTTTCTTACGCTGACCTTCGCGCCGCGCACCCTCAAAGCAACCATTTATCAATCCCTTGGACGCTATGCCCACGCTATGGATTGGATTACTCCCGCACTCGATACCGCGTTGCGCCCCGAAAACATCGTCACCGCGATCATCGCGATGAACTTCCTCGCCTTTGCTGCCTTCGGGATCGACAAGGCGCGGGCGGAGCGCGGGGCGTGGCGCATTTCGGAAGGGACGCTGTTGCAACTTGCCTTCTTCGGCGGCACCATTGGTGCCTATGCGGGACGTGCGATGTTCCGGCACAAAACGCGCAAGCAACCCTTCAGCGGCCAGCTCCACACCATCGCTGTCTTGCAGCTATGCGCAGCGGCGGGGCTGATCGGGTATCGCCACTACGGGGAGGAACTGGCGCTACTCCTCTAATCCCTGACATCAAACCCGCCGTGGCCGCGCCGCCGCATCAGCAGATAGGCTGCGGGCAGGACGAACATCGACAAAAGCGGCGCGGTGATCATCCCGCCGATCATCGGTGCGGCGATGCGGCTCATCACTTCGGAACCCGCACCTGTGCCGATCAGGACCGGCAGCAACCCGGCCAGAATGGTGGCCACCGTCATCGCCTTGGGCCGCACCCGCAGCAGCGCGCCTTCGCGGATCGCCGCCGACACCGCTTCGGCACCCGGATCGACCCTGCGCCGCGCCAGCGCGGATTTAAGATAGATCATCATCACCACGCCAAACTCTGCCGACACCCCGGCCAGCGCGATGAACCCCACGGCGGTCGCCACCGACTGGTTATAGCCCAGCAGATAGAGCAGCCAGAACCCGCCGGTCAGCGCAAACGGCAGCGTTGCCATGATCAGCAGCGCTTCATCAAGTCGCCGGAAGATCAGGTAGAGCAGCAGGAAAATGATCGCGAGCGTCGCCGGAACCACGATTTGCAGCCGTTCATAGGCGCGTTCCATATATTGGAACTGCCCCGCATAGGACAGGCTGACCCCCGGCGGCAGGGGGACATCGCGCGCCACCGCTTGCTGGATATCACCCACCACCGCCACCAGATCGCGCCCGCGCGCATCAACATAGACAAAGCTGGTGGGGCGCCCCTGTTCGCTTTTCAGCATCGGCGGCCCATCGCTCACCGCGATTCGGGCGACCGTGCCCAGCGTGATCTGCCCGCCCGCAGGTGTCAGCAGCGGCAGGTTGCGCAATTCGTCCACGCTATCGCGGATTTCGCGCGGATAGCGGACATTGATCGGGTAGCGCGCCACCCCTTCCACCGTGCGGCCGATATTCGCCCCGCCGATGGCGCCCGCCACGATCTGCTGAACATCGGCAATGTTGAGGCCGTAGCGCGCTGCCGCCACCCGGTCGATGGTGACATCAATATAGCGCCCGCCGGTCAACCGTTCTGCCAACGCAGAGCTGACCCCCGGCACCTGCCGGGCAGCGCGCTCGACCTGCACGGCGGTGCGTTCCAGTTGGGCCAGATCCTCACCCGACAGCTTGATGCCGATCGGGCTTTTGATCCCGGTCGCCAGCATATCGATGCGGTTGCGGATCGGCGGCACCCAGACATTGGCGAGGCCCGGCACCTGTACCGCGCGGTCAAGTTCCTCCAGCAGCTTGTCGGGCGTCATCCCGGAACGCCATTGATCGCGCGGCTTGAACTGGATGGTGGTTTCAAACATCGTCAGCGGCGCGGGATCGGTGGCGGTATCGGCGCGGCCCGCCTTGCCGAACACGGTGGCGACTTCGGGCACGGATTTGATCATCCGGTCAGTGCGTTGAAGCAATGCCGAGGCTTCTCCGGGCGACAGGCCGGGCAGTGCGGTCGGCATATATAACAGATCGCCTTCGTCCATCGGCGGCAGGAATTCGCCGCCCAGCCGTGACAGGGGCACCAGCGTGGTCGCAAATACCAGCGCGGCGATCACCAGTGCCGCCTTGGGCCGCCGCATCACCCAATCAAGGCCGGGGCGATAGGCGCGGGTCAGCGCGCGGTTGAGGATATTACTGTCCTCGCGCGGGATCTTGCCGCGCACCAGCCAGCCGATCAGCACCGGCACCAGCGTGATCGACAGGATCGCCGCCGCCGCCATCGCATAGGTTTTGGTAAAGGCCAGCGGCGCGAACAGCCGCCCTTCCTGCGCCTGCAGGGTGAACACCGGCACGAACGACAGGGTGATGATCAGCAGGCTGAAAAACAGCGCCGGGCCAACCTCGCGCGATGCTGCGGCCACAATCTGCCACCGCTCCTCGCCCGAAATGGTGGCATCGGGGCGTTCGTCCATCCGGTGCTCGATATGCTTGTGGACATTTTCGATCATCACGATGGCCGCATCCACCATCGCGCCAATCGCAATCGCGATCCCGCCCAGCGACATGATATTCGCGCTGACACCCTGAAAGCGCATGATCAGGAACGCCGCCAACACGCCCAATGGCAGGGTCAGAATCACCACCAGCGCCGACCGCGCGTGCCAAAGGAACAGCGCGCAGATAATGCCGACGATGATGAATTCGGCGATCAGTTTGTGCGTCAGATTGCGGATCGAAGCATCGATCAGGTGCGAACGATCATAGGTGGTGACCACCTCGACGCCGTCCGGCAGGCTGGCCCGTAATTGATCGAGCCGCGCCTCGACTGCGGTAATCGCAGTGCGCACATCGGCCCCCTGACGCAGCACGATAATGCCGCCCGCAACCTCGCCTTCGCCGTTCAATTCGGCAATCCCGCGCCGAAGTTCCGGCCCCATCTGGATATGCGCGACATCGCCCAGCGTCACCGGCACGCCGCCGGGCGCGGTGCGCAGCGCAATCTGGCGGAAATCGTCGAGATTGGCGAGATAGCCCGAGGCGCGAACCATATATTCGGCCTCGCCCAGTTCCACCACCGAACCGCCGGTTTCCTGATTGGCCGCCTGAACCGCGCTGACAATTTCGCCATGCGTCACGCCGAGCGAGGCCATGCGATAGGGATCGAGCACGATCTGATACTGCCTGACCATCCCGCCCACGCTGGCGACTTCGGCCACGCCGGGGATGGATTGCAGTTCATAGCGCAGGAACCAATCCTGAATGCTGCGCAAACCCGCCAGATCATGCCCGCCGCTGCGGTCGACCAGTGCATATTCGTAGATCCAGCCGACTCCGGTGGCATCGGGGCCAAGCTGCGGCGACACCCCGGCGGGCAGATCGCCTTGCGCCTGGCTGAGATATTCGAGCACGCGGCTGCGCGCCCAGTAGAGATCAGTCCCGTCTTCAAAGATGACATAGACGAAGCTGTCACCAAACATCGAATAGCCGCGCACGGTTTCCACACCCGGAACCGAAAGCAGCGTGGTCGACAGCGGGTAGGTGACCTGGTCTTCGACGATTTGCGGGGCTTGTCCGGCATAGTTCGTCCGTACGACCACCTGCACATCGGACAGGTCGGGCAACGCATCGACAGGGGTGGTGCGCACCGCCCACAGTCCGGCCAGCCCCAGCGCGATGGCCGCGAGAACGATGAACACCCGGCCCGCAATCGCGCCGTCGATGATCCGCGCGATCACTAGTTTGCCCCTTCAGCGATGGGCCGCACTTTTATGCCCGAAAGGCTGGCTTCGGAATCGAGCAGGAACTGGCCCGACACCACCACCCGTTCGCCTGCCGCAAGCCCGCCAAGCACTTCGACCTGGCCATTGGCCTCGCGCCCGATGCGCACTTCGGCGGGTAGGAACCCGCCTTTGCCCTGCGTCAGCATAACCAGATTGCGCCGCCCGGTTCGGATCACCGCCTCTGCCGGGATCAGCAGCGCTGTGCGCGGTTCGGGTGAAAGGGTGACTTGCGCAAACATTCCGGGTCGCAGCCGCAGGCCGGGGTTGGGCAATTCGGCGCGCACGGTCAGCGTTCGGCTGTCGGCCTGCGCGCTGGGCAGGATTGCAGTGACCCGGCCAGTGAACAGCTCGCCCGGATAGGCCGTCAGTTCGGCGCGCACGGTCTGGCCGATGCTGATGTCGCCCGCCTGACGTTCGGGCACCGCGGCCTCCAGCCACACCGGGTTGAGCGCGGTGATTTCGGCCAGGGTCTGGCCGCTGCTCACGCTCATCCCGCGCCGCACCGCCAGCATGGTGATCACGCCGGAACTGGGCGCTGTGATGGTGATGACCGATTGCGGCTTGCCGCTGCGGGAAACCGCGGCAATCGTGCCGTCGGGCATTCCCAGCAGGCGCAACCGATCCCGCGCGGCGCGGGTCAGCGCGGCGTCACCGGTAGCGACGACGGCGAGATATTCGGCTTGCGCCCCGCCCCATTCGGGGATCAGCAGATCGACCAGCGGGGCGCCTGCCGCCACCACATCATCGGGTGCATGGCCATATGTGCGCTGGACAAACCCGCCGGAACGCGGCTGCACAATCGACACCTCGCGCGCATTGTAGGCAATGCTGCCGGTAACGGTGGTTTCGGTATCGAGCGCGCCCATCGTGGCCTCAGCCGTGCGGATGCCGAGATTTTGTACCAGCGCCGGATCAATGCTGACCCCGGCCTGCGCAGCTTCTTCGCCCGCGCATTTGGGCACCAGTTGCATGTCCATGAACGGTGATTTGCCGGGCTTGTCGAACTGCTGACCGGGCACCATTGGATCATACCAATAAAGCACCTCGCATTCCGCCTGCGTATCGCCACCTGCGGTATGGGCATCGCCGCCAAGCAGCGACAGGCCATATCCCGCCGCGCCGCTGATCAGTGCCAGCATGACGCCGCCAGCAAGCATCCGGTGGCGAGCCGACAGATTGTTCCAACCAATGCTCATGGCAAGTCCTCCCCATAGGTGAGTCGCAGAACGGCGGCGGCCTCAACCGCAGCCGCCTCGCGTTCGAGGATGTCGAGTTCGAGCAGCGCCAGCGCGGTGCGGGCGGCGATCACATCGATCAGATCGGCGCGGCCTGCGGCAAAACTCGCGGTTTCCAGATCAGCCCGGTCGCGCGCCAGCGGAAGCAATTCATCGCGCGCGCGCTGCCATTGGCGCATCGCGCTGTGCCATGCAGCCAGATCGGATTCGAATTGCGCGGTGATCGCGCGCAGCGTGTCCTGCCGCTCGGCTGCGGCGGCCATGGCTTGCGCTTCGGCGGCGGCGATACGCGGCCTTTGCCGCTTGTCGGTGAACAGCGGCAGAGTGACAGAACCCAATACCGAAACGGCGTTGCCAAAATCAGGATCGCGCCGTCCGAAAGTGGCGCTGACGCCGAAATCGGGCCGCAGATCTGCCCGCGCCAGATCGCTTGCGGCATCGGCCCGCGCAGCGACCGCATCGGTCATTTGAACTTCGGGAATGCTGGCAAGATTGGCGCGCAGCCTTGCGGCATCGGCATCAGCGGGCGGGGCCGCGCCTGACGCCATCGGATCAACATCGGACAGGAACCGCACCAACCGCGCTCGTGTGCTGGCCAGATCGGCCTCGATCCGGGTGCGCGCGTCATCAAGATCGAGCAGTGCCCGGCGAATTTCGAGGCTTTCGGCGGGCCGCGCCGATCCTGCCGCCACCGCGCTGCGCGCAACCGGCACAAGGGCGCGCAGATCGTCTTGCGCCGCCTCGGCCAGCGCCAGCCGCTGCTGCGCGAAATAAAGCCTGATCCACGCCTGACCGGTGGCCGCAGCCACATCGCGGCGCGCCATGATCAGCCGCGCCTGCGACACCTGCGTGTCCGATAGCGCCAGGCCTTCACGCGCATTGCGCTTGGCCAGATTGGGGATTGCCTGCTCTACCCCCAACTGAATCTGGGTTGGAGGCTGGCGATTTGGATTGAAGGCCGCCGCACCTGTGACCGGCAAATTGGTGATCCCGCCGCGCAGCACCGGATCGGGCAGCTGATCGGCCGGCCCCAAGGCTTCGCGCGCGGCCTGCGCTTGCAATTCGCGGGCCTCTAGCAACGGTTGATCGACCTGCGCCTTTCGCAGCGCTTCGGCATATCCGATCGGCTGCGCGTGGACCGCAGACGCCGCCGCCAATGCGGCCAGCGGCAACCAGCAAATTTCCCAGTTCATCTCTTCGCCTCGCGTTGGCCCCCTCGTATGCGGGAGAGGGCTGCGATTACAGCGCCTGAAGGCCTGCGATGGGCCAGATAGGCGCGCACATTGCGCAATAGTGTCAGGCAAGGGCAATCGCCCCACCGACAAATGCTACATGGTGAAGGTGATTTGGGGAGGCGTGAGTTCCGGCGGGATCAGCTTGCCGTAAAGCCTGCTGGCAAGCTGCGCCTTATAGATAGCGGGGTTGATAAGCGCACGAATGGGTGCAGGCTGATCCGGCCCTGCCAACGTCAAGGGAGCGACACAGCCCATCGCGCCGAGACAGCCCAAGGCCATATCTCCACAGCATTTTGGCGTATCAGACGGGTTCATCGCACCAACCGGGTTGGCTGCCTGGGCCATCATCTCGGCACAATTGGCACCCGCGGCCATCGCGCTTTGCGAAGGGGCAGCAGCATAGGCAGTGCCTTGCACAAACAGGCTGACAAAGCAGCATATCAACGCAAAAGCTTTCAACCGTGCCATAGGTTCAAGGATAGGTGAACGCTCTGAGGATTGCAACAAGCTGCCAGTCCGGCGGATTCGCACCAACGGGCCAGAGCCGCAGTTCCGACCGCATTTATTCTGCTTGCCCGGCTGCGCGGTCATCACCCACCCCGCCCAGCAGACACAGCACCAGCCCCAGCAGCAGGATCGCTGCGACCGCGTAATAGGTCAAAGCGTAGCCGCCGCCTTCCACCAGCCAGCCCGAATTGCCCGCCATCAGCGAACGCGAGAAGTTGGGCACAGCCATGAACAGCGCAAACTGGCTGGCAGCGATCGCGGGGTTGCTGATCTGCATCGCCCAGACGATCAGCAGGATCGTGAGCAGCACGGACAGCACAAACAGCGCCCCGCTCAGCCACATGAACAAGGTGTCATTCTGCCAACCATCTACAGTGGCGCCGGCAATCACCGCTAGCCCTACCATTGCCGCAAAGTGCCAGATCATCGCGCGCTTCAGGCCGATCCAGCGCACGATCAGGATCGGAACCGCCAGCCCGAAACCGGCTGCCGCAAGGTTTATTCCCGCATTGAAGCTCGCATAATGCTCGCTCGACCAGCCGAGCTGCTGAACCGCCAGCGTCGGGTTTACCGCATCAATGAACGCCAGCGCCGCACAGCCGCAGCCTGTCCCCAGCAGGAACAGCAGCGTGCGCGGCGCGAGAACAGAGCGCAGCACCCCTGACAGGATCGGCCACCATGCCGAATTCTGGCGCTCTTCGCATTCGCGCGAGGCTTGTCCGCGTGTCCATGGCAGCAGACGTTCACCAGGTCGTTCGCGGAACATGGCAACAAAGATCGAGGCGCAGGCGACCATTGCGGCCATCGCCAGCGCGGTGGTTGCCAGAGTTCCCGAAGCCAGCATTTGGCCAGCGATAAAGCTGCAGGCAGAAACCCCGAACGCCTGAGAGGCGAACATCAGGCTATTGATTGCGGTGCGTTCGGGATGGGGGACGATATCAACCGTCATCCCGTCCACCGCCACATCGCTGAAGGTGACACAGACATTGAGCGCAAAGCAGAAGGCAGTCAGGGCCACAATATCGCTGGCACCAGGGGCGATGACCGCCATCGCCAGCAATGTGACCACCATCAGAGTTTGCGAAATCAGGATCTAGCTGCGCCGTCGCCCCATCGGCTTGAAAGTGAAGCGGTCCATCACCAGGCCATTGAGTAGCTTGGTCGACCACGGCAGCATCGCAATGCCGACAAATCCGCCAACCTGAACCGGCGTCGCGCCACTTTCCGCCAGCCAGCCCGGCAGCGCCACCAGCGTCAGGCCAAGCGGCACGCCCTGCAGGAAATACAGCACGATGATGGCGGCAAAGCGTGCGACCTTGTGTTCCGATAGCGCAGGCAGTTGCGCGGTGTTGGCCGGAGCGTTTGCAGTTATCAATTGCGCCATGATGGCTGGCTCCTCACAAAGTCGGATGAAAACCGCTGCCTATTGTCAGCGTGGTGCCGGTGATGACGCTGGCTTCACCCGGCAACAGCCGCTCCGCGCCGGAATTGCGGAAACTCGGCATAGGTCAGACCGCGCCAGAGCCATTCGAGCGGGCCCATCTGAAAATGACGAAGCCACAACGGGCTGATGACCAATTGCGCCGCCCAGATTGCAAACACGACATAATAGAGTTGATGCCGCTCAAGCTGACCGAAATAGCCCAGCCCGACGAAGAAGATCGCACAGACCAGCGAATGCGTCAGGTAATTGGTGAACGCCATTCGCCCGACACAGGCCAGTGCGTGCTGGAACCACGGGAAGATGCCCGAACGCGCGATCAGTAGCAGCAGGCCGAGATGCCCCGCAGTGGTCGCTATCCGCCCAAGGTCATAGGTGACCTGGGACTGGCTCATGGCGAGAAGGCTGAACCCGTTATCGATGACCCAGCGTGTTTCGAACAGGTTGACAGTCAGCCCGACGCCATAACCGCAAACAATCAATGCAAGGTAGAACCGGAGCGAACGCGCAAGGGTGAAAACGCCCATTTTATACAATGCCATACCGATCAGCATCATGCTGAAAACATCGAAGAACCAGCGGTAAAAATACCAGCTCTCTGCATGGGCTGTCTCTTGCGCTACCTGCGCAAAGGCGCTCCAGTAACTGGCGGTTCTTTTTTCGACATAATCCTTTTGGGCCGCCGGTGACGGGCTGTATTCTTCCAGCGCAGACGCCCATTCACCGGCCCAGGCTTCCTGATCGGCCGTCAGCTTTGCCCCATCGGTTTGCGATGCCTCATAGGCGGCATGATTGCGCATCAAGTCCGAAGTGTCCTTGGCGTTCCAGAGCGCGTTCGCCATCAGGCCCGCGACACCGATGATGATCAGCCACTTTGCGCTCAATTTGCGGAACGGAAAGACCAGCAGCGCGGTCAGCCCGTAGAAATACAGGATGTCGCCGCTCCAGAGCAGGAAGAAGCCATTGATCATGCCGAACGCGATCAGCCACAGGTTGCGGCGCGCATAGATATCGGCAACGTCAGTGCGGCCTTTTGCCTCCAGCCGGCACGTGAACAGGATGATGCCTGCTCCGAACAGCATCGAGAACAACCCTCTTTGGGTCCCTTCGAAACCAATCTGGATAATCACCCAGGATAGCAGGTTGAGCCCCTCGGCGCCGCCGGCATTCGTGGGATTGCCATAGGCGTGGGGCAGGCCAAAGCCGGTAATGTTCATCAGCAAGATGCCGAACAATGCCGCACCGCGCACGAAATCGAGCGCAACGATGCGATCGGTCGCCGGCCCCGTTCGCGGCGTGTCCGGGGTTGCTTCAGCGGCGCCGAAAACGGGCGATCGAATGGCTGCACTCGTCATGGAATTACCCCCTGCTTGTCCGAACTTGCCGGTTGATACGGTTTCGATGCGCGGCGCTCGCCATCAGAACACCGAATATCCGCCATCGACCGGCAGGGTGATGCCGGTGATGAAATTGGCGGCTTGGCTGGCAAGGAACACCGCCGCGCCCGCACATTCCTCCGGCTCGCCCCAGCGGCCCGCCGGCGTGCGCGCCATCAGCATCGCGTTGAAATCGCTCCAGTCCGCATCGTCCTGCACGATCTGCGTCATCTCGGTCGCGATCCAACCTGGGGCGATGGCGTTGACCTGGATGCCGTGCGGAGCCAATTCGATCGCCATTGATTTGGTCAGCTGGACAATCGCCCCCTTGGCCGCCGCGTAAGAGGGCAGGGCACCGGCACCGAAAATCCCATACATGCTGGCGAGATTGATGATCTTGCCGCGCCCGCGCTGCTGCATTGACGCTGCGGCCGCCTGCGACAGCAGCATGGTCGCCGTCAGATGGGTGGCGATGGCATTGTCCCAGCCTTGTTCAGTCTGGTGCAGGACACCGCCGCTGACATCAGTATTCCCGGCATTGTTGACAAGGATATCGATCGGGCCGAGCGCACGCTCTACGCCGGCAATTGCGGGAGCGAGCGCGGCGCGGTCGGTCACATCAAGGATATCGGCATGGGTGCGGCGACCGATCCGTTCCAGTTCGGCTTCAACCTTGGCATTGCGGGTCGCGTCGCGCGCCAGGATCGCGACGGCTGCGCCTGCCTGGGCAAGCCCAATGGCTATCGCGCGCCCGATCCCCCGGTTGCCGCCTGTGACGAGCGCGACTTTACCCGACAGGTCAAAGTTGCAACTCGAAGGGCGGCCCTGTGTCACGCAGACAGCGCCTCAAGCCGCCCGCGGATGGGAGAGACTGGCGCGGCTGGATCGATCGCCAGCAACTCCGCCTCGCTCGCCCCGCTGCGCAACCGTGCGAGCCAATCGGCCGGATCATATTCGGTTCCGACCGGGTTGGCGCCAATCCTGTCGCCCTGGAAATAATCGCGGCATTCGCCCTTGCTGGCGAAGCAATCGACGCTGAATTCCATCTGGTTGCCATCGGGATCGGCGTAGTAGAGCGAAGCGCTCATCCCGTGATTGACAGCCCAATAGGGTTCGATCCCCTTGGCTTTCAGCTCTTGCCAGGTTTCCAGCAGCGCCGTCAGCGAGGGCACTTCGTAGGCGATATGGTCCACCCCGACCGGCGCCTGCGCCGCATCGCCGCCATCGGGCGCGATCACCGCAAGATCGGCAAAGGCCAGCCGGTGATGTTCATCATCAAAGGTGAGGAAGGCGAGCGCGGGGTTGCGATAGACGATCTCCGCCCCGAACACGGCCCGATACCAGCGCAGCATCACCTCAAGCTGGCGTGTGCGATAGACAACATGGGCAGGTTTGGGTGATGGCATTGCCATGATAGTATTCCCTTGGGGGAACATATCTGGACGAAGTCCGGTGGGCGGGGCGGTCGCAACCCCACCCACCGGAACTCAACCCGCGCTTCCCCCCGTCAGCGCGGCTTATGATCTTGCGGCAACATCGCACCAACGACCGTGCGATATTTGGCCCGGTTGCCGCTTGCCGCCGCCCGCTCAATTCGTGTCATCTGCTGGCAACTATTCCGGTCGTGAACAACGCAGGCAAAAGGCATTCTGCGCCAATCCCGATGGTCGGGACGGTATTCGAAACAGCTGGATTCCAGTTCGATATGACAAGTGGTAAAATGCCCGTCGCAGCAAGGTGCGGTCAACCCGGCGGATCGTCAAAAAAGCGTCAATCCGTGCCGAATCAGGCCCCGCGCGGGTCGGTTGGCATCAGGTCGGGCCACCCATGGCGGTTCCACGCCTCGACCAGGCCGATGTCATCGGCGAAGTCCATGAAGCCCGGATGCAGCCGGATCCGGCGGATCGGCTCGACATCGGCCCACAGGTTCATCAGGCCGAACATATTGGCGGGGTGGATGCGTTCACGGTAGATTTTCATCACCAGATCAGCGTGGCCCATCCAGATCGCAGGAAAAACGATTGTGGGATCGTGCGGGTCAGGCATGGTCTGGTGCAGCCCGTCGAGCATCGCGCAATAGGCCGCCCGCGCGCCCGCATCGCCGCTGCAGACCCCTTTCGCCGCGATCCCCCAATAGGCATCGCGCACCGCATCGCTCATCGGCTCGGTCCCGGCGGGCGGCAGGATCACGGTGTTCATCAGCATCCGCTGCGCATAATAGGTCTCAGCGGCCTTCTCACGCTCCCCGATCGCCGCCTCGATAACGGCCAGCCACATCCCCGGCATCCCCAGATCGATCATCCGCTGTCCTGCCGCCCGCGCCGCTTCCATCTCGCCCAGGTTGAAGTGCGCGGAAGCCAGTATGACGTAGTTGCGCCCATAGGCAGGGGCCTGCTCCACCCCCGCCTCGATAAACGGCAGTGCGGCGCGGGTGCGACCGATATAGAGCAGGAACGATCCCAGCCGCAGCGCGACATCGGCATTGCGCGGCTCGCGGGCATAGGCTTCGAACGCGAGGTCAAGGGCGCCCGCCGGGTTCCAGCGGGTCCATTCATGAATCCCCTGGATCGTCAGCCCGTGGCCCTGACCCGGATCGAGCGCAACCGCCCGCTTGGCGCATTCAGCCGCCTTGCGTGAGCGTTCGACCCGGTCGAGACACGGCGTATAGACCGCATTGTGGACATGAGCATCGGCCAGCGCGGTCCAGCATTCGGCAAATTCGGGATCGAGCGCCAGCGCCTCTTCCAGCAATTCGACCGATTTTGCCGCAGCGCCATCGGTAATCGAGCGCCGCAACAGCGAACAACCCTGCAGATACAGGGCATAGGCCGCGCGGTTGGTGGTCATCCGCCGCATTGGCGCCGGTGACAGCGACAGGCCCAGCACCCGGCAGATCGCCGCAATGATATTATTGCCGATGACTTTGCGCGAATCGAAGAAATCGTCGATCGAACCGGTGATCCGGTCTGCCCAGATTTCGGTGCCAGTTGCGCCTTCGATCAGGGCAATTCTGGCTGTGATGCTATCATGCGTGCGCGTGACTTCGCCTTCAACCAGATGCGTCACCCTGAGGCTGGCGGCCATTTCGATCAGCGTCAGCCTCCGTTCCGCGACCGCAAGGATCGACGTGCGTCCGGCCAGCGCGATGCCATCCACCTTGCCCAGCCGTGCGCTCAATTCATCGGTGATGCCCTCGGCCAGAAAGAAGTCGCCGCCGACATGATCGATCTGACCCAATGGCAAGACCGCCAGCGCGATCTCGGCGGCGCTGCGTGCGGCCGGATAGCGGGCCTGCGAGGCAGCGCTCAGCCGTGCGCTCAGTTCAGGCTCGCCTGCCGCCCGCAATTCGGTGACCAGCCGCGCAATCGCCTGACGCAGCCTTGCATCGACTTCCTGCCGTTTGAGCGCAAGCCAGCCATCGAAGGCCCGGTTGAATGTCATGCCCTGCAGGATTGGCAGATTGACGATGCCTTCGAGGATGGTCGCGGCCTGATCGGCATTGCCTTGTTCCAGCGCGACTTCCAGCATGGACAGGTCGGACAGCAGAAAATCGCGATCAAGCGCAACCGCCGAGCGCGTGACAATCAGGAGGTTGCCCAAGCCATCGCTCTCGAACTGATGGCGAAGATCCAGCAGACATTGTCTGAGGCTGGCCTTGGCCTGGGTCTGAAACCGGTCAGGCCACAAAATCTGGCACAGCGTTTCTCGATCAAGGCGGCAATCCGGCTGAAGGCACAGCAATGCAACCAGCAGCATGCCCCGGCGATTGCTGAGCAATAGTGGGCCACCGCCCGCTGTCTCGAGCCGGAATTCGCCAAACATTCTCCCCAGAACTTCAATCCCGGATGCGGCTAATTCAGTCGAGTCATGCACCAGTCCACCCCCCGGGCCGATACCTAGAGCGTGACCGTGGTTTTGCAACGAATTATGTCGGCGAAGGAACTGCGGAAGTTGCAATCAGTTTCGAAGGGGAATGCACAGCGCCGCCGCTGCTGCACCTGTTAGACGCGCCATTACCGGGATAACCGCGCGCTCTGCGCGGCGTCCCCGGCGGTGAAGACGAAGGTGGTCACCTTTGTCCCGCTGCCGATATTCACCCTGTTTTCCTGCCGCGCCCAGACATCGGTGAGGATCTGCGAATTCACCCGGATTTGCGCGTCCAGCTGCGGCGCGGGCGCTTCCTGATAGACGAACAGGCTGCCACCGATAACCTCGCTGCCGACATAGGTGGGTGTTATTGGCGCTCCGTCCATTTCCAGCAGAAACCGCCGCGCGGCATAGCGGACAAAGGCTTCGCGGCTATCGGCGCTGCCGACGATATCCGGCACCTTGGTGCCCTGCACCCGCAACGCGTGTTCGGCATCGTGCACCGGCACCTGATGCACCAGTTCCAGCCGATCGGTGCGCGGGTTGATCGATACCGTGCTGATCGCGATCTTCTGCTGATGCGCCCAAGCGGGCACCGCCACAATCGGGGCCAGCAGCAGCGCGATCAGCAGGAACGCACGGCGCAGCATCACTTGCGGTTCTTCTCCGGTTCAGCCCCTGCGGCTTCGCCCATCAGGTCGCGGTTGACGCGGGCCTTGCTGGCTTCGTCCTTGAACGCTTCGATGCGGCTGGGGATGATCCGGCGCGGGTAGTGATTGTTCTCGATATCGGCATCGGCAGTTTCCCAATCGGGATCGACCACAACCTGCACCAGCTCCTTGCCCTTGGGGAACACCAGCAGCTTGGCGACTTCGCGCGCGTTACGACGCCAGATTTCCGCCGGGATCATCATCTTCTCGGTCTTGCCGTTGTTGAACGTCAGACCAAGGATGATCGGCATCACCAAACCGCCCTTGTTGCTGAAATTGAGGACGTAGTAATTCGCGTCCTCCTTCACCGCGCGGTCAAACGCGGCGCGTTCCCAGGGTTCAAGCCCGGTGAGGAAATCGGTGTAGCTTTTGCGGTCTTTGGGGGTGGCGGTGAATTCGTCATTCTTGTCGTAGAAATCGGTCACCCCGCGATTTTCCAGCACCCAGATCGGTAAGCGCTGCTGTTCATTCAGCCCGACACCGACCGGATCAGGCTCCTCGTCGCGCTCTGCCCGGCGGCGGGGCAGGTCGATGTCGGGGTTCTTCGTATCCATCTTCAGCCGGTAGATCGAATCGAGCGCAATATCGACGTGATCGGTGGTGTAGAACCACCCGCGCCAGAACCAGTCGAGATCGGTGCCCGAAGCCTCCTCGATCGTGCGGAAGAAATCGGCCGGGGTGGGCCGTTTGAACTTCCAGCGGCGGGCATATTCCTTCAACGCGAAATCGAAGCGTTCGCGCCCGATCACTGTGTCGCGCAGCAGGTGATAAGCCGCAGACGGCTTGCCATAGGCATTGGCGCCCAGATTGGTGACCGAATCCGATTGCGTCATGATCGGCTGCTGTTCGTTTGAGACCATATAGCTGACCATGTCGCGCGGCAGGCTGCGGGTCCACGGCATATCCGGATCCCATTCGTAACCCGCGACCGAATCGAGGAAGGAATTGAGCCCCTCGTCCATCCACGTCCATTGGCGCTCGTCCGAATTGACCGTCATCGGGAAATAGATGTGGCCGATTTCGTGGATCACCACGCCCACCAGAAACACCTTTTCCGCCAGCGAATAGGTGCGCGTGCCATCCTTGTTGAGGGTGGTGCGCGGGCCGTTGAAGGTGATCATCGGATATTCCATCCCGCCGACCGGCCCGTTGACCGACTGCGCGGTGGGATAGGGGTAATCAAAGCTGAAGCGCGAATAGACCTTCAGCGTGTGGGCCACAGCGGCGGTCGAATATTTGCGCCACAGATCGCCGCCTTCCTTGGGCCAGAAGCTCATGGCGAGCACGGTTTCGTTCTCCGCGCCGGGCTGCTTCACCCCTTGCGCATCCCACATGAACTTGCGGCTGGAAGCCCATGCGAAATCGCGCACGTTGGCGGCGTTGAACTTCCAGGTCTTGGTGCCCCTGGGGTTGCCGGCTTCGGCGGCGGCGGCTTCGGCCGGAGTGACGATGAACATCGGCCCATCGGCGTTTTTCGCAGCTTCCAGCCGCTGGCGCTGCGCGGCGGTGAGCACCGCATCGGGGTTCTGGAGCACGCCGGTCGAGGCGACGATGTGATCATCGGGCACCGTCATCGCGACTTCGTAATCGCCGAATTCGAGCGTGAATTCCCCGCGGCCGAGGAACTCCTTGTTGTGCCAGCCTTCGTAATCCGAATAGGCGACCATGCGTGGGAACCACTGCGCCATCAGGAAAATGTCGTTGCCGCCCTTGCGCGGGTCATCGGGGAAATGTTCGTAACCCGAACGCGCGTTGACCGCGTCTTCCTCGACGATGTTGAACGCCCATTCGATGGTGTATTCGGTGGTCGCGCCGGGTGCGAGCGGCTCTGCGAGATCGACCCGCATCAGCGTGCCGACGATGGTGTGCGGAATATCCGCGCCCGCCAGCGTCTTCACCGCGCTGATATCATAGCCATAGCTGTTGTCGGCCATCGCCTGCTGGCGGCGCAGTTCGTCCATCGAAAGCTTGGTCGGCGCGTCGCCCGAACCCAGCGTCACCTTGGGCCCGCGCCGTCCGGGGCCACCGAAGGCATCGGTCAGTTCGGCCATCGAATCGGTGCGGAAGATGTTCTGATCCAATTGCATCCACAGCCACGGCAGCGCGTCGGGCGAATTGTTGGTGTAGCGGATGGTCGCGCGCGCGGTCAGGCGGCGCTTGGCCTCGTCCAATTCGGCAGTGATGCGGTAATCGACCTTTTGCTGCCAATATTCATGCCCCGGCGCGCCGCTGGCATTGCGATAGGTATTGGGGGTGGGCAGAACCTCATCAAGCTGGCGGAACTTGTCCTCGTAATTGCCCTTGGTCTGCTCGATCCCCTGAGCCGAAAGGGGTGCAAGAACAGGCACGGCAAACAGCAGGGCGGCGACAAACAGCACGAAACGCAAGGGCGACCTCCGGGGGATGGGGCGGATTAATTGCTGCGGGTGAGAGCGCAAAAGTCCAGGGGGTGCAAGCGGGTTTTTGGCCCATCGTTGCAATTTGGTTTCGTGCCTTGCAGCCCGCCGACAGGCTTGGCGCAGCAGCGCAATCACTCTACCGCGCTTATCGCATGACCGAACCCCTGTGGCACGCCCTGCACGAAGCCGCCTGCGCGCGCGGGGAGGCGACCTATCGCGACCCCGAAACCGGCTACACCGTGTTCACCCGCATCGCGCATCTCACGCGCGGCAAATGCTGCGGTTCGGCGTGCCGCCACTGCCCCTATGATCACGAAGCCGTGCCCCGAAGAAGCTGACACTTGCCAAGCGGTGCGGGGGCGGGAATAGGTGCCCGCAAAGGAGAATACACCCATGAAAACCCGCGCCGCTGTTGCGTTCGCCGCGAAACAACCGCTCGAAATCGTCGAGCTTGACCTCGAAGGCCCGAAGCCCGGCGAAGTGCTGGTGGAAATCATGGCGACGGGCATCTGCCATACCGATGCCTATACGCTCGACGGGCTGGATTCCGAGGGCATCTTCCCCAGCGTGCTCGGCCACGAAGGCGCTGGTATCGTGCGCGAAGTCGGCGCGGGGGTCACCAGCGTGAAGCCTGGCGATCACGTGATCCCGCTCTACACGCCGGAATGCCGCCAGTGCAAAAGCTGCCTCAGCGGCAAGACCAACCTGTGCACCGCGATCCGCGCGACGCAGGGCAAGGGGTTGATGCCCGATGGCACGACCCGCTTCAGCTATAAAGGTCAGCCGATCTACCACTACATGGGCTGTTCCACCTTCAGCAATTTCACGGTTCTGCCCGAAATCGCGGTCGCGAAAATCCGTGAGGACGCGCCGTTCCAGTCCGCCTGTTATATCGGCTGCGGGGTGACGACGGGCGTGGGCGCGGTCACCAACACCGCCAAGGTGCAGGTCGGCGATAATGTCGCGGTGTTCGGGCTGGGCGGGATCGGCCTCAACGTCATTCAGGGCGCGCGGCTGGCAGGCGCGGGCAAAATCATTGGCGTGGATATCAACCCTGCGCGCGAGGAATGGGGCCGGAAATTCGGCATGACCGACTTCCTCAACACGCGGGGAATGAGCCGCGAGGAAACCGTCGCCAAAATCGTCGAAATGACCGATGGCGGCGCGGATTACACCTTCGATGCCACCGGCAACACCGAAGTGATGCGCACGGCATTGGAAGCCTGCCACCGCGGCTGGGGCACCAGCATCATCATCGGCGTGGCCGAAGCGGGCAGGGAAATCGCCACTCGCCCGTTCCAGCTTGTCACCGGGCGCAACTGGCGCGGCACCGCGTTCGGCGGGGCCAAGGGCCGCACCGACGTGCCCAAGATCGTCGATATGTATATGACCGGCAAGATCCAGATCGACCCGATGATCACCCACGTGATGGGGCTGGAGGACATCAACACCGCGTTTGACCTGATGCATGAAGGCAAATCGATCCGTTCTGTGGTGGTGTTTTAGGGTCAGGACCTATTAACCCCACGGTGGTTGGTTAACCGCGTGGTTACACCGCTGCGCTAAGGCCTAAGGCCGCAACCGCCGTTTGGCGTAGCAGGTGAATGATGTTCGAAAGCAGGATTGCAGCCGACCCGTTGGCGGTCGCGGCGATAGCGGGTTTCCCGCAGGAAATCGGCGTGCTCGCGCTGCGCTTGGCGCATGGCTGACGTCGTCCCTCTCTCCTCCCGCTCATCGCTCGCCGCGCAAGTGCGCACGGCGGTGATCTGGCGTTCGGGCAGTCAGATATTCACCCAGATCGTGTCGTGGTGTTCGACGCTGATCGTGATCCGGCTGCTCGCCCCGCATGATTACGGGCTGTTCGCGATGGCGCAGGTGATGCTGATGCTGCTCAGCACCATGAACGGCTGGGGCTTGGCGAGCGCGCTGATCCGCGAGGCGGAGGTGAGCGAGGAACGCCTGAGACAGACGCTGGGGATGCTGATCCTGCTCAACGGCGGATTGGCGCTGACGCAGTTTCTCGCTGCGCCGCTGGTGGCGCTGTGGTTTGGTCAGCCCGAGGTTACCGATCTGTTGCGGGTGTTGTCGCTGCTGTATCTGGCGGTGCCGTTCTGCGCGCTGCCCCATGCGATCCTTAGCCGCCGGATGGATTTTCGCCGCCCGGCGCAGGTTCGGCTTGCCGCAGCGATCACGGGGGCCGCTGCCGCGCTGACCGGGGCGTTGAGCGGGTGGGGGGTTTGGACGCTGGTGGCCGCCCCGCTGGTTATGATCGTGACCGAGGCAATCGGCATGACCTGGTCCGCAAAATCACCGATCCGCCCGATATTCCGCTTTTCCGGTGTGGGGCATATTGCCGGGTTTGGCGGAGTGATGACCGTAACCCAGCTGTTCTGGTTCGTGCAGAGCCAGGCCGATGTGATGATCGCGGGCCGCTTGCTCGATGCACATATGCTGGGGGTTTACACCACCGGGCTGTTTCTGGCGCAATTGCTTGCTGCCAAGTTCGTGCCGCCGATCAACGAAGTGGCCTATGCCGCCTATTCGCGCCAGCAGGCCGATGGTCAGGACGGCGCAGGCGCAGCGGCGCTGCTGGCGACGATCCGGCTGGTAATGCTGGTGGCGCTGCCTGCCTATGCCGGAATGGCGGTGGTCGCGCCGGTGCTGGTGCCGGTGCTGCTGGGCGAGCAGTGGCTTGAGATCGTCCCGCTGCTGCCGATCCTTTCGGCGGCGATGGCGATGATGACTTTGCAGATACTGTTTGCCCCTGCGACCAATGCGCGCGGGATGCCGGGCATGGCGCTCAAAATCGCGATGCTGGGGAGCGTGGTGATGCCCTGCGCTTTCCTGGTCGGGTCGCAATGGGGCGTGATCGGATTTGCCTGGGGCTGGGTCGGCGGCATGGGCGTGCTGATGGCGGCGACCGTGCGGTTTTCGGGCGGCTTGCTTGGCCTGCGGATTGGTGGGTTGATGCGCGCTATCGTGCCGCCGCTAGTCGCCGCATTGGCGATGGCGGCTGGTGTGGCGGGGCTGATGGCGCTGCTGCCGCCCGATCTGATGCCGCTCTTGGCGTTGATGCTGGCGGTGCCGCTGGGCGTGGCGATGTATGGCGCGGGTCTGCACCTGATCGCGCCGTCACGGCTGGCTGAGGCGCTGCATTTCGTGCGTCACCGGGGGGAGGCTGAAGCGGCCGAACCGGTCCCTGCCATAACCGCGTGATTGACACCCACGGCGCGATCCGGTCTTTCAGCGACATGATACCGCACCGCACCGGGCCGATCACCCAGACCTATTCCGTCAATAATATCACACTCTGCGTGCACCATTGGGCCGCGCCGGAAGGGGATCAGCCACCGCTGATCTTTGCCCATGCCACCGGGTTTCACGGGCGGGTGTTTGATGCGATTATCGAACAATTCCCCGCGCACCCTGCCTATTCGGTTGATCTGCGCGGACATGGGCAATCCGGCGGCGGGCCGATCAGCGATTGGCGATTGGCGGCGAGTGATATTGCGGGGTTTCTCGCGGCGGCCGGGATCACCGGGGCGATTGGCATCGGCCATTCGATGGGGGCGCACGCCTTGATGCAGGCCGCAGCCGACCATCCCGGCCTGTTCACCCGGCTGGTATTGTTCGATCCGGTGATCTTCGCGCCCGCATTCTACGCTTCGCCGGAGCCATTGTTTTCCGCAGACAATCCTCACCCCGCAATCCGCCGCAAGCGCGATTTTGTCTCACCCGAAGCGATGATCGAACGCTTCGCGGCCCGCGATCCCTATCGCCTGTTCGACCGCCGCGTTTTTGTCGATTACTGCCGCCACGGTCTTGTCCCGGCCCCATCGGGCGAGGGGTTTGAACTCGCCTGCGCGCCCGAGGTGGAGGCCAGCGTCTATGCCTCCAGCCGCAGCAATGGCGCGATTCTGGATGCGGCGCGAACGGTCGATATTCCGGTGCTGGTGGTGCGCGCGCAGGCCACCGGTATGGGTGATTTCAAAAGCTCACCGACCTGGCCAGACCTCGCCAAAATCCTGCCGCAGGGCACTGATCTCCATCGCCCTGACCGCACCCATTTCCACCCGCTCGAAGACCCGGCGGATGCGGCGCGGATTATTGCGGAATGGATCGGATAGGCGCATCGGTTTTGCTGGCGTTCGCCCAATGTTTCACGTGAAACATTGCCCGAAATCACCCCGCAGCGGCCAGCACATCTTTGATATCGTGCATTATTCGTTCAATCACCGCGCGATCAGGATGTAGGAGATTGGCCCCGATCTCGCTTGCCAGCCCGCCGTAGAATTGCAGCAGGCTGGCATAGAGCGGATGGCCCGGCGCGAGTGATTGCGCCAGCCACAAGGTGATGCTCTGCGCCCGCGCCAATGCCGGGCGAGGGGCACCCGAGGCCCGGTCTAGCGCGGCCAAGGCCTGGCCTAGCGCGGCAATCGCTTCCTCCAGACAGATCCGGGTAAGATTGCCACTGCCCGATGCCTCGATCCGGGCGTCAAGTTCGACCCGGCGATAGGCGGCGGCGGGATTGTGGGCGAGCATGTGCATGGCGGCTTTCCCTTAGAGCGTTTTCCAGTCAGGTGGAATCACCTGACGATTCAGAAAACGCGGCGAACCAATAATCAGGAGCGGTCGATCTGATTCATTCGGATCGACCGCTCTAGAACCCATCCGCCGTGCGCGGCGCAAATTGCGCACGCAGGAAGGACAGCGTCGATTGCGATGCGGCGACGCGGCGTTCGGAGGCGACGAACTGGCGGGTCAGCCGTTCGCGCAGGGCTTCCTGCTGTTCGGCAATCGCTTCAAGCCGTGCATCCGAGCTGGCAAGCTGGGTTTCGAACCGCCGCAGCGAACCGCCAAGCGAGCTGGGATCGGTGACAAGGCTGTTGCCCCGCGCGAACCGGTCAATCGTGGCGAACACGCCCGACGGCCCCACCGTGAACATCGCCGCGACCGCTTCGGCATTGGTTTCAAGCGCCTGATTCAGCCGCGCATTATCGAGCCGGAAGGTGCCATCGCGATTGAGCGCAAGGCCCAGATCGCCAAGCGTGCGCGGTTCGCCCGGCGCGGCACCCGGCATCACCACCTGGCTCGCCAGCTGCGCCAGATCGCGGCGCAATTCGCGTGCGCCCGGATCATTGCCCAGCTGACCGCCGACCGGCGCGGCCAGTTCATTGACCTGCGCGACGATATCGTTGAGCGCCGCGACGAAATCATTCATCACAGCCGATATCGCAGCAGTATTGCTGGCAAAGCCAAGGCTGGTCGGCGCGCCGATATTGGTGGCGGTGAGATTGAGGGTGAACCCGCCGGGCAGCCCGGTGACGCGGTTGGTCGGGCTGGTGATTTCAACCGTATCGAGCAGGAATACCGCATCGCGCGCGGCGGTGCGCAGCTCGCCGGCATCGGTCGCCGGTTGCCACGCCAGAAACGACAGATCGCCCGCCCCGCCCAGCGGCAAGGGATTGGCGCTCGCCGCTTCGAGCACAAAGCCGCTGGCTGCGCCTTCAGCCCCTTTCAACACCAGCTGCGCGCCGCCCGACCCTTGCGCAACATAGGCGCTGATCGCGCCCCTACCTGCCTGATTGATCTTGTTGGCGATGGTGCCCAGGCTATCGCCGGCGGTGACATCAATGGCCAGCGCATCGCGCGCGCCATCGGCGGCAAAGCTGGCCCCGGCGATCGTGCCGAACCGGATGGTCAGCGTGCCTTCACCCACCAGCGCATCGCGGCTGGCATAGCTTTTCGACACCAGCGTTTGCGGCTGGGCAAGCTGGGTCACTTCGAGCGAGAAATTGCCGCGCGGGCTTAATCCGGTCGGCACCGATACCTGCGCCACCGCCGGATTGCCCAGCGCGCCGCGCGGGGCAAGATCGCCGTTGCGGATGCGATCGCCCAATGCGCTGGCAAGGTTGGTGACCGAACCGCGCAGCTGAGCCGCCGCCGAAATCCGCGCTTCGAGGCTGGTCCGGCGGGCTTCCACCGTTCCGCGCTGCGCGGCAAAGCTGGCTTCCGAGATATTTTTGGCCAGCGCCGCGAAATCGATACCGCTGCCCGCGCCAAGCGCCGCGATGATTGATGAGCCCGAGGTTTCCATGGGCAGAAGGACGGGTGATTGCGCGGCGGTTTAAGCCGTTCGGGCGACTTTCCCATCGCCATCAAAATGCAATTCGGGCGGCACGTCGATCACCGGGCGGCGCGGGTGCTGGCCGCGTTTCAGAGCCATCACGAAGGCCACCAGCGCAGCGATGGCGACATATAATTCCTCGCGCACCATCTGGTTGGGGCGGGTGGTGAAATAGACCGCGCGCGCCAGCTGCGGGTATTCGAGCAGCGGCAGGCTCTGTTCCCCCGCAATCTCGCGCATCGCCAGCGCGGTTTCGCCGCGCCCTTTGGCCAGCACCACCGGGGCGGGTGCCAGCGCCGGATCATAGGTCAGCGCCACCGCGAAATGCATCGGGTTGACGATCACGAACTGCGCATCCTTCATCGCCTTGGCCACCCCGCCGCGTGCCAGATCGCGTTGCCGCTGACGCCGGGCGGATTTCATTTCGGGCGAGCCTTCGGATTGCTTGTTTTCGTCCTTTATTTCCTGCAGGCTCATCTTCAACCGCTTGTTTCGTTGGAAGATTTGTAGCGGATAATCGATTCCGGCGATAATCAGCAGGCCAATTATCAGCACCCCGACCAAGCTGCTGATCGCTTCCACCGCAATGTTGATCTGCGTTTCCAGCGGGCTGCGGCCCAGCACCAGCAGGCCCGGCAGGCGGCCCGCCGCCCACCACCACGCGATCCCGCCCAGCAAACCGAGTTTGAGCAATCCCTTGCCCAGTTCGATCAGCCCCTGAACGCCGAACACCCGCTTCAGCCCCGATAACGGGTTGATCCGCGATCCCTTGAACGCGGCATTGCCGGGGTTGAAGCGCCCTTCGCCCAGCAGCAATTGCGAAGCGATGGTGATGATCGCCACCACCAGCCCGATAGCCATCACCGGCGGCAGCAGCGCCAGCGCCGCATCGCCCAGCACCGCGCCCGGAGCAAAGCTATCAAGCGCCGCGCGATCAAAGCTGAAGCCTGCGCGCGCCACCTGCCCGATACTGTCATTCAGCCACGGCCCCAGCCCCAGCAAGGCCAGCCCGCCTGTCCCCACCGCTGCGACGGTGGCGACTTCGCGTGAACGCAGCGCGTCGCCATCCTTGGCCGCATCCGCGCGGCGTTTATGGGTTGGCTCGAACGTCTTTTCGCCCGGAGTCTCTTCAGCCATTAGCGCGTTTCCCGGTTCATTGCGGGGTCTCCGGCGCGATCAGCATGGTGCTGTAATCCAGCGCGGCCTCGATCACGCCTTCGAATTGCTGCACCATCACCGGGATCGCGATGATCAGCGCGACAACCCCCGCCAGCGCGCCCGCAGGCAGGCCGAGCGCAAACAGGTTCAACGCCGGGGCCGAACGCGCCAGCAGGCCGGTCAGCACCTGCACCAGCAGCAGCACCAGCACCACCGGCAGCGCAATCGCGGC
>PHEL01000158.1 GCA_002842925.1 Alphaproteobacteria bacterium HGW-Alphaproteobacteria-14
AATTCATTATGGATGGCGAGGCGTTTCCCGCTGGCGATTACCTGGTCGAACAAGGGCCGGAGCTCGCTTTCGTCACGCCATGAATACCAATCCCGGCCCATTGGCCGAACGGATCGCCGCCCGCCTTGCCGCATCGGTCGATCCTGCGGTCGCAACCTTTGCCGAGGCGCTGGCGCAACAGGCGGGCGCGCAGGCGGTGCTGTTCTATGGATCGAATCTCAGAACCGGCTCGCTTGATGGGGTGCTGGATTTCTACATCCTGCTGCCCGGGACGCAGGAAGCGGCAATCTGGCCGACGGTCAGCTATCACGAACGCGCGAATGGCGACATTACGTTGCGCGCCAAGGTCGCCACCATGCGGCTTGCCACCTTCGCCCGCGCAGCCACTGGCGAGCTGACAGACACAACAATCTGGGCGCGTTTCGTTCAGCCGAGCGCCCTGGTCTGGGCAGCAGATGATGCCGCGCGCGCCGAAGTGATTGGTGCGATTGATGCCGCTTGCATCACGGCTGGACGACTGGCGGCTGCGCTCGGCCCGGACAGCGGCACGGTGGAAGATTATTGGCGCGCCCTGTTCCGCGCCACTTACAAGGCCGAGTTCCGGGTCGAAAAGCAGGGGCGGGAAAACGACATTCTTTCGGTCAACGCCGATCATTTCAACGGCCTGCTCCCGCTGGCACTCGACGCAGCGGGAATTGCGTCCGATGAACAGGGCGCAACCCTTACCCCGCGCCTTGCGCCAAATGAGCGGCGCACCATCCTTGGTTGGTGGAAACGACGGCGGCGGCTGGGCAAGCCGCTCAATTTTATCCGGCTGGTCAAGGCCAGCACAACATTTGACGGCGCAGCGCGTTATGCCGCTTGGAAGATTGAACGCCATACCGGCATGGCTGTAGCGGTGACCCCGTTCCGTGAACGGTTCCCGCTGCTCGCCGCGCCGCAGGTGTTGTGGAATCTATGGCGGCACCGCTGCCGCCAGCGCTCAATTCAGGGCCGAGCCTAGGGTCAGGGCCTGTTAACCGCACTGTCGAGGCGCCGAAATGGCGAACAGATCGGGCCGTTTCGCGCGCCGGGAAGGCTGGTTGCCTTTCCAAGCGCGGGGCGGTCCGAGCTGGAAGCCATTCCGGCGTCCCGCAGGGATTTGGCCAAAAGGGCCCATTGCAGCGTCAGTTCGGTTTGAAATATTGACATATTCCTGCACCTCACTTCCTCCCACAGGGCCCTTTTGACTCAAACCTCGACAGCGCGGTTAATAGGTCCTGACCCTAAAGGTATTTTATTGCAATCGCCATCCGGGTAACGCCGGCGCCCGCAGTGAATCGTACCTTTTCCAGCGCAGGCGGACGCGGAATGCCGAGAAACTTCGAGATCGTCGGATTGTTCGACATCCCCGCTCCATCAGTCGAAAAATCTGTTTTGCGATTGCCGTTGATATCGTGCTGGATCGCGATCGCATAATCGCCTGCCGCCGGCAGCGGCACGCACACGGAAACCCCGCCTTCGTTCGGCGTGGCTTCGACCTTCATGATATAGCGCTTGCTCTTCAGCCAGTCGTTTTTGTTGGCGGGATAGGTTCGCACGAACAGGTGGCCGGTTGAAGATTTGATGCCGCTCACTGCGATCTGCACCGCCGGGCCTTTGCCGGACGCGCACAGGCTCATGTCGTTGGGGCCGGTGCGGGCATAGGTGTGGGCCTGCGCGGCAAGCGGCGCGCTGACGCCGCCGCCCGACAGCAACGCCCCCACTGCCGCAAGCGGCAGCGCTGTTCTGCGCGTGGTGCACAGCAGTTCAGGCAGGCGAGCAAAGTAAGTGAAACCAGTCATTAGCTTCTCATTGAACAAGAGGGAAAAGCACGGCGCGCTGGTAGCAACGCGGCAACAAGGCCAGTCAGATATCATGCAGATATGCCATAGCCCGCATGAATTGCGGCTTAATTGCCAAAGCTTGTGTATTTTGCAGACGAATCACCGCCGTGGAAAAGGTGCGAAGCGCGCTTGTCCCCCGATTCGCGGCTCCGGTATGGCAGAGGCACCGCCAGAAAGGGCCTGCGCCGCGCCATGCCTGCACCATTGATCTCGCCTTCCATCCTCTCCGCCGATTTCGCGCGGCTGGGTGAAGAGGTGCGCGCGGTGGATCGTGCCGGGGCGGACTGGATCCATATTGATGTGATGGACGGGCATTTCGTGCCCAACATCACCATTGGCCCGGACGTGGTCAAGGCACTGCGTCCCCACACCGACAAGCCGTTCGACGTGCATCTGATGATCGCCCCGGTCGATCCCTACCTTAAGGCCTTTGCCGAGGCAGGCGCGGACATCATCACCGTCCATCCCGAAGCCGGGCCGCATATCCACCGCACGCTGCAGGCGATCAAGGCGCTGGGCAAGAAGGCGGGCGTGGTGGTCAACCCCGGCACGCCGGTGGAAGTGCTCGACAACCTCATGGATCTGGCTGACCTGATCCTTGTGATGAGCGTCAATCCCGGCTTTGGCGGGCAAAGCTTCATCCCTTCACAGCTCGAAAAGGTCGCGCGCATCCGGTCGATGATCACCCGTTCGGGCCGGGCGATCCATCTTGAGGTCGATGGCGGAGTCAACACGGAAACAGCGCGCATGTGCGTGGAGGCGGGGGCCGATGTGCTGGTCGCCGGGTCTGCCACTTTCAAGGGCGGGCCGGATCATTACGCCGCCAATATCGCCGCGCTCAAGGGAGCGCGATGATGGCGACGCTGCTGCGCACACCTGCGGGCCGCCGCGCCGATGCGCTGGTTGAACGGGTGGCGGATAATCCGGTGCTGGGCCTGGCGAACGGGACCGAGCCGGGGGCGATGCAGCGACCGCAGCTTGCGCCCGAACCGCAGCCCGAAGAACCTTCGCGCGCACTCGCGCTCAGCGATATGATCGCTGTGCAGGGCGGGCCGGGAGAGGCGCTGATCCGGCTGGCCTATCGCATCGGCGTGCCAGGGCACGCGCTGGCCGCGCCGTTCCGCCGCCCGCCGCCGCTGCGCGTGCTGGCGACGGTGGAAAGCCCCAATCGCGGTGATCGCGCAGCGGGCACGGCGCTGCGCGCAGGACATTTCCTGATCCACGGCGCGCGCCTGCCGATTGCCAACCTCGATTTCGCGCCTGCTGCGCGCCATGCGCCGGGGATAGAACGGGTGCTGCACAGTTTCAGCTGGCTTTCCGATCTCGCTGCCAGCGCCCCGCGCGCCGATTGCATCACGGTGGCCGAACGGATCACCACCCAATGGCTCCATGCCAATCGTGCGCCGGGCAAGGGGCCGGCATGGGATATAGAACACGCCGGGCTGCGGCTGATCGCCTGGCTGGTGCACGCCCCGCTGGTGCTGGCGGGCCACGACAAGACGCTGAAATCGCGCCTGCTGGCCGCGATTGCCGAATCCGCCGCGTGGCTCGACAAGAAGGCTCCGCGCGCGGGCGCTGGCTTCGGACAGGTCGCAGGCTGGGCCGGGATCGTTGCGGCAGGATTGCTGCTTCCCCACGGCAAGCCGCGGCGCCTGTTTGGCGAGGCGGGTCTGGTCAAGTCGCTCGGCGATATGGTGGGCGAAGATGGCGGCGTGCTGTCGCGCTGTCCGGCGGCGCAGCTGGACGCGATAAGACTGCTGACCGATCTTATCGCCTGTTACGAAGCGGTTGACGTCTCGCCGCCACCCGCGCTCGATGTGATGCGCGAATTGCTGGTTCCGCCGCTGCTGGCGTTGCGGCACGGAGACGGCGCGCTTGGCAGCTGGCAAGGACAAGGCGCAATTCCGGCCGACCGCGTGGCCGCCGTGATCGAAGCCTCGGGCGTGCGCACTCGACCGCTGACCAACACCGCCAACTGGGGCTATCACCGCATCCGCGCGGGCGATACGCTGCTGCAATTCGACACTGCCCCGCCGCCGCGCTCGCGCCATGCGCGGGTCGGCTGTGCTTCGACGCTCGCCTTTGAACTATCGGACGGCCCGGCGCGGATCATCGTCAATTGCGGCGGTGCAGCGCTGGCAGGAGGGCAAGTGCCCGCACGCATCGGGCAGGGGCTGCGCGCCACTGCCGCCTTTTCGACGCTGGTGCTTGATAATGCCAATTCGACTGCGGTGCTGCTCCACGGCCAGCTTGGCAAGGGCGTCGAAACGGTCGCGGTTGAGCGGCGGATGGTGGCGGGGCGCGGGCGTGAGGCGACCCGGATCGAAGCCGCGCATGATGGCTATGCCGCGCGCTTCGGCCGCCTTTGCACTGCGGTTCCATCTGGGGCGCGGGGTTGAGGTGCAGTTATCCAGCGACAAGCGCGGGGCGAGCCTGCTGCTGCCCGATGGGCGCCTGTGGCAATTCCGCCTGCGCGGCGATAGGGCGGGGGCGGGGGCGATCACCCTCGCTGCCGAGGATAGCCTGTGGGTCGATGGCGATGGCCGCCCGCACGCCACCGAACAGCTGGTGATCGAAGGACTGGCATTGCGCAGCGGCGGACAATTCTCGTGGCTGCTGAGGAAGACAGGGTAGATTTTCGACCATGACCAATAAGGCGATCAAGCGGGCGCTGCTGTCAGTGTCCGACAAGGCGGGTTTGACTGAACTGGGCACGGCATTGGCAGCGCGCGGCGTTGAACTGGTCAGCACCGGCGGGACTGCCAAGGCGCTCCGCGACGCGGGCCTGACCGTGCGCGATGTGTCCGACCTCACCGGCTTTCCCGAAATGATGGACGGGCGGGTCAAGACGCTCCACCCCGCTGTGCATGGCGGGCTGCTGGCGCTGCGCGACAATGGCGAACACGTCGCGGCGATGGAGGCGCATGGGATTGGCGCGATTGATCTGGTAGTGGTCAACCTCTACCCGTTTGAAGCAACCGTAGCCAAGGGCGCTGACCGAGCCGAGATCATCGAGAACATCGACATCGGCGGGCCTTCGATGGTGCGTTCTGCCGCCAAGAACCACGGGTTTGTGACGATCCTGACCGATCCGGCCGATTACCCCGCACTGCTGGAGGAGTTGGCGGCGAACGACGGCGCGACGTCGGACGCTTTCCGCATCCGCATGGCGGGCAAGGCCTATGCCCGCACCGCGTCCTATGATGCGGCAATTGCCAATTGGTTCGCCTTCTCACCCACCGCGAGCGACGAACCGACGTTGTTCCCTGCAACCCTGCCGCTCGCCTTCAAGCGCGCCGACACGCTGCGCTATGGCGAGAACCCGCATCAGGCGGCGGCGATCTATGTGCCGCAGATGGTGGGCGCACGCGGCGTGCCGCAGGCGGCGCAGTTGCAGGGC
This sequence comes from Alphaproteobacteria bacterium HGW-Alphaproteobacteria-14, assembly GCA_002842925.1. Classification (GTDB taxonomy): domain Bacteria; phylum Pseudomonadota; class Alphaproteobacteria; order Sphingomonadales; family Sphingomonadaceae; genus Erythrobacter. Next base: position 5,266 of record PHEL01000158.1, read on the forward strand.
AAGGAGCTGAGCTACAACAACCTGAATGACGCCGATGCCGCACTGGAACTTGCGGCGGAGTTTGCGGGCGGCGCACCTGCTGTGGTGATCGTCAAGCACGCCAACCCCTGCGGCGTTGCGCAAGGCGGCTCGCTGCTGGAGGCTTGGGAAGCGGCGCTTGCCTGCGATAGCGTTTCGGCATTTGGCGGGATTGTCGCGGTCAATACCGAACTTGACGGCGCGACCGCCGAGGCGATTGCGGGCATCTTTACCGAAGTGGTGATCGCGCCTTCTGTGAGCGCCGAAGCGCGGGAAATCTTCGCCGGAAAGAAGAACCTGCGCTTGCTCGAATGCGGGTCGTTGCCCGATCCCCGGCGCGGCGGGGTTGCGATGAAGACCATCGCGGGCGGGGTGCTGATCCAGTCGCGCGATGCCGGGGCGGTCAACCTCGATGATCTGACCGTCGTCACCAAACGTGCGCCCACCGAACAGGAACTGAAAGACTGCCTGTTCGCCTGGACGGTGGCGCGGCACGTCAAATCCAATGCCATCGTCTATGCCAAGGACGGCGCAACCGCTGGGATCGGCGCTGGCCAGATGAACCGCCGCGATTCGGCCCGCATCGCCGCGATCAAGGCCCGCGAAGCCGCCGCAACTTTCGGCTGGGCCGCGCCGCGCACCGTGGGGAGCGCAGTCGCTTCGGACGCATTCTTCCCTTTTGCTGATGGCCTCATCTCCGCTGCCGAGGCAGGCGCGACCGCGGTAATCCAGCCGGGCGGGTCAATTCGCGATGACGAAGTGATCGCCGCCGCTGACGCTGCGGGCCTTGCGATGGTGTTCACCGGGATGCGGCATTTCCGGCATTGATTTGTTGCCCTGCCGCTGCGCTACTTGAGGGCGTTGATTCACCGCCCTATCGCTTCACTACTTGAGTGGATTGTTTGCCTTGCGCTTCACCGCATACTGTGAACGGTTCGGCTGATGCGGGTGACATCGTAACTTTTTCTCAGCCGGTTCGTAACCAAAACGCCTTTCCAACAGAATTACTTTATGAATCCTGTGTTCATCCCGGGGCAATTCAGCATCGGGCAGAGGCCGGGGCAACATTCATTCGAATCACGAGCTATCC
>PHEL01000016.1 GCA_002842925.1 Alphaproteobacteria bacterium HGW-Alphaproteobacteria-14
CCAGCCATCACAAACCTCCTTCGGCTCGCGACTCTGAATCAGAAAATCAGCCCCATGGGAATCCCCTTAATAAGTCAGGATCAATGGGACTTGGTATAACAGGGGTCTAGAGGGGGTCTGGAAGCAGTTAGCCGACCCAAAAACCGATCAAACAGCCGCGTCGCGCACCACTGCGACCCCGGCCTCTTTCTGCGCCTTCAATTCCGCCTTCAGCTTGGCCGGATCGCGCGCGAAGACAAAACCGAAGCTGACCCCGCCTTCCTTGCCGATGGTCGCATGGTGCAGCTTGTGTGCCTGCACCAGCCGCTTGGCATAGCCCTTGCGCGGCACCCAGCGGAAATAGCGTTGATGCACCAGCCCATCATGCACCAAGGTGTAGATCACCCCATACAGCGTGATCCCGACCGCAAACCACCACAGCCAGTCCCAATAGAGCGAGCCGACAATATACATCGCCGCATTGATCGCTGCGAACACCACCGCGAACAGATCATTCTTTTCCAGCGCGTTATCATGCGGTTCGTGATGATCGCGGTGCCAGCCCCAGCCCCAGCCATGCATGATGAACTTGTGGGCATACCATGCGAACAATTCCATCCCGATCAGCGAGGACAGCACGGTGAGGGTGATTTCGAGCCAGCTCATGCGGGCACCTTTTCAGCCAATTCAATCTTCGCCGCCCCGGCCCGGCGCGCAGCGGGCAGCGCCCACCACGGCACATCGGGACGGCGGTGATGTTCGAGATGATAGCCGAAATGAAAGCAGGTGGCGAGACTGAGAAGCGTGCCGAAATCGTCGCTGCGGGTGTTGTGGCGATCAGCAAAGCTGGCCGCGTCCTCACCCGCGCGGTGGCGGTGCGGGCGAAAGGTGCCGAAGTAGAACAGCTGCAATGATGATGCGAGCGCGGGCAGGCCATATAACAGCACGATCTGTGCCATCGGAATCCCGATCACCAGCCAGTAAATGCCCACCACGGTGTGCACATAAAGGATCGATCGCCAGCCGAAATAGCGCCGGAAAAAGGTGGCATACCAGCGCACGAAATCATCGGGGTGATGCTCGTCAAAATCAGGATCGCCCGCGCGCCCTGCCAGTTTATGATGAGCGAAATGCGCATCGCGCAGCTGCGTCCATGCAAAGCCTGCATAAAGCGCCAGCAACGCCGCACCGATAATCGCATTGCAGCGCGGCTTTCCCGGCATCAGGCTGCCGTGCATCGCATCATGGCAGACGATGAACACACCGACCGAAAGCCAGCATTGCACCGACGCCATGGCCAGTGCCAACGGCCAGTTGTTCCAGCTGAGTTCGAACACGAACATCGCGTAGGCATGCAACCCCAGCCAGCCCCCAGCGATAGCCGCGCCCAGCGTCAACCCAACCGCGCCGGTACGCGCGCGCGCGAAAGGGGTGCCATGCAGTTTCATATTAAACAGATACACCCAAACCCGTCATGCGGCCTCGTATAGAAGCCCTGCGCTGCGGCGCAATTGCGTTTCGTGGGGGTTAAGATTCAGGGTAGTCCCGCAGCATCGATTAATGGGTAGACATTTCGATTTTGTCTGCGCTCCTTATCCTTCGCATAAAGCGAGGATTATTATGTCAATAAGTTTTGATAGAGCGACTGAAGCGCGTCTCCAGAGGGAAATAGCAACGCTTCAGCGATCGCAGAGTGGTGAAGCAAAGAAAGTGGCTGATGCAACCAAAAAAATGAATAATGCAGTCGCTTCAGCAAGCTCGGCTTCAAGCGCCTCATCAACACAAAGCTATTTGAACACCGCTGCAAGAGAGAGTCGAAATGTCGAAGCAGCGCAAAGTCGGCAAGCCCGAATTGCGGCAGATATCGCGCAAAAGATGGAAAGGCTCACCCACGTCCAAGACAGCATTCGAAAACGCGCGGACAAAGAACGTAGGGAGCAAGCCGCAGCATCAGAAAGGCAACGCAAATCAGACGCGGACAGCATTAAGGCGCTACAGGTTGGCAACGATCTTCTGTCTCGCGACCTAGCTAGCTTAGCGGCGCAGATGACAGCAGCGATTGAGCGACAGGCATCAGAGGCCATCCCTTTCTCTGTGGAGAGCGCCGATGGTTCAGACGAGCCCTACGATTTCTTTCTTTCGCATGCTTGGAAAGACAAACCCGACTTTGTCGATGGATTAGCGGCGGCGGCACGGGCTGCGGGATTGAGGGTTTGGTATGATATTCATGCACTCAAATGGGGAGACTCTATAAGGCAGAAGATCGACGAGGGACTTCGACAATCATTTTTTGGTGTTGTCGTCCTGTCTCCAAATTTTTTTGAACGACCGTGGCCGCAAGCTGAGCTAGATGCGATCGTGCAGAAGGATTTTTCGGGCCGAGGTCGGCTTCTACCCATTTGGCACAAGCTAACCCAAGATGAGGTTGCTCATCATGCCCCAATACTATCGGGTCGGCTTGCGCTCAGCACTTCTAGCCATTCGACCGAAGCGATTGTGGAAGAACTGATCTCGATGCGGGATACGTTTCGATCAGCTGCGCAACTTACATAAAATTTCAAACCACGCATTCAAAATATCAAAAATTCAGCCAAGCCTAAGCCCGGCTCAAGTCCGAGGCGACGGAGAGTGAGGTGTGATGGCAGGGATCGAGAGGCGCGCTAAACTTGCGCGCCCCAGCCTCACTCCTCCGCAGGGAAGAAAAACGCGCGCAGGTGTTCGCCAATCCGCGCCGGGCGCAGGGTTTCTGCGTCGATACAGCACCAGCTTGATTGCACTTCGGCCAGCACTTCCTCGCCGCGCTTGATCAGCGTGGAATAGAACGCGCGCGCACCGTTGAACCGTTCGAGCACGGTCTGCGCGATCACGTCATCTTCCAGAAACGCAGGCTTGCGGTAGGTAATTTCGTGCTTCAATGCGACCCACGCCTTGGACGCCACGTCCTCTGCCGGGGCCATATTGTTCCAATGCGCCAGCACCGCATCCTGCACCCAGTTAAGGTAGCGCGCGTTGTTGACGTGGCCCATGAAATCAATGTCCGTCGCCTCAACCTTGATCGGGTGAAAAAACGCGGATGCTGGGGGAAAGATTGCTGACATGGCTGTAAGCTAGCAGAGGATTATTACAATTTCCACCCGCATTGCCCAAAAATCGCCGCAATCTTGCCACGGATCGGCAATCATGAGTAAGGACGTGGCAATTACCCCCAACCCGATGGATGCAATCATGGCCAGTCGCCCGCGCACCTTGTACGAAAAGATCTGGGACGCGCACGTGGTTGAAACCCGCGATGATGGCACCGCGTTGATCTATATAGACCGGCATCTGGTGCACGAAGTAACCAGCCCGCAGGCGTTTGAGGCGTTGCGGGTGGCCGGACGGCCGGTGCGGCGGCCCGAACTGACGCTGGCGGTGCCCGATCACAATCTGCCCACCACGCCGCGTCGCGATGCCAATGGCGCGATACTGCCGATTGCCGACCCGCAAAGCGCAGCCCAGCTCGCCGCGCTTGAAGTGAACGCGCCCGCATTTGGCATTCGCTACATCCCGGCGACCGCGAAGGAACAGGGGATCGTCCATGTGGTCGGCCCCGAACAGGGGTTCTCGCTGCCCGGAACCACGATCGTATGCGGGGATTCGCACACCGCCTGCCACGGCGGCATGGGCGCGCTTGCCTTCGGGATCGGCACCAGCGAGGTCGAGCACGTGCTGGCGACGCAGACGCTGTTGTTGCAGCAATCGAAATCGATGGAAGTGCGCGTTAACGGCGATCTTGGCCCCGGCGTGACCGCCAAAGACCTGATCATGCACATCATCGGCCAGATCGGGGCTGCGGGCGGCAGTGGCTATGTGATCGAATATCGCGGGGCGGTGTTCGAACGCATGAGCATCGAGCAGCGCCTGACCGTATGCAACATGAGCATCGAGGCGGGCGCGCGCGCTGGCCTGATCGCGCCCGATGCTGTGACCTTCGCCTATCTCAAGGGCCGCCCGATGGCACCTGCGGGGGCCGATTGGGATGCCGCCGTTGCTTACTGGCGCACGCTCCATACCGATGACGGCGCAGCGTTCGATAAAAGCGTGGTGATCGATGCCGCCACTGTCGAACCCAGCGTGACATGGGGCACCAGCCCCGAAGACGTGGTGGCGATTGGCGGGCGGGTTCCCGATCCGCAGGATTTCGCTGACGAATCAAAGCGCGTCGCAGTCCGGAAAAGCCTCGATTACATGGGCCTCACCCCCGGCACCGCCATGACCGATGTGCCTATCGAAAACGTCTTTATCGGATCGTGCACCAACAGCAGGATCGAAGACCTGCGCGCCGCCGCCGCCGTGCTGAAAGGGCGGCACAAGGCGGATAATGTGCTTTGGGCGATTGTTGTCCCCGGTTCGGGCCTGGTGAAAGCGCAGGCCGAGGACGAAGGGCTGGACCGCATCTTCACCGCCGCCGGGTTCGAATGGCGCGAACCGGGCTGCTCGGCCTGTCTGGGGATGAACCCCGACAAGGTGCCGCCGGGCGAACGCTGCGCTTCCACCAGCAACCGCAACTTTGTAGGCCGCCAGGGGCCGGGCGCGCGCACCCACCTCGTTTCGCCCGCAATGGCGGCGGCTGCGGCTGTTACCGGGCGGCTGGCCGATGTGCGCTTGCTTGGTGTGACGTCAAACCCTTGAAACGCGCCCGCGCAAGGCGCATGGATATCCCATGACCGACAAGAAAACTCCGAAGAAACCCGCTGGCAACGCTACCAGCAACCGGGCCGCCATCGGCGCGGCGGCAATCGGATCGGCGGCTGTGGCTGCGGCGTTGCTGTATGCAGGACGCAAGTTTGCCGCCAAGAAAAAACCGAATGAACCCGCTCAACCCGGCACGATCCCTTCGGGTGAGCCGCCCGAAACCGACTGAGGGGAGCCGCTCATGCAACCGCTCAACCGCGTCGATGGCGGCGCTATCCCGCTTGGCCTCAAGAATGTCGATACCGACATCATCATCCCGGCCAAATGGCTCAAGACCATTAGCCGCGAAGGGCTTGGCGCGGGCGCGTTTGAAACGCTGCGGGCCGAACCCGGCAATGTGATTGACGATCCCGCCTATGCCGGGGCGCCGATCCTGATCGCGGGCGACAATTTCGGCTGCGGATCAAGCCGCGAACACGCCGCCTGGGCGCTGGGCGATCTTGGCATCCGGGTGGTGATTGCGCCAAGTTTCTCCGACATCTTTTCGGGCAACGCGGTCAAGAACGGGATCCTGCCCGTGGTTCTGCCGCAGGATGCGGTTGACCGCCTGATGGACATCGCACGGCAAGGCGAACCGATCACCGTCGATCTGGAAACCCTAACCGTGACGACGCCCTATCAGGATCGTTTTGCCTTCACGCTCGATCCGTTTCGCCGCGACTGCCTGCTGAACGGGCTGGACGAAATCGACCTGACAATGGCCCGCGACGCGGCAATTGGTGCGTTTGAAACGACCCGCACCAGCGATCAGCCATGGTTGATGCGCGGCACCGCGATCTGACATATACGCGTTTTTGTTGACCGCGATTTCCGATCCGCGCCGCAGGGGTGCCGCGCTCGAAATCGCTAAACCGGGAGAGACAATCATGAAAGCCATCCGCAGCCACGCCACCGGTGGCCCTGAAACGCTGACCCTCGACGAGGTTGACGCGCCCACCCCCGGCGCTGGCGAAGTATTGATCGCGGTCAAGGCCTGCGCGATCAACTATCCCGACACGCTGATCATCCGCGACCTTTATCAGTTCAAGCCGCAGCGTCCCTTCTCGCCCGGCGGCGAAATTGCCGGCGTGATCGAAGCGGTGGGCGAAGGCGTGACAGGCGTTGCCGTGGGCGACCGGGTAATGGCGGGGATTGGCAATGGCGGGCTGGCCGAAAAAGTCGTCGTGCCTGCGGGCCGGATGTTCCCGGTTCCCGATGGCGTTCCGTTTGAAAAGGCCGCCAGCCTGCTGATGACCTATGGCACCACCATCCACGGGCTGAAGGATCGCGGCCATATCAAGGCTGGCGACACCGTGCTGATCCTCGGCGCGGCGGGCGGGGTTGGCCTGTCGGCGGTGGAATTGTCCAAGGCATTCGGCGCGCGCGTGGTTGCCGCTGTCTCCTCCGAAGCCAAGGGCGAAGTCGCTAAGCGGGCCGGGGCCGACGAAGTGGTGATCTACCCGCGCGAGGCGATGGACAAGGATGCGTCCAAGGCGCTTGCCGCAGCCTTCAAGGCGGCGTGCGGCCCCGATGGTGCCAATATCGTCTATGACATCGTTGGCGGGCAATATTCCGAACCCGCGCTGCGCGCCATCGCGTGGGAGGGCCGCTTTCTGGTGGTCGGCTTCCCTGCCGGGATCGCCAAGATGCCGCTGAACCTGACCCTGCTGAAAAGCTGCGACATCTGCGGCGTGTTCTGGGGCGCCTTCACCGCGCGCGAACCGGTGGCTTTCCGCGCGCAGGTGGATGAACTGTTCGCGCTGATGAAGGCGGGCAAGATCGATCCGCTGGTCAGCGAAACCTTCCCGCTCGCGCGCGCGGGCGATGCGATTGCCAAGCTGGAAAACCGCGAGGCGGTGGGCAAGCTCGTCGTCACGATGGAATAGTGCCCGACGCGGGCGGCTTGGCGCTTGAAGCCGTGTCCTGCCCCCTATATCTTACACATTGCATCCGCTCCGAAGGGACACTCACATGACCGATTTCAAAGACCGCGAACGCGCCGAAGAAGCCAAGTTCGCGCTGGACGGCGAAACCGCTTTCCGCATCGCCGCGCGCCGCAACCGCTTGCTGGGTGAATGGGCCGCCGGTCTGATGAAGCTGACCCCCGAAGAAGCCGACGCCTATCGCAAGGCGGTGGTGCAGGCCGATTTCGAAGAAGCGGGCGATGAAGACGTGATCCGCAAACTGCTCGGCGATCTTACCGCCGCTGACATCAATGTTGCGGAAGCCGATATCCGCACAAAGCTTGACGAAATGACAGTCGAAGCGCGCCGCCAGCTGCTTGGCGAAGTGTGATCTTGCGCATCGGGGAGAGCACGCCATGCCGATGACCGCTGCTGCTATCGAAGACGCGATCATGACTGCGTTGCCCGGCGCGAACGTGGAATTGACCGATCTTGCCGGGGATAATGATCACTGGGCGGCGACCGTCACCGCGCCGCAATTCGCCGGATTGAGCCGCGTTGCCCAGCACAAGCTGGTCTATGCCGCATTCGGCGGACGCATGGGCGGCGAACTGCACGCCTTGCAAGTGACCACCGTGGTCCCCACGTAAACCGCACCATAGTTTGAAACACATATCAGGGGCTGCCCGCACCATGTCCGACGCCAATTCCCGCATTTCCGATCTCGTCACCAGCAATGATGTCGTGTTGTTCATGAAAGGCACGCCGCTGTTTCCGCAATGCGGCTTTTCCAGCCGCGCGATTGCGATCCTCGACCATTGCGGGGTCGCCTATGAAAGCGTTGACGTGCTTCAGGACATGGAGATCCGTCAGGCGATCAAGAGTTTTTCCGACTGGCCGACGATCCCGCAGCTTTACGTGAAGGGCGAATTCGTTGGCGGCAGCGACATCATGATGGAGATGTTCGAAGCGGGCGAATTGCAGCAGCTGATGGATCAGCACGGCGTTGTTAAGGCCAGCTAACCCTGCGCGCGCCCATTTTTGATTTTGCATTTCCCCAACGAAAAACCGCCCCGCAGGACCAGTGCGAGGCGGTTTTTGTTTTGGGGAGGCGCGATCCGGAGACCAGGAAGGATGCGCCTCTCATTGAAGACCATTGAGACAGTGATTGTTATGCACGGTGCGTGCCAAACTTGAAAAATCGCAGAATCGTCACGTTTTCCTGCTTGCCTGACCGCTCGATGTGAAGCGCGTTGTAAACTATCCCGACACCTCTCGGCCAATTCGACAGAAACGTCCCTTGGCCCTTGGCAAGCGCTTGCCGCAGGGCCATGCTTTGCCGCGATGAACACCGATTCCAGCCCTCAAGGCATTCCCGCCGCAACCATCATCATCTTCCGCAACGCCCCGCAAAACGGCGCGCCCGAAGGGCTGATGACCGAAGTGCTGATGCCCGAAGTGCTGATGACAGTGCGTTCACGCAACATGACATTCGCAGGCGGAATGGCGGTGTTCCCCGGCGGGCGGGTCGACCCGGCGGACTTTGCACTGGGCCAAGCGGTGGCCGCAGGCGGCGGCATGACGCCAGACGAAGCCGCGCATCAAATCGCGGCGGTGCGCGAAACGCTGGAAGAAACCGGGCTGGCGCTGGGCCTTGCAGGAGACATCAATGCCGAACGCGCCGCGCAAGCGCGTGCGCTGCTGGCCGAAGTGGGCGCACTCGCCCCGGTGCTGGAAGCGTTCGGGTGGAGCCTCGACCTCGCGCAGATCACCCCCTTCGCACGCTGGTTTCCCAAGAACGAGAACATCCCGCGTGTCTATGACACCCGCTTCTACCTCGCCAACCTCGGCACAGGCGCGGTCGACGTATCGATTGACCATGCCGAAAACACGCACCTGTTCTGGACGTCGGCCCAAGGCGCGCTGGATGCGGCCGAACGCGGCGAAATCAAGCTGATATTCCCGACCCGCCGCAATCTGGAACGGCTGGCGCTGTTCGCATCATTCGAGGAAGCCAAGGCCCAGGCCGAAGCAATCCCGGTCAGGACAATCATGCCGCAAGTGGTCGAACACGAAGGCCAGCCGTGGCTCACGATCCTCGGCGATGCCGGTTATCCGGTGACAGCAGAATTGCTGGAGAACGTGGCGCGGGGGTGAGGCGCGTCAACCTGCATACCCCTGGAATATGCTCCACACCCCGCCGCAGCTATTCGATTATTGCCAGCTATCTTGCCAAGCCATCGCTTTTGCAGGTGGACTGGCCTATCATGCAAAACACCGCATGGCGTTGTTGTGCCGGCGCAGCCACCCTTGAGAATGGCTTCATCTTATTTCGCTGGAAGCCTTAAGCTGCGAGACAGGATGAGGTTAACAGCACATGGACCACCATCATCACCACGCAGCACCCGACATCCCGGCGGGGACTGAGACGGCAAAGGACCCGGTCTGCGGGATGACTGTCGCAATCAAGCCCGACGTGCGGCACGCGGAATTCGAACATAAAGCCTTCCATTTCTGCTCGGATAAATGTCAGACTAGGTTCAAGGCGGATCCTTGGTTCTATGCCTCAGGTCGAGCCTCAGGACGGAAGAAGGCCGCCCCGGCCAACGTCCAGTACACCTGCCCGATGCATCCCGAGATCGTCCGCGACTCGCCGGGGGCCTGCCCGATCTGCGGCATGGCGCTGGAACCGATGCTGCCCGCTGACGAGCCCAGCGAGGAACTGACCAACTTTACACGGCGGATGTGGATTTCGGCCGCCGGCGCGGTGCCGCTCGTCATTCTGACGATGGGCGAGCTGGTAGCGCTGCCGGTGCGGGACTGGATCGGGCATCAGACCGCCAGCTATCTGGAATTCGTGCTGGCGACGCCGATCATCCTCTGGGCCGCGCTGCCGTTCTTTCGGCGCGGCTGGGATTCGATCGTGAACCGATCACCGAACATGTGGACACTGATCAGCCTCGGCGTCGGAGCGGCCTATCTCTATTCGTTGGTCGCGACCTTCCTGCCGGGCGTATTTCCCGAACAATACCGGATGGGCCTTGGCGTCGGCACCTATTTCGAAGCGGCGGTCGTGATCGTGACCTTGGTGTTCGTGGGTCAGGTGCTGGAACTGCGCGCACGCGAACGCACCGGAGATGCGATCCGCGCGCTGCTGGATCTGGCGCCCAAGACCGCGCGCCGCATTCTGCCCGATGGCACGGAGTATGACGCGCCGCTGGAAAACATCATGGAGGGCGACCTGCTGCGTGTGCGGCCTGGCGATGCTGTGCCGGTGGACGGGACAGTGACCGAGGGTCGTTCGTCGCTGGACGAAAGTATGCTGACCGGCGAGTCGATGCCCGTCGAAAAAGGTCCGGGCGATGCCGTGACCGGAGCCACGATCAACAAGAACGGCTCGCTGGTGATCGAAGCGGGCAAGGTGGGCGCCGATACCGTACTGGCTCAGATCGTTGCCATGGTCTCGAACGCGCGCCGGTCGCGTGCCCCGATCCAGGGGTTGGCCGACCGCGTGTCGGCGGTGTTCGTGCCGACTGTGGTGGCCATCGCCATTGTCGCCTTCATTGTCTGGCTGACAGTCGGCCCGGAACCCGCGCTGATCTTTGCAATCGCCTCGGCGGTCTCTGTGCTGATCATAGCCTGTCCCTGCGCGCTTGGGTTGGCCACACCGATCTCGATCACCACAGCGGCAGGGCGCGGCGCGCAGGCTGGCGTGCTGATCAAGGACGCCGAGGCGCTGGAGCGCATGGCGGGCGTCGATACACTGATCGTCGACAAGACCGGTACCCTGACCATGGGCAAGCCGAAGCTGACGGATACGGTCGTGCTTGGAGATCTGGCCGAGACAGATCTGCTATCGCTGGCTGCTGCGCTCGAGCGCGGCTCGGAACACCCGCTGGCCGAGGCGATCGTCGAGGGCGCCGACGCACAGGGCTGCCCGCGTCAGGAGGCCACCGACTTCGACGCCATCACTGGCAAGGGCGTGCGCGGAAAAGTCAGCGGACGCGCGGTGGCGCTCGGCAATGCGGCGATGATGCGGGACATGGGGCTTGACACGGGGAATGCCGAAGCAAGGGCGGACACCCTGCGCGCCGATGGCAAGACCGCGATGTTCATCGCAGTCGACGGCGCACTTGCGGGCATCGTGGCGGTGGCCGACCCGATCAAGGAGAGCACCGCAGGGGCGATCCGGGAATTGCACGCCCAGGGTCTTCGGGTGATCATGGCGACCGGCGACAATGAGCGCACAGCGCAGGCGGTGGCTGGCCGCCTGGGCATCGACGAGGTGCGCGCAGGCGTGCTGCCCGAGGCCAAGAAGGAGCTGATCGACCAGTTGCGCCGGGAAGGCCACAAGATCGCCATGGCGGGTGATGGGGTGAACGACGCCCCCGCTCTGGCCGCCGCCGATGTCGGCATTGCCATGGGAACGGGGGCGGATGTGGCGATGGAGAGCGCGGGCATCACCCTGCTGGGCGGTGACCTGATGGGGATCGTGCGCGCGCGCAAGCTCGCCCGCGCCACGCTCCGCAACATCAAGCAGAACCTTTTCTTCGCCTTCGCCTACAATGCGCTTGGCATGCCCATCGCGGCGGGGTTGCTCTACCCCGTTACCGGGATGTTGCTGTCGCCGATGATAGCGGCGGAAGCAATGAGCCTGTCGTCCGTCTCGGTGATCACCAACGCGCTGCGGCTGCGACGGGTAGACCTTTAGAGCGGTATTCCGCCACATGAAACGGGGAAGACTTGGCTGAGAAACCCTGCTAGTCGTTTACTTTGTTGGCCGTGTGCCACGGTCAGCCGGGATGGCATCCAGAGAGTCATTTGATCGACGTCTTTATCTCTTATTCGCGCTCCACCCGTTCTGTCGTCGAGCCGATAAAGTACAAGCTCGACGCACTCGGTCTCAGTTGCTTCTTCGATATGCACCAGATCGACGGCGGCGCGGTCTTTCCCGATGTCATCGACAAAGCGCTTCGCAATTCCAAAGTGGTGCTGTGCTGCTGGTCTCCCGAATATTTTGGCGGACAATGGTCGATGATAGAATGCCGCGACGCGATTGCGCGGGGGATCATCGTACCGGTCGCCATAAAGCGTTTCGAGCAGTTCGCCCCACCTGCGGATCTGCGGCAGATCAACTGGTTCGATCTTGTCGACTGGAACGGCGACGACAATCACGAAGAATGGGTGCGCACCTTGCGCAACCTGAGCCGGTTCGTCGGCCGCGATCTGGTCGCGGCGATTGAGACGCAGGCCGACGCAGGGGGGACGGACAGCGCCGACCCGCTGGTGGAACTGCGCGCGACCTGGGCGGCCTTTCCGGCCAGGAACAATGCTCGTGCAGTGGAGCGCTTTCTCGAACGCGTTCGCAGCAAGTCGGCCGGATCGGGCTTCGAAATCGAGATCGAGCATCATCTCGACACATTGCGCCAGAATGCCGAGCGAAGGGCCGAACGGCAGGCTTGTGCCGAAGCCGAAAGGCGCGAGCGCGAGGCGGAGGAGGAAGCAGCCCGCATTCGCGCCGAAGCAGCGCGGCGCGAGGCCGGTGCGGTGTGGCGCGACACGATCCCCGGATTGGCCGACGCTGCGCTGCCCGAAATGGTCACGATCGATCCGGACGCAAATCAAGCCGGAGACTGCACCGACGGCGAAATACCGGGCGATCTCTATGCGCTTGGCAGGCGACCGGTGTCTTACGCCGAAATCGACGCGGCGATTGCAGTCGGTGCAGATCTCGGATGGCCTTCCGACCAGGGCAAGGGCCGCGGCGGTCAACCGGTGCTCAACGTCAGCCGACGGGATGCCTCCGCCTACGCCGACTGGCTCAACAGCCGGCTGGGCTTGACTGAACGGGCCGACGGTTATCGCCTGCCCACCGCAGCCGAACTGGCCCATGCGAGCAGCACCGGGATGATCGAGCAAGGCGATGGCGAGGCGGATGCGCCGACGGCGCTTCCCGAATGGTGCGAGGATTGCTCTGTCGGTGCGCCTGCGCAGGGTAGCAGTATCGCGTTTCGTCTCGCACGAACGCTGGCGCGGCAGACGCGGGAAAGGATGTGATCGACAGTATGGCCGGATGCGTATAATTGGCTAATCGCAGATCAATGGTATTGCTGTTGGGAAAGCAGGGGGGGAATGATCGAACGCGCGCCTATTCGTCGCATCGTACACCTGATGCTCGAAAACAGGTCTCTGGATAACGTTCTGGGCTGGCTCTACGAAAAAGATCGCCCGGCGCATATAATTCCAGATGGCTCGTGTCCCCATTTCGACGGCCTGCACACAGACCTTTTCAACCGCGACGCAAAGGGCAGGAAGCATCACGTAATCCGCGGCACAGGCGGTCGCCACTGGGTGCCGCGCTTTGATCCGGACGAGGAATTCCAGTTCGTCACCAACCAGCTGTTCGAGACCCAGTCAGAGCATGACAAGCCGGCTGACGTCGGCCCCTGCCAAGGTGCCGAGCCGGCCATGGGCGGCTTCTACCAGGATTACGCGCGCTGGTATCGCAACAATTCTGAGATCATGATGAGCTACACGCCGGAGGATCTTCCGGTGCTGAATGGCCTGGCGCGCAAATACGCGGTGTCCGACAGGTATTTCTCATCCGTGCCGACACAGACCAACTGCAATCGTGCCTTCGCGGCGGCGGGCAATTCGCTGGGCGTGGATGACAAGGGGCGCATGACGGCCTGGGTCAACAACCGCAATTCGAATTGGCTTGCCAGGCCTCAGGGCGTGCAGTTTTCCGAACCGACGATCTGGAACGTGCTGAGCGAGCAGGGTCAGGATTCGCCGGATGACTGGATGATCTTCCACAGTCGCGGCAGCTGGCTGGCCGATGTGCTGGGCGCGGAGGGTTATTCCTACACCCGCCGGATCATGGAGCGGCTGCAGGATCCCCGCTTCGATGCGCACTTCGCCGAAGTCGGCACCCGCAAGGCGGCGGCGGGAAACACGCTGTTCGGCATGATCGCCGATGGCACTCTGCCCCGTTACAGCTTCATCGAGCCATCCTGGACCCTGCCGCTCGGCCCGGGCTTGGGGCCTAACGGCACCGACTATCACCCGCCCGGCGATATCCGTAAGGGCGAGCGCTTTCTCAAGGATCTGTACGAGGCCTTGTCCGGCAATCCCGCGATTTGGGATTCGCTGCTGTTCATCATCAATTTCGACGAACACGGGGGAACTTACGACCATGTCCCGCCGCCGTCGAACGCGGTTGCGCCGTGGGCGGGCGACAGCACCACGCCCCGGCCCGAGCTATGCGAACAGGATTTCCAGTTCGACCGCTTTGGCGTGCGCGTGCCTTTGATCCTGGTGTCACCCTTCGTCGAGCAGAGCACCGTGTTCCGCGCTGAGGGCGATGTCCCCTACGATCACACCTCGGTGATCGCCACCATCCTTGACCTGATGGGGGTGAAACGCGAACACTGGCGGCTTGGCAAGCGGGTGGAGAAAGCACCCACGTTCGAGAATGTGCTGCGCGCGAACACCGGCAACGGTGGTGATCCGATTGACGAACTGCCCAGCATGAGCGAGCGCCTCTACGACGCACTTGAGGCGGACTATCCCGATCATCGCACGGACATGCGCCCGGTGCACGCGGTGGGCATCGGCGTGACCGGCCATTTTGTTGCCTCGCAAGCCGCGCGGAATTTCACCTTTGCCGAACAGTTCCAGGGCGGGTTAATCCCGGTCACCGTGCGCTATTCCAACGGCTCTGGCTCGCCGGTTGAACGCGACAGCGCGCTCGATGTGCGCGGGATGGCAGTCAAGTTCCACCTGCCAAGCGGCGGCGAATCCGATCTCATCGCCATCACACTGCCGATCTTCTTTGCCCAGACGCCCGAGGCGTTCCTGGGGTTTGCCTATGCCGGCGTGCCTGAGCCAGACCCGCCCGAAACGTGGTTCCAGAAGCTGCTCGACATGCTCCAGCTGCGCGCACCCGCACGTAAGCCCGACCTGCCAGAAGACGGCACGCAGGGCGTGCTGCAATACGCCAACACCCACCTTGCCGCGCGGCCGGGCACGGTCGCTGCGACCATGCTTGTCACCCCGTCAAGCTATGCGCGGGCCGAATATCACGCGCTGCATACCTTCAAGCTAATTGCCCAGGACGGGGCGGAAACCTTCTGCCGTTTCGAATGGGCCCCTGTCGCCGGAGTGAAGCCCTTCGAGGAAAGTGGTAAAGCGCGCCGACTCGCATCATGATCCCCCGCGAGACGCGAACCGAAGTAGCGGGCACGATAATTGGGGAGTCAAGTATCGTGTCCCAGGAATTCCTGATGCCCCCCTATTCTGAGACCCGCCAGATAACGCGTTCGAATTTTTCGAGCAACGGACCCATCTGCTGCTGGATCGCTTTGAAAGACTCAGAGTTATCGAGGGCGGCGAGATCCCGGGCCCGTGCGTCGGCCGAAGGATAATCTGCCTCCCAGATAACATAAGGCTGCCCGATGACATTATCCTCACGTACCAGAACCCGGCCGACCACTAGTCCCAAGTGTTTGCGGACCGCCGAAGCGCGCAGGCGGGTTTCCAGCACCAATTGTTCCTTCCCGGCCTTGGGATGGTAATGGTTCTGGACCACGATCGCACCGGATGCCTCAGACTCATCTGCCAATGCTGGGAAGGCAAGCAGCAGCAGCAGCGGCAGGGCCAGCAGTTTGATTGTCATCGAAGTCTCCCAATGAAAACCGTTCAGAAATGGGCTGTAAGCGTTGCGAAGATACGGGTGCCAACACCGTCATAGGTGTTGAGGCGCGAATTGGCTGATATTACATTGATCGTCCGCGGCGGCGCATTGTCCAGCAGGTTGAGAATTCCCGAGGTCAGATTGAGCCCCTCGAAGATATCCCATGAGGCGGTGAGATCAAAATAATGCTGGGCGGAAATCTTCTGCAGCGCCACCAGTTCCGGGGCGCGGCCGCCAATGACGATCCGGTCATCCTCGGCTGACCCGATCAGCCGCCAGCGCACACTTAGATTCAGTGGTCCCTGCTGCCAAGTAACCCGGCTGGTCGATTTGAATTCGGGCTTTGGTTCGCCACAGATCGACCCAAAAGCACCAGCACAGCGATTCTTCAATGTTGGCAGGTCGGGTACTGGTGTCGTCGTGAAGCGATCGAGCCAAGATCCGACGAATGATAGCGTGACGCTGCTCTGACCGGAAACCAGACCCCAGTCCAGGTCGAAGCTGTGATCGATTCCGATATCGATGCCCGACACCCTGATCCGTGACAGATTGACATTGCGCTCATCGATGCCAACGCCGCCGCCACCAATCGAGCCGGTCAGCGGATCACGGTTGATGGCCCGGCAGGCAGCACTATCGGCATCTTGCAGAACATTGAAGCAGAGATCGACGGTATTTGCAGCGCCGCCGGCAAGGCCGGCAATCGCATCATCGAGTTTGATGTTATAATAATCGAGTTTGAAGCGCAGTCCGGGCGCAAATTGAGGCGTATAGCTGGCACCTAGTGAGAAAGAATCGGCGGTCTCGGCATCGAGATCGGGATTGCCGCCCACCAGCGTGCCCAGAGTCGTGCTGGTCTGGATGGCACTGTTACCTACCAGGGCTGCCGGAACACCATTGGCAATGCAGGTGTCGCGAATGCCGGCATCGGCAGCGGCAGCCGGGGTGGCACAGGGATCCAGAATCACCGTAATCCCGGTTGATACCGGCGCGAACAATTCGAGGAGAGACGGCGCACGAATGGCGCGCTGGAGCTGGCCGCGCAGGGCAATTTCAGGACTGACCACCCATTCCAGTCCGGCGGAATAGGTCCAGACACTGCCGACGCCGTCAATGTCATAATCGGAGAAACGGACAGCAGCATTCGCCGTGACATCTTGCGCGAATGGCAGGTCCTTCAGCAAGGGGATGCGTACTTCAGCAAATCCTTCATAGACCTCGGTGCTGCCAGCGGTTGCAGGAGCAGCGGCGGAGAAGCCGGCAACATCGCCTGTCGCGGTGAAATCATCGGGAACGAAGCGCGAGGATGCCTTGCGCCATTCGCCCCCGATCGCAAGTCCAAGCGGACCGGCCGGCAAATCAAAAAGCGTTCCATCGACGCTGGTCGCGATTACTTGCAGGGTGGAGGTCGAATTACCGCCAGCCCCATTGACCGACAGGAAATCAATCACATCCTTGGACAGGATATTCGCACCGAATGGATTGAAGGGAACGCAGCCACCCGAAGGGTTGAGGCAAGCCGTGCCCTCATCATTGAGCAAAATGCCCTGATTGAACCGGCTGCGGGACAGCACGCCCTGCCGCGACAGGGCATTGGTTGTCCGGGCATAGCTGTAATAGCCGTCGAAGCCGATATCCTTGAAGGCGCTATCCGACAAACTGCCAATATCACCCCTCAGTCCAGCAGTGAATTTATAGGCATTGCGTTCGGTGCGGGTTACGCGATTGCCGCTCTCCAACATACGACGTGAGAAATTGAGGGCGGTGATACCATCGCCTGCAATACCGCCCCGGGTATCATCAATGGCATCGATCGCAGCAAACAGGTCGCGCAATTCCTGGCTTATCAGCGGATTGTCGGTTTGAATCCGGATCGTCTGGGTCAGCAGCGCCGGGGCAATCGGTATCGATACGACATTGTTGCTGTAGGTGGCTTCGGCATAGGCGGTGATCCGGTCAGTCAGGTCAAAATCGGTAAAACCACTGGCGACCCAGCGTTCCTGCGGGATTACGATATTGTCGAACTGCGCAAATGAAAACAGATCCTGCGGGCTTTGGAACGGTCGGGGCACACCATCATCGACGATGAAACCGAGGGCGCCGACACCACCAAGCCCGGCGGCTTGAAGCGCTGCGGCAAGGTCAGGAAAGCTGGCAAGGGCAGCGCCAGTCGGGAAGCCAGAGACCCGCCCTTCCGGGACCGTGGCGCTGCCGCCACCCGGCACCAATTGAGCTTGACCGGATTGATCCAGGACTTCAAGAAAACCCTGACGCGAGAAATTACGGGCGCTGGCTCGGATGCCATTGCGCTTCAGATAATTGATCGAGAGAACAACATTGCCGCGACCATCGGCAAAATTGCCCCCGGTAAGAATGTTGAAATCGAGCTCGGTGCCATCGCCGCGCACGGTCTCTCCAGTCTTGGCCGATGCCTCAAAACCCTCGAAATCGGTCTTGAGTACGAAATTGACGACCCCCGAGACGGCATCGGAACCATAGACGGCGGAAGAACCACCGGTGACAATCTCGACCCGTTCGACCAGTGCCTGTGGTATGGTATTCAGATCGGCAATTTGCTGCGCATCGGAAAACAGCCAGCGCCGGCCATTGACCAGCACCAGCGTGCGTTGCGCGCCAAGCCCCCGCAGATCGGCAGTGGCGCTGCCATCACCTTCGGTAATTGACCCCGATGCCGCAGTAAGTCCCGGCACCAATTGCGGGAAACTATTCAATAATTGTTCGACATTAGAAGTGCCAGTATACGAAAATTCCTTAGCCGATACCGCAATGAACGGCCCTGATTGCGACCCTTCGGGCCGGGCGATCCGGCTTCCGGTTACGACGATTTCCTCAACCGCCTGCGTGTCATTGCCTTCCATGGTCTGCGCTGCTGCCCGATCATTGAAGATCAATAGAGATGCAAGCATCAATACGCTGGCTTGCGCAGCGGTCGCATGTGACTTCTGAGACGTTTGTACAATTTCGATCACCCCCACCTTAATGAGGGTATAGAGAAATTTCATGCGCATCGTGGCCTCTTCAAAAAATGTTGGAGGAACACGATGCCTGGCGCCGCCGCCTCGGCATCGCACGCTTTAGCTGTTGTTAACGCGGGGCAAGCTGTTACCCGATTAGTCGCCGCGGGCCTTTGATCGGGCCAATATTGCCGAAGAGATTTCTCTCAATGGCATTAAGCCAACTAAATCGGTTGAGAATCTTTGTCAACCCGGCAGCGCTGATTCTGTTGCGCATGGCCGCCGTCATCGGACGCGACTTCGACTTTGATCTGCTTGGCCGGTCTGCCGGCATGGATGATGGTGACCTGATCGACTTGCTGGATCAGGCGAGCGAGGCTGGCCTGATCCGCGAGCTTTCGAGCAGCGCTGGCCGGTACCACTTCACACATGCGCTGATCCAGCACGTGCTTTACGAGGAAATCGGCCCCGCACGGCGGGTTGTTGCGCATCGGCAGGTGGCGGTCGCACTGGAAGACCTGTGCCGCAATCGACCGGGTCTGCGCGCCGCAGAGCTGGCGCGACATTGGTGCCACTCCCCGCGCAATGAGGATGTCGAGAAGGCCGTCCGCTATGCCTACGAGGCCGGTTGTTCCGCCTTGAATGCGCTCGCGCCAGCCGATGCAATGCGGCAATTCCAGTTCGCAACTGCGCTGGCGCATGACCATGGCGTGTCCGACAGAGTGCTGGAGATCGATCTTGCGATCGGGCTCGGCACGGCACAGCGGCAGGCAGGCAATCCCGCCTACCGCACAACACTGCTGGCCGCTGGCGATCTTGCCGCAAACCTTGGCGACACCGAACGGCTGGTGCGCGCCGCGCTCGCCAATGACCGCGGCTGGCACAGCACCTCCGGAGCCGCCGATGCGGAAAAGGTCGCGCAGTTGGAGTTGGCGCTTCAGCGATTGCCGCCAGGCGTTGTCGACCGGGCACGGGTTCTTGGCCTGCTGTTGTCCGAACTCGCGTTTGGCACCACGCTCGAACATCGCCGCGCCCTGTCCGAAGAAGCGCTCGCGATTGCCCGCGATTGCGCCGACGAAGCGACCCTGGTGCGGATCCAGAACCAGATGGCGTTTTCGCTTGCTGTACCCTCGCTGGTCAAACAGTCGCTCGAGTGGACCGCCGACGCGTTGGCGCGGGCCCAGCGACTGGGCGACCCGCTACAACTCTACTTCGCAGCCATGTACCGCGCCACCGCAGCGGTCAGGGCATGCGACATCGTCGAGGCGGATCGCTGCTACGCCATTGCCCAAGAGCTTGTACGCAAACTCAGCCTGCCGCTGCTGCAATGGGAATACACCTTCCACATGTCCAAGCGGGCACAAATCGCTGGCGATCTCGCAGAGGCCGAGAAGCTTGCCCAGCAGGCCGCCGTTATCGGTGCCGAATGCGGCCAGCCCGATGCTCAGATGTGCTGCGGCGTCCAGTTCGCCGCGATCAACTGGATGCGTGGTTCGATGGGGGCGATGGCTCCGATGCTGCAGGCGATGGCCGATGCAAATCCCGGCCTCCCGACGATTCGTGCTTCGCTGGCGATGGCCTATGCGCAGGCGCGGCGGTTGGACGATGCAGAACGGATTCTGGCGGAATTTGCAGCCTCGAATTACTCATTGCCGCAGGATGCGACCTGGCTGAATGGTATGACCGAATATGCCGTGGCCGCCGTCGCCTGCGAGGATCGGCGCTACGCACAGGCGCTGTCTGACATTCTTGCCCCCTGGTCGACGCAATTCTCATCTGCCGGCGGGCTGACCGCCGAAGGCCCGGTCGCGCTCCATCTGGGCGCTCTGGCAACGGTTCTAGGCCGCTACGACGACGCCGAAACACATCTGATCGCCGCGGCCGAAACCTGCGAGCGCCACGCGATCACCTTCTATTCTGCGCTCGCCGATCTGCGTATGGGTCAGATGCTCATCGCCCGCGACAATGAAGGGGACGAGCAG
Source organism: Alphaproteobacteria bacterium HGW-Alphaproteobacteria-14 (assembly GCA_002842925.1). GTDB lineage: Bacteria > Pseudomonadota > Alphaproteobacteria > Sphingomonadales > Sphingomonadaceae > Erythrobacter. The sequence continues at coordinate 20,249 of PHEL01000016.1, forward strand.
GCAGCGCTGATTGTGTTGCGCAAGGCCGCCGTTACGGCAAAGGCGAAGGGCTTTGGCGAGATCGAGAACGAGGCAACCGCATTGCTTGGCGCATTCGCGACAGGTTAACCCATCCCCTGTTTATCAGGCAAACTGAAGCGATGCAGGATAGGCCAGAGACGGGCCGCGCAAACGCCGCCTGATATTGCTGAAGAGACGGCCAGAAGGATGCGCCCGTTCAGGTTTGGCAACCGTAAACCGCCCTGCTGCGCGTGGTTGCGGCAGGCCTCATAATCCAGAGACGAGTGCAAGGGCCAGTGTTGTGAACAGCGTTGCGTTCAGACATTCGTCGCGCGACTTATCGTTGAAGCTCTCGATGAACGCATACTGGGCCGGCTTGCCGGCGGCAGTATCGCCCATGGTCATGCTGACATGGCAACCAACGGCGGTGCTGCGCGTCATTTCAGCGTGTGAAGGTAGGCGATCAAATCGGCGCGATCCTGCGGATTCTTCAACCCGGCAAACGCCATCCGGTTGCCTTTGACCAGACCCTGCGGATTTTCGAGATAGGCCGACAAGGTCGCATCATCCCACGTGAGATTGGCGGACTGCATCGCCGGGGAATAGGTGAATTCAGCCAGCGATGCCGAAGCTTTGCCCGTAATTGCATGAAGCGATGGGCCAATGCCGTTCTTGCCGGGTGCGATACTGTGGCAGGACGCACATCGGGCGAAGAGGGTTTTGCCGTGGGCTACGGGATCGGTGGCAGCGACAGCCGCCGGCTTTAGGGCTTGCGCCGGTGCAGCAGCGACAGGATCGACCTGCGCCGTGCTTGAGGTATCCGGCGTGTCGTCGGCGCTCTTCCCGCAAGCGGCCAGTGCGAAAGTCAGTGCGAAGGTCAGTGCGGCAAACGGGATAAATCTGCGTTTCATGCGGGAACTCCTGATTGAACGTGCGTCATGGGCTCTGCGCGGGTACGCGGCGATGCACGTGGCCGCGCGTTGAAAAGCAACGGGATCGTCCACACCATGGCGAGGCCGATGGCGAGGAACAGGAAGCCGAAGCCCAGCCGCCACTGGTCATCGATCAGATAATTGTTGCACAACCGGACCGGCGAATGGGTGAACAGGAAGGCCATGAATCCCGCCATCGAAACGGTCTGGGCTTTCAGAAAACCGCGCAACAAGGCGTGCGCTTGCCGCCAGCCAATCGCGAGCAACATTCCGATCAACGGGACCGACAGGAATTTGGCCGCCGTCATCACCGGGAAAGTCACCGCGCCATCGATCGAGCGGGGCAGCATCCAGAAGGCAATACCGAACAGGGCGGCCAGCAATGGCGCAAACCCGCCCTGCGCCCAGCACCATTCGCGGCGCGGTGCCAGCAATGCGCCGCACACCCCAAGTAGCGGCAGTTGCACCAGCACGTGCAGCACAGGATCAGCTTCAAGCGTGCGGTTCCCCAATATGCAGGCGAACATGATGATGGCGGCCAAGCCAGGTCGCAGGTGGCGCTTCATCGCAAGGCCTTTCGCGCGGCGGCAATAATCCCTTCGAAATCGCCGGTATCGTGGATTGCGGCCAACCTGCCATCAGCCGTCACCACATGAACCGCAACATTGTGGGTATAGCCGCCCATCCGGTCAGGAATGGCGATTACGCCGAAGTCGCTCAGTATTTGCGGGAGCACGTCCGGGCGCGGGCGTGCGATGGTCCACAGCGCGCCGTCGGCATCATGACGCTCCCCATAGGATTGCATCCGTTCGACCGTATCGAATTCGGGATCGAAACTGACCGACATCAGCGTGACCCGATCAGCAAGCCCGGCTTCCCTGACCCTGTTTCCCAGCCGGAACATGTCGGCCCCGGCTGACTGGCACAGCGTCGGACAGGTGGTGTAGATGAACTCGACCAGAGCCACTTTGCCGCGAGCATCAGGAATTGCGGCCGATGCGCCCGACATGGTTTCCAGCGCAAATGGCGAAACCGGCTGCGGGGCGCGCTGGACGGCAAGGCGCCGCGCGCTTTCCGCTGTCAGCGCCTGCCCGCCATCGGTTGCCTGCCACAGCAGCCCGCCCCCGGCAACGACAACCAACAGCGATGCCAGCAGCGCCTGCATCGCATCACCGCCCCGCCGAGTGTTTCAGCCCTAGCAGATAACGCAGCACAAACATCGCCGCGCCCAGGATAACGAGCAAGGCAAAGCCAGTGGCGATCTGGCTTTGCAGCACCCATTCCGGCGCATGCACCGCCCAGCGGCGCGGCACCGAAAGCGCACCAGAAATCAGGAACATCAGCGTAAACCCCGCCCCGCCGAGAACATAGGCGCTGAATACGGCCCAGTTAAAACCGCCGATAGCCTTGTGCTCAGGCTTACCGATAAGCCACATCATGAAACCGAAGGCCATCGCCACTTCACCAAGGATGAGGTAAATGTGAAAATGTCCCGGAACCCACTGGGTGTTGTGCATCACCTTGTTGACCGAGATCATACCGTCGATGATCGCCGGTACCGACCCCACCGACCAGCCGGCCACCCCCAGCACCAGCAGCGCCGAGGCCAGATCCCAGCGCATGGCGTTTGCCTTGCGCAGATAGACAATCAGCGAGAACGCCGTGACTGCGAGCAGTGGAATGCCAGACAGGTAGGAAACAATCTGGCCCATCGCCAGCGACCATGCGGGCATGACAGTGTCCTGCAACAGGTGGTGCGGATAGACCGCCATGACAAACAGCAACACCAGCGACCATGCCCCCGCAAAAACCCGCGACGTTTTCCAAGGGGTGCCGGTATATTCCGGGATGATTTCGTAAACCGCGATCACGGCCATGTAGATGCTGGCATTGATGAACACATGGCCGAAGAAATAGATCATGTTCTTGGCCAGCAAGGCATCGACCTTGAACTCAGGGAAATAGAGATTGACGAGGCTGCTGGCGAGAACCGCCGCACCGACAACCGTGCCGATGGTATTGAAGATCGTGGTTGCCATGGCCGCCACGACAGCGGGCGGCGGCGCATCTTCTACCGTGCCCTTGCCCATCACCAGCGGCCAGGCCAGCGCCCCGCCGATGCCGCCATAGGCCGCGATAAGCTTGCGCCCGACTTCGAGATAGAGCAGCAGAAATGCAACCCCGATAGCGACGTAGCCGAGCAGGAAAGCGGCCGCCGCATCCGCTCCCCACACCCCGCCACTATTTGCCGGGAGCGGGAACAGAAACGTCCACGCGCCAGCATAGCCGCCGATGAAGATTGCGCCAAGGATCAGAACAACGCCGAGCAGGAACAGGCCGAGAAAAGCCCAGAACACCCCGCGCGCCAATGGTACGTAACGCCCCATGAAATACCACAGGATGGCCGCCCCGGTCAGCCCGGCAGTTCCCACCATTCCCGCCCCATGCGCGGTCAGCAATTGATAGAACATGGCCGGATCGAGATCGAGCAGATCGCCTTGCGCGGCGCGCATGACAAAGCCGAAAACCATCATCAGCAGCAGCACAACACCCGCCAGCAGCATAGTGAATTTGACTGCGCCAGCCTGTGGGCCGGGCAACCTTTGCGCAGAGTTGTTGTCCATCATCGTGCCCCCTGTTTCAGTTTGCAGCCGCGACCGTGAATTCATTGGTCATCGCGTGGTGCGCGATGCCGCAATATTCCATGCAGACGATGCGATAGACCCCGGGCTGGCGGAAAACATGCTCCACCTGATTCACGTAACCCGGCATCGCCTGAGTCTGGAACAGCAGGCGATCCTGACTGTCCATGACCCCGAAACCATGGGTGACGTCGGTCGTGCGGGCGTTGAAGATGACAGGCACGCCGAGCGGCACGGTTTCACGATCAATTTCCCAATACCACATGGCCCCGGTCACATTGACGGTGGCGCTTGGCCCGTTGGCGGCACTGATGGCATGCGGCCATGGCCGCAATGATACGGCGGTGACGATGACCCCAACCGCCAGCAAGGCATAAATGAAGCGCGTTCGCACAGCTTCGCGCGGAGCGCCGGTATCAGGTTTGCGGCTGGCGCGAACTGCGCTGATAAAGAACCCTGCAACCACTGCCATCAACACCAGGCTGATCACCAGCACACCAGATTGGATTGGCATCGCCCGCTCCTTTATCACGTATGTTAAATACGTAAATAAGGCCGGGCATCATCGCCTGTCAAATCAATTCGAGGGAGAGGTGGCCTGACAAAACTGCACACTGGGATAAGTGGATTATCTGCCTGACAGCGCCCACAGCGTGGGTATGACAGGAGATAAGATGAGCAGACG